>CAJTKW010000001.1:0-12631 GCA_910577035.1 uncultured Acetatifactor sp.
TAAGTTTACAGGAGAAAGCTAAATATTTCACTACACGTTCTTATTTGACGCTTACGTCTTTTCTAAGTACAATGGATCAGGGAGATCGTGTAGCATAGACTGGAACTGGTGAAAGTCCTCACCGCGCGTTAACCTCCATACCTCTTTCTCATCCTCCCCACTTTCATCAAATGAGTATATCTCGCCCAAATCATTTTCCATAAATACTTGAATATCATTTGACAGTGAGAGAGATTTCCCATATTCATTGATTCTTTCGATCAACGAAGTGAGCGATGCTATGCTCTCTGTCGTGACAACATCGGATTCGGAGAACTTGTCCAGAAGCCCGGATAAGCTCCCGTCAATATTCTGGATTTTGGACTTCAGGTCAGATTGCCGAGGATCCAACAAATAGATCTGCCGCCGGATGGTTTCAATCTGATTCACCACAGAGGTTTCCCCAGAATTGGTCGTGTCATTATCCTCAGCGCCAGCCCTGACAATCAGATCATCCAAAGCATCCTTTTGCTCTTGGACAAAATCCCTAAATGTTGCGGCAGTAGATGAAAACACCGCTTTAATCGGTTTGATATCATTGACATAAAAATTTGTTGTAAGGCTGCCAACATCGTTGATAGCACCGTCCACACGGTTGATGATCCCTTGCAGCTCTCCCGATATTTTTTCTAACTTTTCAGATATTTCCTCCAATGTTGCCTCTTCATCCCCCGCCCTACCAGTCACAAGAATAGAAACCTCTGCCACAACATTATTATAATTTATAAAAACATGTTGCAACACATCCCTCCCAATTGTATTGTATGAGTTTCGAATTTCCTCAAGTTGCGCCGGCCGCGATCTCTTATCGCTGCCCAAGCGTTCCACCGTAGCAGCTATATCAATTTTAGCAAGATTTTCCTGCACATTCGTGTATTCTGCAAGTTGGAAGTTTGAAATATCTTCGGAAACTTCGCTTCTCTTTTTCTCTAGATAGATTTTAATGTCCCCTTCCAATGTTCCCTGGATATTGACGACTATATTTTTAAGAAACTGTTCGCCGAGAAACGTATTCCGCTCCTTTAATTCAGCAGCTTCCCGTAACAGGTACTCTCGAATCAGCGTTTCGCTGTCCTCTGGCCATGTATTCTTGTACGCATTCCCTGAAATATAAACGTAACTGAAGCACGAAGATACCACCAGCGCGACGGTAAAGAATATGGTCAGCAAGCTAAGCATCAACGCTTTTACCGCTTTGCCAAAGTAGGGGATCGACCCAATCATGACATAGAAATGACACAGCAACAAGCTAAACACAACTAGGATCGACTGGACAGCAAATGAGCCGAGATAGGCTTTCCAGTCAGTGTCAAAAACGAAGGATCTCATGCCGCTAGCTGTTGTCATCAGGGACAAGAACGACAGAATTGCTGTGGCATACCGCAACAACCGCATCGCGTTACGCAGCTCTTCTTCACCGATAATCATCACGCTAGAAGCCCGTTCGGAAAAACTCACACTGAGGATACCCCAGATTAAGAGATCCACGGCAACCAGCAAGCCGCAAAAGGACCAAACCGGGGAAGAAATTTTTACAATACAGCAATATTCAAACGCTAGAAATATGTCAAACACCGCAATTACAATTAGTGTAACCGCCCACTCTGGCAAAATCTTGGCTGGTTGCCTATCGTTTTTTTTGTCCATCGGTAGTCTCCTTTTCTGAACCGCTTGGGACACCCCCCGCGGGAGGCACCCATTTTTTGCCCCCTGAAAGATCACTTATCTCGATCTTTTCTTGGGGGAAGAAATCTTTTTCTTCCAAAAGTAGCTGTCCGATATGATTGAAAAAATCCGGAATGAACAGCAACAGGTTGATAAACCCGATCATCAGGTTGCAGACAAAAAGAGTCAACCCCTGCTCAATCAGTACGATCCGTTCCTGCATTTTTGCAATCCATTCATGCGAACTCTTTCCAAACGCGATTTTCATAATAATGGAAATAACAATGTCCAAAATAATGAACACCACAGCAAGGATCAGCGGCAGGGCAATTAGGCTATTGTTGACAATGCTGTTTAAGAATTTGTCTAAAAATTCCGGGAGATGATCCCCGCCATTCAGCACAACAGCCAAGATAAAGCCAAGTTCCAAAAGCAAGGCAAGGAACGCTGTGATACGGATGCTGTCGGGCTGAAAAGTTTTCCCGATACTATGAAACATTTTATAGATTATCGGGGCGAGTATGACGCCTATAGCCAAAACCGAAAGAATCGGCAAGGTATCAGTAATAACACCGAGTGATTCTGACAAGGGCGCAAGCTTCCATACATCGAATACAAGTATTTTCCCAATGAAAACAATGGGAACCGCAAGGCAGGCAATCAATAAAACCGAACCAGCTGAAACCGTATCCGTACATTTGTTTTGGTCAAGAGAATCTGGTTGGACAGGACTATTGGGGCCGCTGGGCGGAGCGCTTTGCGGACCAGAAGCTTGCCCTAATGCGGGATCAGCCAATCTTTCGCAACTGTCTAAATCCTGCGGGGCCGCACTCTGTTCATCTGATGCTGTGTCATCCAGCGTTTGTGATAATTCCTGTGAATTCATGCTTGACCTCTGGCCCCAGGTTTTCCAGCGCTGTTTCAACCCAATGTAAACGCAATACCCCACCACAGCAAGCATCGCACCAAAAAAGAAAACGTTTGACCAATTCAATTTCACAAAAAAATTCCTGAGTGATCCAAACAGCACCTGCCACCGCGAATTCAAATACAACTGGTTAAGCAACACAACATTGACAACGTTCAGAATGACCAAGTTATACTGTTTTTGCCCACGAAGCAATGCTGCCAAGATGATAGCAACGCACAAGAAAGTAAGGAAACCCGAGCTGTCCCCCAAAAAAGTAAATACTGCAGAAAGCACATGGTTATCCACTTCGAAAATCGTGTAGATCATCCAGCCAAGGGAAAAGACTAAAACAGGCAAGGAAAAAGCATATGCGGCGCCCGTGGCGTGAGCGTTTAGTTTCTCTTGTCTCTCGTTCATCATACCATCCCCCGTATTATATGCCAGTCTATTGTTTGTGCGAGACAATCGCATTTAATCGGTAGCTTAAAAGGGCTTCGCTAAGCTTCAATAATAAATGTATTATCACATATTCTAGTCATATTCAACTATATTTTAGTACTTTAGTTTCCGCGGCAGAGCATTCGCAAAGTCAGCACATTAAAATCAGCTTTTCCCCTGCTATTTTTTCAAAGAGAAGCCTCTCTATCCTGTTTGGGTCATGCTCGTTAGCCATCAGAAATCGTTTCAATGGTTTGGCTGATAAGTCTGCATCCCTGTTCTTTGCTACAGTAGCCATTATTTTCCATGAAGGAAAGAAGCTCTTCATGATATTTCTTTAAATTTTGTAAATCCATGGTATGACCTCCCTTTTTGTTATAAGGGAATCATACACCAAAAAAATCCAAACGTTTGGATTTCTGGAGACACAGCTGCGCATCGCTGCTTTTCTCACATGGGGTAAGCCTGAAAGAAATCCAGAAATGGCTCAGGCACAGCAATATCTCTACCACTGCGAACATCTATACGCATATGGGCTTTAACAAGAAGATTTCTCCAGCCAATGCCATTGCTTTTGGGCAAAGAAAAAGAATCCACCTCAGCGCCCAGCTGAATTTATGGATTCCCGTTCATAACAATGCTGGTAGCCGGACTTGAACCGGCACGGAGTTGCCCCCGAGAGATTTTAAGTCTCTTGTGTCTGCCTATTCCACCATACCAGCAGGACACATGCGCATCAGCATGACTCTGTACGCGCATGGCATGGATGGGGGTGGATTCGAACCACCGAAGCAATTTGCAGCAGATTTACAGTCTGTCCCCTTTGGCCACTCGGGAACCCATCCATTTGATATTGGTACAGGATCTTGCAAAACCAATCCTGACAATGTGAAATTTTATCACAGTTTTTCCTGAATTGCAAGCTTATTCTGCGCGGAGTTCCCCCATCCTGTTCGTCCGGCTCCCTATCGGACAGGGAATCACCGTTCCACACTGAATAAATAAACAGTACTGTCCGTTCCGAATCCCTCTGGATACACCTCCGCCGTCCAATATTTGTCAGGGTAAGGAATCATTACATTCTGCCCCAGTATAATGTTTCTGGTCACGTCATACATGGCATTACAATCAAATCCTTCCATGCCGTGCATGGAAGCAGAGTCACCCGCAAATCGGGCACAGGCAAACTGCGCCAAATAGGGCACGCCAGGGCGGCCGTTTCTTTGGGAGACAAAATCTACATACGCAAACCCCTCCGGCACAGGGGTATCCGCTGCCATAAACCGACCCCACAGGCCATGGCAGGGCTCCACATCCACCCCCCTGCCAAAGTGATGAAGCAGGATGGCGTCATGGTCAAACCCGCTGCGGTATTCGTCCATGGAATCCAGAGTCTGCACGAGCCGTTTTAAAGCCTCCGCATCGGTTTCAAAATCTTTCTCAACCCCGATAAATCTGAGCCCCGGATATTTTAAATATTCAAAGCTCTCCACCCGGAAACCGTCCTGCTGCCGCCGGGCCACATCCGGCATAAACAAAGTCCACTGCACCGCGGCATCACAGTCCTTAAGCACATTCATATACCCAAATGTCTCCACACTGTCTGTTCCCGCAGGACCTGTAATCCCTCCTGCAAAACACTCCCTGGCCTCCCGGTCCCTGATAGCAGAAAAATCCTGAAAAACCCTTTTCACAGCTTCTTTCAGCCCTTCCGCCCTGGTTTCTCCCGTCAATTCCCGGTCAAAACGATCCAACGCGTCAAATACCGCCGCATTTACCAGCCCTGACGGCTTCAGGGCAGTGAGCTCCATGCGAAGCTGCCTGTTCTGTTCACAAAACCTTGCTACCACCTGGTCCTTCAAATACTTCCCGTTTTCTGCAAGCTCACTGTCACTCCATTCCCCGCTTCCGAGAAGCCAGTTCGAAAGCTCATCAAAAACCGTAGGATTAATGCCCCTTGCCCGACTGGCCCAATCCACAATCCGCCCATAACGCTCCGCAGGACTCCCACTCTCCTCATCGCTCTGAGAAAACTCATACCAACAGAATTTTTCATGTAAATGTTTCATATTGGTTCCCTCACAATAGACTGATCCTCATTTTCCATGCCTCAACAATATTCTACCATATCCTTACAATTGTTCAATCATTTTTTCCAGTTTCAGCAATTCCCGTTTCATTTCCAGGCCGCCGGCGTAGCCCACAAGCTTTCCGTTTGCCCCGATCACCCTGTGGCAGGGCACCGCAATGATAATAGGGTTCTTGTGATTGGCCATTCCCACGGCCCGGGCCGCCCTGGGATTCCCGATTGCGGCGGCGATGTCTCCGTAGGTTCTGGTTTCCCCGTAGGGAATTTTACAGAGTTCCTGCCATACCCTTTTTTGAAACTCCGTTCCACGTAGCTCACAGGGAAAAGTAAAGGCTTTGCGTCTGCCTTGAAAATACTCCGTAATCTGTCTGTATACTAAGTCTGTCAATGCCGTCCGTCCCTGCTTCTTTTCCGACTCGTCCGTCCTTTTCAGGCTTATTACCGCATTTCCTTCATACCCGATCTCCAAAAATCCCCAAGGGAAGGGATACACTGCATATTCAACCACCCTGGTTTCCTCCTGCTGCCGAATTCCCTTCCGATTTATTATTGTGCACATCCGGCTGCTTGCGCATAATGCGGTATTTCCCGGTGACCGTGGCGGATGAGTCCGGCTCCCAGACATAATCCGACAGATCGCTTACCTCTGCCCCGGTTATTTCACAGAATTCCAGCCAGTCTTCCCAGCAGGACAGAAAATAAAAGCTAAGCGTATAGCTGCCGCTGTCCAGATGAAAAGCGGCAAATTCCGCTTTTAACCAGTTTCCCGTACAGGACAGGGGAGATAGCCCATCCGCACTCTTAAGCATAATGCCTGCCACGGCTCCCTCCCGGTCCACCATCCATTCGACATAACAGGTATACTCTCCCGGCTCCGTGACCAGAATTTCGTGCTCCTCCTGCAAAATGGAGTTTTTGTCAGCCGGAACCGCAAATTGAATATTGCCCTCCGCCAAGATCGTGTCAGCGCCCACGGTGCCAAAATATAGCAATACCAGAAACACAACACACGTTGTAATCAGAAAAGAAAAAAACCTGGTGGTAAATTTCCTGTCCATAAACCCAAGGGAAAGCCTTGCCCTTCTTTTGAAAAACAACAGGCAGGTCAGTCCGAAAATAAAAAGGGCACACAGCATGACAATCACCGGATGCAGTCCCGTATCCTCTATAAACTTCGAAACATCAGAGCCGTAATCAAAACGGTTCATCAGGTAGCCCACGGGTTCCACAATCCAGGAAAGGGTAGAAACCAGGAAAATTCCTGATATAATTCCTGCGCAGATATTCAGCAGCGGATGCTTTTTCGATCCCTTCCAAAACAGCAATACCGCTACCGCTGCCGCCAGAGGTATTGCTGAACCGGAAATATGAACCAGTGCCTGAGAAAATTCGGACCAAACTCCTTCATATGTCATATGGGGCCTGACGGTGTCAAAGGGATAGAAGCCCGTGACGGTTCCGCCGCAGATCCATACGGCAATGCAGTGGCCCAGCTCATGCAGCACAGCGTACAAAACAGGCGCACCAAACAAACTGGCCACAATAGCTACCCGTTTCCACAGTACATGGGCCTGCGCGATTTTGTCCGGTTGTAAAATCGTTTCCTCCTGACGGTTTTTCAGCTCCTTCAGGATTTGCTTCAGATGAACCGTCTGCCACAGAAGCGGCAGCAGGCAAAGCCCTGCAAAAAGCGCAAACATCCAGCCAAAGGGATTATCCTGGATCACTGCCCCGTAGATCCCGCTCAGCAGACCGGCGGCCTGTATTATTTCCACCGTTCCGAAGGAATCTTTAATCTTTGTATAATACCTGATCGTAGACTCCACGTCCGTATACATGCGGAAAGGCCCTTCCTCCGCCTTTCTGCGCAGGAACACCCAGAAGCCCCAGGTACAGACAATCTCTGTCTGCGTTTCTTCCATAAATTGTCGGTATTCCTCCGACACGCCCAGAAGCTTTTCCGACACATCCACCTGATAAATATACTCTCCCGGCTCACACCTTTCAAAACGGTAAAAACCAAGACAGAAGTCTTTCATGGCCCATCCCTGTGCCGCCATGTGGTTGAGCCACTCTGTCTCCTTATCCGTATTATAAAACCAACGAAATTTAGTCATTTTGTTTTCCTCCCCCTCTCCTTCTGCCGGCCGGAGTATTTGCTCTTTCCGATATGCCGGCTCAGCCGGCTCAGACAGCCTCTTTTGCAGCATGCAAAAAAGCAGGCAATAGCCATTGTCACGGCTCCCCGTCAAACAGTCCGGCATTTTCCACCAGCTCCTCCAGGCGCTTTCTTTCCGCCTGGAAAATCTCCTTCCCCAGATCGGTGACAATATACTGTTTCTTCTTCCGGGAATCCGTCTCCTCACTGTGGATGCGGATCCAGCCCTTCTCCGTCATGGTCTGGACAGCCCCGTACAGCGTTCCCGGTCCCAGTACCACCCTGCCCTTCGTCAGCTCCTCCACCTCACGGATAATGCCGTACCCGTGGTTTGGCTTTCGCAGAGAGAGCAGAATATAGAATAATGCCTCCGTCAACGGGATATTTTTGTTTGTACCTGCAGTTTCCATTATGTCGTCCTCCGATATATCGTGTTTATAATATATCAGCCGGCGATATATTTGTCAAGCACCATATATTACATCTTTATAAAACTACCGATGAAAAGTAGCGGTTCCGTGCAATTTTACAAAACCCGGTCAAATACGATACAAGCCGGAAACAAATTTTCCCTAACGTTTTCTTAACAACTATTGATTGTCAGGTATGGCACAAAACACACAGAAGGATATGGGAATCAATTATGAAATTACGAAGCAGACTGGCAGTTTTCTTTGCAAAGCTCGTTTATAAGGCATCCACCAGGCTGAAAAGGGGCAGCGGTTCCTCTCTGCCCGGCCGTATTGCCGCATGTATTGAGCCGGAAATTCTTTCCGAACTGTCCTGCATGGTCCGGAGAAAAATAATTGTCGTAACCGGCACAAACGGAAAGACTACCACCAACGGCATTTTAACTCATGTACTGGAGGCTCACGGGTTAAAGGTCATCAGCAACCGCCTGGGTGCGAATCTGCCGGACGGTGTGGTATCTGCCTTTGTCCTGGCTGCAGACACCCGGGGAGGGATTGATGCGGATTATGCCTGCATCGAAGTGGATGAGCTGTCTACCGAGTCCGTCTTTTCCCGTCTGCGGCCGGACTGCGTGATTGTCACAAATATTTTCCGGGATCAAATGGACCGCATCGGCGAAGTCGATACGGTCAGCAAAAGGATTCAGGCGGCCCTGAAGCACGTGCCCGAAGCAGAACTTGTGATTAACGGAGATGACGTGTGCTCCAGGCTGCTGGCCGACTGCTGCGGAAATCCCGTAACCACATACGGACTCGATGAAAAGCTTGCGGAGAATCTTCCCACAGGGCCGCGGGAAATCGTCTTTTGCCCTGCCTGCGGCGCACGGCTGAAATACGACCTCGTCCAATATGCGCAGCTGGGTATCTGGCATTGTCCGGCCTGCGGTTTCCATCGTCTGCGCCCGGACATTTCCGCAGCGGATCTGCATTTTGACGGCTGTTATTCCTTTACGTTGGCCGGCACCCCCATGAGAACTCCTATCCGGGAGCCCTACAACGTGTATAACACCCTTGCCGCTTATGCGGCCCTGTGGATTCTGGGGGCTCCCAGATCGAATTTTCGCCCGGTCATTGAGCAGTTTGACTTCGGTAATGACCGGGAAAATACCTTTACCGTCAACGGAACTCATGTACAGCTCTTTCTGGCCAAAAATCCCGTGGGCTTCCAGCAGAAGCTCTTCCTGATCAGGCAGGATCCAAAGCCAAAGGATGTATTCATTCAAATCAATGACACAAAACTGGATGGAGAGGATATATCCTGGCTTTGGGATGTGGATTATGATGCTCTTTCGGATGCCTCTGTGGAAACCGTCACCGTAGGAGGCATACGGGGCGGCGATATGGGGCTTTGCCTGAAATATGAGGGAATCCCCTGCCGCTATGCAACGGACATCCTCCATACCATCCGGGATCTTACCCTGCAGGGAAGCAGGAATTTATACATCGTAACCAATTACTCCGGGCTGTATCGAACCGGCCGGATGCTGCAGGGACTTCAGTCCGTGGGGAAAGGAGGCTGGTAATGAAACTGATAATAGGACATCTGTACCCGGAACTGTTTAATCTCTATGGGGATCGGGGGAATGTGCAGTGTCTGGAAAAGCGTCTGCGATGGCGGGGGATGGAAGCAGAAGTTATTTCCCTTCCGGTGGGGGAAAGAATCGATTTCTCCAATCTGGATATTGTCTGCTGGGGAGGAAGCTCCGACAGAGAATCCGAACTGGCGTCCAGGTATCTGACGGGAATCCGCCGGGACTTTAAGGCCTATGTAGAGGACGGCGGTTCCGTTCTGGCAGTCTGCGCCGCTTATCAGCTGCTGGGTGATTATTATGAAACGCCCGGCGGAAAGACGATGGGGCTGGGTCTCCTTGAAATTTACACAAGGTGGGCGCCGGGACGGCTGGTGGGAAATATCGTTCTGAAGAGCAAACTGGTGCCAATGCCTGTAGTAGGATTTGAAAATCACGGCGGACGTACCTATATCGGCAGCTATTCTCCTTTCGGCACCGTGAACAGCGGACACGGAAATACGGAAAAAGGCGATTACGAGGGCCTGCTTTACAAAAACGTCATTGGCACTTATCTCCACGGCCCGCTGCTTCCCAAGAATCCTCAGATCTGTGATCTGATCTTAAAGCGGGCCCTGGAGCGAAGGTATGGCACAGACATTATCCTGCAGCCCCTTCCCGACGAGGCGGAACACAAGGCGAATCACCAGATTGTAGATCGTTTCCGTTGCTGAATTCGCCTCGCGAATCACCAAATTGTAGATCGTCCCCCCCAACTCAAAACTGAATGGGCTTTACGTCCTCTGTCAGGGGTTCAAACTGATACTCCGGGAAACTCTCAATCAGCTCCTCCAGGCAAAGAACAGTATGATATACAATGTCATGGGCCAGCATTACCACTTTCCTGCGGCCCAGGGTACTTTTCTGTGCATTTTTTATCAACTGGTCCGGTGTAGCCTTCCCTCCGGTATCCTCCAGGCAGCCGTTCCAGTCGAAATAGATAAAGCCCCGGGCTTCCATCTCCCTTATAATCTCTTCATACACGTCCTCGTTATAAGCGTTGATACTGCCGCCGGGAAACCGAAACAGCTTCACCTCCACCCCGGTAACCTCATACACCGTGTCAAATGCCTCCTGAAAGTCCGCCAGATAGCTGTCCACACTCTCATAAATTACATCATATTCATGGCGGTTGCAGTGGATGCCGATAGTATGCCCCTCCTCTACGATTCTGCGGGCAACTTCCGGATGCCTGCGGACATTTTCCCCCACTACGAAAAAGGTGGCTTTTATATTGTGCTCCCGAAGTATATCCAGTACGGCTGTCGTGTTTTCTTCGGAAGGGCCGTCGTCAAAGGTAAGGTACATAGTCTTGGGATGAAAATAATAGTTGACGCCTTCCGCAATTCCTGAAGCAAGCCGATCCAGATAAGCGGCATCCTGCAGCTGCTTTCTGTCCTCCCTGTTTGACAGGAAACCTGTTTCAATCAGACAGGCAGGCATGGATGTCTCCCGAATTACGTACAGCTCCTCCGTCTCACACAGCCCCCGCTCTTTTGCATCGGTTTCCCTCAGGATTTCGCCATGGAGCAGCCTGGCAAGACGACTGCTGCCTTCCGTCCCGTCATAATACCAGGTTTCGATTCCTCTGGCTGAGCTTTCTTTCTCTTCCGTGGCATTCTGGTGAATACTGACATATATGTCGGCTTCTGCTTCCTCCGCTATTGACACCCTTTCCTCCAGACTCAGCATGGTATCGTTATCTTCCCGTGTGAGCACCGTCTCAAAGCCCATCCCCCTAAGCTTCTCCCCCACACGTCTGCAAATCTCCAGATTGATCTCCTTTTCCAGCATGTCGCCCCGCATACAGCCCTCGTCCTCTCCGCCATGACCCGGATCCAGGACAATCAAAGGCGTTTTCACTTCCGGCTCCAAAGCTTTTTCTACATGTGACGTCTGTGTCGTTTCCGGATTTGTATTCTCCGGTATCTCCAATTGATCGCTTCCCGGCATGATCTGCCAGATATTATTTCCTTCCGGCAGGCTTCCGTTACCGGACGCAGGCATGATCTCCTCTTCTTCCGGAAGCAGACAGAAATAAAGCACGCTCAGGAAGACCGTCAGCACCAGCATCACGGTCATCATTCCTGCTGCTATCCTGCCGCTGCGCCTGCTGCTGCGTTTTACGCCCCGGCCCGTCCTGCTGTCCCAGGGACTTACCCTCACCAATCTTACTTCATAACCCTTTCCTCTCGCCTGCCCGTACATGATGCCAACCTCTTTTCCCATATATTTCCTGCCCCGGAAATATATTATATTCCCGCTCCCGGAAATATTTTCTATTTCCGCCTCCGGAAAAATAAAACCCCCTGCAGCTACTATATAAAGCTTACAGGGGAACTCCGTCAAATATTCATATTTTTGGCATAAAATTTTCAAACTTTTTCCATCATAGTTGCATCGCCCGCTGCCTCTATTTGGAAATCTTCAGGAAAAGCTCGTTGATACCCTCATAAAAGCCCACCGTCACAACAGTGTTTCCCTCCTCCATACCTGTAAAGGTATACTTTTTGAAATAAGGTGTAGTCTCCGACAGAGGATTTGTATTTTCATATTCCCGGGGCTCATCCAATCCCATATACTCCGCCCAGGCTGCAATTATTCCGTCCGAATCCACGTCAGCCCAGGAAGAGGCGTCAATCCGGACGTAGAATTCATAGATCTTTCCTGTGTCTGCATCAATATACGCATCCAGCAGCCGGTTCTGCCTGTCCGCCGTCTGCTTGCCCGTATCCAGGGAAATCTTCCACACCAATACATTATTTCTGGGCTCAGGCACGTCAATGGCAGAGTACATCACTGCCGAATACATCCTTTCACTGACAGGCTTAATAGACTGGGGCAGGATTCCCAGCTCCTTCAGCTGTTTCACTGCCTGGTCACACAGCTCAATGCCCCGGGCGCTCTCGATCTCCCGCCCTGAGGAATCCTTCCGGTTTGCCACCATGGCATAGGTACCTGTCAGCTCCCGGTAATCCAGATTCAGATTATCCTGCTTCGTCAGAGCATTCTGCTCACTCTCGGGCAAAATCTGGTTGTTCAGGCACTTTGACAGGATGAACAGCTTCTCATTGCTGCTCAGGGCATATCGGTAGCCTTCGGTGCCTGTCTCTCCATCCTGGGTCATAATTTGATTTAAAATGTTATTGTCACGATACTCCGCCAGCACCTCCGGCCCCCAGACTGCCAGTCCGGCAATCAACGCTGCCAGAGGCAAAAGCAGCAGACTTAATCTCCTAAATTTCATCCGTGCCGTCCTCCGCCTGCTTTTCCCACACATCAGGCAGGACAAAG
>CAJTKW010000001.1:12641-153096 GCA_910577035.1 uncultured Acetatifactor sp.
CTCATACAGGTTCCTTCCCCCACCGTACTTTCTATCCCCAGCTCACTGTTGTGAAGGTACAGAATTTCCTCACAGAGGGCCAGTCCCAGGCCTGCGCCGTTTCTGCTGCGGGAACGGGACTTGTCTACCATGTAAAAGGCCTCCGTGACTCTCTGCAGCTCCTCCTCCGGGATTCCCACTCCATAATCCTGCACCCTGAACTCATATCCGCCCTCCACGATTCTTCCTGACACCTCCACAATATCCCCGGCTTGAGAAGCCTTACAGGCATTGTCCACCAGATTGGATAGTACGGATTTGATCAGATTGACCTCGGCATATACCGTTCCCACCTCAAAGGAGACCTGCAGGCGCTGCTCCTTGTTTCCTGCAAACATATCCTCCAGATACCGGAAAAAGATCTCCGCGGAAACCGGCTGCCGCTCAATCTGTTCCCTCCTGGTAACAATAATATCCAGCAGACGGAAAGACATACTTTCCAGCCGCTTACCCTCTGTATAGATATAATTGGAACAAAGGAAGTGCTTCTCGTCATCCAGTTCCCTGGAGCGGAGCAGGTCCGCGTATCCGATGATAGCGGTCAGCGGAGTTTTCAACTCATGGGAAAAAGCAGCAATAAAATCTTCTCTTGCCTGAACCTCTTCTTCCAGCTCGTCAATCGTGCCCTCCAGCACATTGGCCATGCTGTTAAAATCCTGGGTAAGCTGTCCCAACTCATCATTGCTGACCTGCCTCGCCCGGTAGCCGTAATCCCCCACGGTCATCCTCCTGGTAGCCCTGGTCAGAAGCCGGATGGGCTTTGTGAGGAAGGTACAAATGAAGAACATTACCAGCGTGCTGACACACAGCATAACCACCGTAACATGCCGGTAAAGCTCAAAGCCCATAGCCCTCTCCTCAAATACCTCCGTTACATCCTCCATGGTCTCCAGATACAGGTTCCTGTCCAGGGCATTTACCATGACTCCGGTCTGCACATAATAACGCTCCCCCTGCTGAATCACCTGCCAACTCCGGGAATTTTCCACGATTGTCTGCAGGAGGGCGGTATCCTCCGTAAAGCCTTCACTGACATATAATGCCTTCTTTTCTTCGTCGGAAAGGCGCAGCAAACGCCCGGAACCCTGTCCGCCTCCTTCCAGCTTTGCCCCGATCTGCTCCACGGCAATATCCTGCAGTACACCGTATTTCGTGGGCACATTCAGCGCCGCCGTCTCAAAGGCAAACTGGAGAATATAGCTGCCGTCAAGAGCCTGGCCCACCTCCCGCTCCAGTGCCGTCTGAAATACAAAATTTACAAAAAAGTATCCGCTGATACCAAAGGCCGCAGCCATGATGATGATGGTCCACAGCAAAATTTTATACAGAAATTTCATATGTTATGTACCCACTGTCCCGAACTATATTTCAAGACGGTATCCCACTTTATATACTGCCACCAGGTTGTCCTCCCAGCCCATCTTGCGGCGCAGCCTCTGTACATGAAGGTCCAGCGTCCGGCTGTCGGCAAGATACTCGTCTCCCCAGACCTTCTCATAAAGGGTCTCCCGAAACAACGCAATATTCTTGTTGCGGATAAACAGCACCAGCAGGCCATACTCCTTATTGGTCAGCTCTACCGGCTTACCGGCCCTGGTTACCTTCCTGGCCTCCACATCCACTGTCACATTCCCGGCAGTAAGCACTGTATCCGTTTTATTATAACGGCGCAGCACCACTTCCACCCGGGCCACCAGCTCCACCACATCAAAAGGCTTCACCAGGTAATCCTCTGCCCCCAGCTTCAGGCCCTTTACCCTGTCCTTTACTTCATGCTTCGCGGTAATAAATATCACCGGTATTTTCAATGGTTTTATGTACTCCATGATGTCATAGCCGTTGGCTCCCGGCAGCATAATGTCCAGCAGGATCAGGTCAAAGGACTCCGATTCAATCAGGTCAATAGCCTTCAGCCCGTCCTGAACGGATTTGCAGTCATAACCTGCCGCAGACAGATTAATGTCTATCAGGTCACAAATGGGCTTCTCATCGTCTACAATCAGTATCTTAATCATTTTCCACCGTCCACCCCCAGTATCCCCGAATCATCTCTACCAATCCGCTTACCGTGTCCTCCGTGGTACACTGATGATAGTCTTCAAATTCCGTATCCTCTGCAAAGCCGTCCGTCCTCTGATAAAAGACGGAACATTTCGTATCTATCAGCATCTCCCCGTCCGGCCCGGAATAACTGTATCTGGCCAGGACCAGTATATCCTTCATCCCGTCCCCGTCCAGGTCCCGGCGGGCCATCCCTTTCATGGAATACAGATTATCGTAGTCCTCCATGGTCTGGAAGCTCCAGACGATAGATCCCTGGTCGTTTACCAGGTATATCATAAACACGTTGTATTCCGCCATTCTAATGAAACCGGGCACCACCCGCAGTGTACCCTGTTTCTCAAAGCTGCACCAATAACACTGTTCTTCTATGAGCTCAAAACCGTTGTACAGCAGCTCGTCCAAAGTGGTGGCCGTGTACAGCACCTCCACCGATATACCGTCCCTGACATAGCTTACAATAAAGTCCACGCTTTTGTTCATACTGAAGCGGTTGATCTTGTCCGAGACCCGCCAGTCCCTGTAAAATCCGCCTTCCTGCTGAAACAGGACGTCCCCGGTCTTATAGGTTCTTCCCTTGTACTCCCCGGTTTCATTTTTACAGTCTGTTATCAGTATAATATCCGTCAGGCCGTCTCTGTTCAGATCCTGAAAAGAAACCGCCGCAATTCCCTTCGTAGGCTGCTTCAGCTCTCCCAGACGCCGGTTGTTGGTCTCCAGCTGGTTGGTCTTATAAAGGATATTTCCCCCGCTGTCGGCGATCAGTACTGCCATTCTGGAGTATTCCCTGTCCAGAACAGGCAGAAAGGTCACCTCTTCTTCTCCAAATGACTCCAGAATAACCGGAAAGCTCTGCTCTTCTATGACATGAAAGCCACACTCTTCTATGTCCGACACCTTCTCAATGGCTGCAAACCTGGCTTCGTATTCCCTGTAATTCTCAATCAGCTGCTCCAGCGCTTCTTTTTCCTCCGGTGCCTGCCCCGCCCATACGCCGGGCATGGGCCACAGCGCCATAAGGACTGCGCAGACTGCCAGCAGGGCCGCCTTTCCTGCCTTTTTCAATGCTTTCCCTCCGACCATTAAATCATAATAAGTCAACAACTGCTGCTACAGCTTATATCCAAGCTATAGCAGCAGTATACTCTCTTATTGCATCATTTTTGCAACAGCGCACTAAGCCTCCTGAACAAACTTCAGTACCACCGCACAGGTCTTGGGCAGCTCGATCTTTATCTTTCCGCCGACCACATCATATTCCTGCCCATGGCTGTATCCGTTTTCATCCGTCCAGATCAATGCCCGCATCTTTCCATGCTTTGCGGTGCCCAGCTCCCAGACAAAGACCTGCCTCTCTATGGGATGATTGTTATTATTCACCAGGATCAGGCACTTGCCTTCCCTGTTGAAACGACCGTACGCCAGGAAATTATAATCTCTGTCCACATATTTGATCGAGCCGGTACGAAGCTCCGGATTCTCCCTGCGAAGGCGGATAATATCCTTGTGGAACTGAATCAGCTCCTGATCCTCATGTCCCCAGGGGTAAGTACGTCTGCTGTCCGGATCCGTAAATCCGCACACGCCTGCCTCATCCCCGTAATAAATGGTAGGCGCCCCCATCCAGGTCATCTGCATGACCACCGCCTCACGGAAAACTGCTTTGTTAATACCCTGCTCCGCGGCCTGAGGTCCCGCGCTGTCAGTCCTTCCCGCCTTATGGTTCGTGCGGGTCAGGAAACGGGAATGATCGTGGTTGGAGAGCTCGTTCATCGCTACCTGCCAGCTGGGCATGGAAAAGCTGGCGCCGTGATGCTGCATGGCAGCCCAGAAGCTGTCTGCATTCCCCAGAAGATCCTCCCTGAAATCATCGCTGTGCTTCTCCATACCCGTCAGGAACCAGGTCACCGGCTCCATGAAAGCATCATAGTTCATGACCGTATCCCACTCGTTACCCTGCAGCCATTCCTTTGTATTTCCGTAGTGCTCGGCCAGAATAATTGCCTCCGGATTGGCCTCCTTCACGGACTTGCGGAACTCCTGCCAGAAATGATGGTTAAAATCCTGGCTTCGCCCCAGATCCGCCGCCACATCCAGCCTCCAGCCATCCGCATTATACGGCGGAGAAACCCATTTCCTGCCTATCCGCAGCACATAATCCATCAATTCCCTGGAATCCTCGTAATTCAGCTTTGGCAGGGTATCGTGCCCCCACCAGCCGTCATAGGATCTGTTATAAGGCCACCCGTTGGGGTTGGAAAAGGAAAAATAGTTCCTGTAAGGGCTGTCGCCGCTGATATATGCCCCTTTCTCGTAACCCTCCGCATTTTCGTAAATGCGTTCTCTGTCCATCCATTTATGAAAGGAGCCGCAATGGTTAAACACGCCGTCCATTATCACACGAATCCCGCGTTTATGCGCCTCTTCCACCACCCTGGCAAAAAGCTGGTTACTGGCTTCCAGGTTTGCCGGATTTGTCACCCGGTTGATATATCTGGAAGCAAATCTGTTCTCCCTCTGACCCTCGGGAAGCAGATCCCCCCTGTCGTCAACGATTTTTCCAATATGGGGATCTATATAATCGTAATCCTGGCTGTCATATTTGTGATTGGAGGGGGATACAAAGAGAGGATTAAAATAAAGAACCTCCACTCCCAGATCCTGCAGATAATCCATCTTATCCAGAACCCCCTGCAGATCCCCTCCATAAAATTCCCTGACATCCATATTAGCGGGATAGCGGCCCCAGTCCTCCACCCTGTTCACAGGCTGGTTAATATAGCAGTACTCATTGGTCAGTACATCGTTGGAGGGATCCCCGTTGTAGAAGCGGTCCACATAAATCTGATACATGACCGCACCCTTGGCCCACTGAGGCGTCCTGAAGCCGGGCAGAATCACAAAATCATAATAAGCATTCACATCCTGTACCAGTCCCCTGGTATCGTAATATGCCCGCAGGCTCCCTGACTGAATTTCAAAATAATAATTTACCTTTTCACTTCCAAGCTGCAGCTCACCGGCATAAAAATCAAAATGCTTGTCACTTTCCACCTTTGCCATAACCTGGCTTTCGCCTCCGCAGACCAGGACCACCCGGTCCACGTTATTCCTGGCAGTACGGAATTTCACGGTAACCTTCTCGCCTGCTGACGGCTCCTCCGGTATCAGGTAATCTCCGGTGGTATCCGAAAAGAGCGCCCGCCTGTTAAATACCGGGCGCATAGTCGCAATATATCGTTTATTATTTTCCAGCTTTTTAATTTTGTCCAAATTCAGTTTTTCTTCCACAATCTACTCTCCTGCTTTTCTTCTGTCTGAGTCTTCATTGTATATTTTACTGAATATGCGGACTTAATTCAATAGTTTCCTTAATTTTTTTGCAGGACTTCATCACGGAAGCCAACTTATTGTGACTTCCTTCATCTGATCGGTGTCTTTGTCAAAATCAAAGTGATAACCGCTTCTGCCCATATAGACTTCTGACTTAATGTAGTAATTCACATTATTGTAATCATCCTGCTCCGCGCCTTCACTGCTGTTTGCCAGAAGCTGCTCCTTAGTAAGGGTCAGCGGGAAGGCAAAACAAACCGCATTCCCTGCGTCGAGAATCTTCTCCGTTATCTTTTCATTTCTTTCCGCTTCGTATTGGGGCTGCGGCAAGTAGAGAAAACATATTCTTACAGATGACAGCGGGCACTCTTCTTCCGTCATGTTGCCATCGGTTATGTTGATAAACGTAAACTGCATAAACACATAATCGTTAATGTCTGCCGTATATCTGCTTGTTTCATAATTTCTGTTCAAATTGTTTCCCTTATTGTTTAAATCACTTTCATCAAAAGGGATTCCTCCGGCAATCAAATCCTTCAGTGTACTTTCACCCAGTGTAAAAACCTTTCCATTATATGCAAAAGACCTGTTGTCCAGATCAACATACTTGTCGCTTAAGCCTTCAACAGGGGTAAAGTCCTCCTGAACCGGGACTTCGAATGCCGATGAACCTTCGCTGCTTTCCTCTCCTGTTTCCTGGTCCGAGCCTTCCTCTGAGGAGCCGTCTTCTTCCGGTTCTTCTGACGATTCCGTTTCCTTTGTCGATTCCGTTTCCCTTGACTCTTCCGATTCCTCTGACGGTTCCGATTCCTGTGTCGATTCCCTTTCTTCTGATGATTCCGTTCTTTCTGTCGTCTGCTCAGTGGATCTTCCCGATGTTTCCTTTTCCTCATTACCGCAGGCAGCTAAAGAGAAACTCATGATTATGGCTATAAGCCCCGCCAGCATTCCTTTTTTGATCTTCATAATAATCCTCCTGTGTTATAAAAATTTTTCCTTTATTATGATAAAAATGCTGCCGGATAGCAAGCTCTATTCAGTTGCGGCTATCGCAACCGGAAGTAGCAAAGCCGCTCCCATGGGGCTTTTTCCGTTTCACCCTCGTTACAACTTAAGAGATATAGCTATAATCCAGTCTCAAATGGTAATACTGTTTTTTGAAAATAGTACTTGCAAAATATAACAAGTAGTGCTATTAGCTACCATATAGGGATGTAACCATTTGTAAAAAAGTGCTTTACACCCTTAACGCACGCGCCTGACGGCGCAGTTTCATAAAGATTAAATAATGCTGCGTATTTCAGAAAGGAGACACTGCACATGAAAGCCATCTACGCCAGACAGTCACTTGATAAAAAGGAAAGCGTCTCAATTGAGGGGCAGATCGAACTGTGCAAGGCAAAGCTGCTGCCTGAGGAACCCTACCTCGAATACACCGATAAGGGGTACTCCGGCAAAAACATTGAAAGACCTTCTCTGGACAAGCTTCTGAAAGATATTCAGGACGGCAGAATTGACGCTGTGATTGTCTACCGCCTGGACCGGTTTTCCAGAAATATTACGGACTTCTATAACATGTACGAGGTAATGACGGCTCACAACTGCGACTTCATGAGTGTTTCAGAAGCCTTTGATACAAGCACCTCCATGGGAAGGGCAATGATGGGCATTCTGATTACCTTCGCACAGATGGAACGGGAAAACATCCAGCAGCGTGTAAAGGATAATTACTATTACCGCATCAGCGAGAGCGGCACCTGGGCATCCGGCCCCGCACCCTATGGCTTTACAAACGGCAGGACAGCGGATAACAAGCCGACGCTTATCCCCTGTGAATCGGAAATAGAAGCCGTCAAGATGATGTACCGCCTGTACCTGGAAAGCACGAAGATCTCATTGGCCGAGGTTGCAAGGCAGCTGCGGGAAAAGGGGTACACCAGCAGGGCTGGCGGCTGGACCTCCTCCACGATCAGCAAAATTCTGCAGAATACCGTTTATGTCAAGGCAGACGATATATTATACGATTACCTTGCTGCAGGCCATATCAATTTTCTGAATGAAAGAAAGGCATGGGATGGCAGGCACTCGGCCCATATTGTGGGGAAAAAGACAGGTAATGCAAATGTAAGAAAATATGAAACTCTGGAAAATACGTCCGTATATGTAACAAATTTTCAGGGCGTTATCGACAGCCGCGACTATATCGCCGCCATGGACCGGCTCGGCAGAAACGAGGCCTTTTCCGCCTGCACCAAAAGCAGCCGCCTGCAGGAGCTGGGCGGCAAACTGAAATGCACCTGCGGGCGTGCAATTCTGGCGTACGGGAAAAGCACAAACGGCAGACCCTATATCAGCTGCTATGGCCGGCGCATTTTAAAAACCTGCAGTCACAAATACAATCATTTCAACTTCTACCGGATTCAGGAGGAGGTGGGGGAACAAATCCAGCAGCGGCTGGGTAATCTCCACAGTCTGGCAAAGGCAAAGGAGGAAGCAAGGGAAAAAAGGCAGGAACAGATCTCCGTGCTGGAAAAACAGCTTGTAAACCTCGTCCGGATCGCCTCCACGTCCGGCGAACTGAAGCAGGCAGTTGTTCAGCCCATCGAAGATACCCAAAAACAGATTAACTCCTTACGGCTTGATATAAAACTTAACTACGATAATATTGACAGGCTGCATATCCCCGAGCTGACGGCAGACGGTATTGCCCTGAAAAAATATGACGAGCTGGAAATGGACCAGAAGAAATATGTCATTGGCTTACTGATCGACAGGATTGTGCTGCATGAGGAAAGCGGCTCAATCGAAATTATCTGGAATAAATAGGTAAAAAGGACAGCCATGGGGTGACTGTCCTTTTCAGAGAAGGTATTTCTTTCTTATGGGGTATAGCAAAAACTATACAATGTATTAGGGGGGGGTTACGAGTATTATAATAGCATCTCCCAAACCATTTGGCTATTTCTATAATTCACAAATTTCACAATTCCGATCTTCTTGTTTTGTGCAATTTGTATAAGTTCTGGCAGGCCACCATATTCACACCAGGCTGCAGTAAATACCGCACCTGATACATTGCCTTCAGAAGAACGGTATTTCTCAGGCCTCCGCGGCAAACAGCTCCTCGAATTCCTCCCTGCCGATCTTCTCCTTTTCCAGCAGGAGCTTCGCACAGCTATGCAGAACCTGCTCATGCTCCATAATAATCGCTTTTGCCCTAGAATAGCATTCCCTGATAATCGACTTTACCTCTCTGTCAATCTCACCGGCCACTACCTCACTGTGGGACTTTGTATGGGCAAGGTCACGGCCGATAAATACCTCGTCGTCATCGTCGTCATAACAGATCACGCCGATATTTTCAGACATGCCGTAACGAGTCACCATTCTCCTCGCCACCTTGGTGGCCTTCTTAATATCGCTGGAGGCGCCGGTGGTAATGTCCTTGAATATGATCTCCTCTGCGATCCTTCCCCCCAGGGAGACCATAATCTCCTGAAGCATCTGCCCTTTCGTCAGGAACATTTCATCCTTCTCCGGAAGCGGCATGGTATAACCTGCCGCTCCCTGGCCTGTGGGAATGATGGACACCGTATACACCGGTCCCACATCCGGCAATATATGGAACAAAATGGCATGACCGGATTCATGATATGCCGTGATCCTTTTCTCCTTATCCGAAATCACGCGGCTCTTTTTCTCCGCACCGATCCCCACCTTGACAAATGCCTTTCGTATATCCTCCTGGCACAGATACGTTTTGTCACCCCTGGCGGCGTTAATGGCAGCCTCGTTCAGGAGATTCTCCAGATCTGCTCCGGTAAAGCCCGCCGTAGTCTGAGCAATCTGCTTTAAATCCACATCCTCGGCCAAAGGCTTATTTTTGGCGTGTACCTTCAGGATCTCCTCCCTGCCGCCCACATCAGGGGTGCATACCGCCACCTTACGGTCAAAACGTCCCGGACGAAGTATTGCCGGATCCAGAATATCCACTCGGTTGGTAGCCGCCATGACAATGATCCCTTCGTTGGCACCAAAGCCGTCCATTTCTACCAGCAGCTGGTTCAGCGTCTGCTCCCGCTCGTCATGCCCGCCTCCCATGCCGGTTCCCCGGCGCCTGGCAACGGCGTCAATCTCATCGATAAACACGATACAGGGGGCATTCTTTTTCGCTTCCTCAAACAGGTCACGGACTCTGGACGCACCTACGCCCACATACATTTCCACAAAGTCAGAACCGGAAATGCTGAAAAAGGCTACATTTGCCTCTCCCGCCACAGCCTTTGCCAGCAGAGTCTTACCCGTTCCGGGAGGGCCTTCCAGCAACACACCCTTGGGTATTCTTGCCCCCATCCGGTTATATTTTCCGGGCTCCTTTAAGAAATCCACGATCTCCTGAAGATCTTCCTTTTCCTCCTTCAGGCCTGCCACCTGGGCAAAGGATATTCCCTTATCACCTGTGAACATTTTGGCGCGGCTCCTGCCAAAATTCATCATCTTGGAGTTTCCGGCATTTGCGCCCGCATTCTGCGCATTAATCATCATAAACAGAAAGACGCCTACAACGATCACAATCAGCATGGGCACCAACGTAGTCAGGACCCAGCTTTGTCTTGGCACGTCACCTACCATGGGGTCGAATCCGTATGACCGGACGATTTCCTCCATCTCCACCACGTCCGTCACATACAGGGTCTTGTTCTCCCCGCTCTTTAACTCGATTGCCAGCGCGCCGGTGGGAGTTTCACTGTTCAACCTGATCTCCACATCCGTGACATTGCCTGCCTCCAGATCCGCAAGAAATTCCCCTTTGGTATAGTCTTCCTCTATCTTCTGGTTCACAATATTAAACACCAGAACAATTGACAGCATAAACAGTATAAAAACAGAAAAAGAATAAAATCCCTTGCCCTCTCGTCTCAACTCCAAAGCCTCCTATTTGTCAAACTCCACAATTCCGATATATGGCAGATTACGGTATTTCTGGTCATAGTCCAGGCCATATCCCACCACAAACTCGTCAGGAATCCGGAATCCCGTATAATCCACATTAACTTCAACGACACGCCGCTCCGGCTTGTCCAGCAGCGTGCACAGATGCAGAGAAGCCGGCTTTCTGTCCCGCAGCATCTCCATCAGATAGCTCAACGTCCTTCCACTGTCCACTATGTCCTCCACCACCAGCACATCCTTGCCCTGCAGGGGCTCATCCAGGTCCTTTACAATCTTTACCACGCCGCTGGACTTCGTACCGCTGCCGTAGCTGGACACCGACATAAAATCCAGGGACACGGGAACGGTAATCCGCTTTGCCAGCTCACACATAAAAAAGCTTCCGCCCTTCAGGACGCACACCAGATGAACGCTTTTCCCCGCGTAATCTCTGCTGATCTGCTCTCCGATTTCCTGAATTCTCCTGTCTACCTCTTCCTCCGATAAAAGTACTCTGATATGCTCTGACATTTCTCCTCCGTTTCGCCTGTCGGACAGGTCTTACTGCCCAGGCAGCTCTCCTTCTAATTTTACCTGCAAAATGCACTTTGTATTCCCGTTAATCTTATAATATTCGCTGATCCGATAACCAAGCAGCCACAGCACATGGCTTCCCTCCGCAAGCACGGGAATGCAGTCCCGCATTTCTCTGGGTATCTTCTCCCCGATCATGTACTCTTTCAGGGATTTACGAATCCTGTTACCTGCCCCGTCCGAAATGGTAAGGTAATCTCCTGCCTGTCGGAAACGAAGAACCGGGGTTTCTTTTATTTTATCACAATCAAAGCATTTCGTATACTGGTTTCTCGCATACAGCTTCCCGGGAAGCTCTTCTCCCTCGCGGACCCGTATGCGCTCATAAATCAGCTTTGGCAATGTGCCGGGCTGTGGTTCCCACCGGCGTCCGGCAACCACCCTGCCGTAACGCCTGACAAACCGGATGCCAAAGGGCAGGTCCACACTGCGGTTGCCTTCTTTCTCAAACAGGCTCAAGGCATCCTCCACATGAACGGCGGAAATATCTTTACCCGTGGGCGACAGTCCCTCGGCGAGGGTTAGAAGCATCCTCTTCCGCAGGACCGGATGGCAGGCAAGGAATCTTTCCACAATTATTTCCGCCCTGTCCCCGCCCGGCTCATAGGGTTCCGTCAGGCAGTCCGCCAGAGCTTCCCGGGTCTGCTGCCGCAGATAATCCTCTGTCTCCGACAGAATATCCGCCGTTTTGCACATATGGCTTACCACCCTGCCGGTAATCTCCCGCTCCGCCCAGGGCAGGAGATGATGACGGATGCGGTTTCTGGTATAATCGTCTCCGGCGTTGGTGGCATCCGTCCGCCAGGGAATGTTCCGCTCCTGCAGATATGCTTCTATTTCACAACGCTCCAGACAGAGCACAGGGCGGACAATGTCCACCCGGCGGACAATATCCCCCCCGCGGCTTATGTCCCCCCCGCGGCTTATGTCTGCCCCACGGGTTACATCTGCCCGTACCGGCTCTATGCCCCGCATTCCTTTCAGGCCGCTTCCCCGAAAAAGATGAAGCAGCATGGTTTCCGCCCTGTCCTCTGCATTATGGGCAACCGCAATCCTGGTTCCGCCCAGCTCCCTGGCTGCTGATTCAAATGCCCTGTAGCGCAGGCGCCTTCCCGCATCCTCTTCCGAACACTTCTCTTCCGCCGCATAAGCCTTCACATCTACGGACTCCAGCCGAAACACCAGCCCCTGCTCCCTGCAGAGCTTTGCCACACAGGCAGCGTCCTCCTCCGCCTCAGCTCCCCGGATCCCGTGGTTGACGTGGACCACCGCTATATCAAAAGGCACTCTCTTCCTGTATTCCAGCAATAGAAATAAGAGGCAAACAGAGTCTGCCCCTCCTGAGACCCCGAGGATAATCCTGTCCCCGGACTGTATCATCTTATGCTTCTCCACAAAGGAGAAAACCTTTTCCTCCGTCAATTGCTTCACCATATGGAAAATGTATCTCATTCTCCGGCAAAAGTCAAGCCGCTGTTTTCACGGAGTCGCTAACGCTTTTAGCAGTCCACTTTAAGTTAGGGCCTGTTAAGAAAATTTATTCCGTAACCATTGGATACAGACAAGGGCTGATAGCGAAAGAAATGCACTGTGGTAAATCCGTCTTTAATTCTATCTCCCCCTTCTCCAACAGACTTTTCACCTGGTTTCGGGATAGCCCTAAAACCATAGCAGGCAGCTTTTCTGAACGAATCTTTATTTGACAGGGATTTTTAACCGTGATTAGGATCTGCTCTCCCCATATACTGCTTTCTATGGTTTCATACAGTTTGACCAAGCCATAGTGCAGTCTGTCAAAATCAATGTCTGCTTTATTTGACCGAAATAACTGTACATTTTTACCATACATTTCCGCAAGTTGTTTATCATTGTCTAAAAAACACTGATATTCTTCTTTTGCTATAGAAGAAACCTTCTTTCGTTCGTAAATTGCAAGGTTAAACGTATGTCTGCATTCCACGCAGTGATAGATCAGCCATATATCCAGTCTGTTCCCGTTCGCATTCACGCGAAACTTTTTTGTGTTAATATAGTGTGTCTTTGTGCCACATTTAGGACAATTCCTGATAATCCAAAAAGAATCTTTCAGTACAATTTCATATTCAATTTTTCTTAAATAGCTCATCTGCATCTCCTCTTCAATTCATGTCACGATGCACGGGCTATTACAGTATTTTTTGATACATTTAAATGCAATAGCCATGCTATGCAGAATAAACAGGTGTAGTCATAAAAAATTTTTCTCCTCTCGTTATATTATCAATGCAAATCTGTCTCAAGCATCATAGTTCGCCCTGGGCAAACAGGTTATCCTTTCCCATGCCGCATACGAATGGATTAGAGTCATAAAAGTGGCAGAACTCCAGGAATTCAGAACGCTGTTTTGAATCCTTCATGATCTTCACAAGCAATTCTCTCGGAAGCGTTCTTGCATATGCGCCGGGACCAGCCAGCTTAATATTTTTTACGCCGTAAGTATTGAGTATATCCTCTAATTCATCCGGCATAAAAGTGTATGTGATGCACCACGGTGTACCTCCATTTTCATATTCGGCAATTTCATTTTCCCCTCCCATAAGCCCGTCCTCGTACAGCTTCATAGAAGCATTCTTGCTGAAACGATATGCTTCGATCTCGTTTTCCTTATTACCAATGCACCATTTTACAAAAGGATCATCACAGGTTTCATCTAATATAAATTGGTATTTTTGCAATGGATTAGCCAAATACGGAAGAGAACCCAAACGACTCGATACACTAATCATAATTCGTTTGCGGCATATGCGTACAAGTTCACCGATCACTTTTTTCTGATTGGGATAAGTATACGAAACAGGGGCGTCAAAGGAAATCACCATATCAAAGGATTTATCGTTGAAATCCTTTAAATCCTCCAATGCGCCGTTCACAAAGGTTATTCTGTCAAGAACCCCTTCTTTTGCCGCCAATTCCCTTGCCTTATCTATCATAGGCTGCGATATATCAAAATGTGTAACCGCACAGCCTTTTTTTGCAAGAAGGATGGAAAACCTTCCACAGCCTGCACCGCCGTCAAATACCGTTTTTATTCCGTCTAAATGTAAGAGCAGTTCCTTTTCTATATGACTCTTTTGAATCATATCATCAATAAAAATTTCTTCGCGGCGGCTTTCCAATTCACCTTTATCCGGCATATTCCACAAACGTTCCGATATTTTTCTGCTATAATCCATAATCCGGTCTCCCTCTATGACTTTACCGTAATCAAACCGCTGTTTCCTTTATGGTATAACATAGCAGATCTTAATCCCGCCTTCCACCTCACACATTTTTATAAAAATATGTGAGCGTGCAGCAGAAATAAAATACAGATAAACTCTGGCCAACATACCGAAACACAAAAAAACAACGGAGGCTGCCGCCAGCATAGACGACATCCTCCGTTATATCTTCATTTCACATTACTTCCCCTGTCAGTAGGTCCTGACAAACATCCATCGTCCGCCAAGCTCTTGAATTTCTTTAAACAATGGCTCATCACCTACATCGTTCCAATACCTCGAAGGCTCGTATATCATGGCAGACGCTTCGTCATCGGATAAATACACATATCCTGATACATCTGAAAACTTTGTGATGAAAAAAACAATCACATGCTCTCCCACCTTCGAATAATATGTTTCCTTCGACAAAAACCAATTAGAACCTCCACTATAGTCCTGCCATACATCGGTATCTGAAGCCTGGGCTGCCTCCTTCACGACCTTTTCTGCCTCGCTCTGATAAAACGGCTTTAGCAGTGCAAAATGCAGCTGCTCCAAAGCGGCTCTCGATTTGGTCCACTGGAAGGTAAAGAACACTCCCAGAAGAAACAAGCAGATACTGAACGCCGCCACTGGCCATCTCTTTTTTACAACCCCAAACACAGCCATGCCTCCCAAGATCAGCAGCACAATCCCCCGCCGGGCTAAAATAATGTACAGAAATACCAGCAGCAGATAGCACAGCAGGAGACAGCAACCCCGGACATATTTATTATGGGTATCAAGGCGCATCATAATATCCCTCATCTTTTATCAGTCAACCCTCTGTTTCATCCTTAGCGTCAAAGCCGGCAACAGCAGAATTTCCAAAGTGCGGCATACTTGTTTCCATGCCCTTCCCCTGTCAGTAGGTCCTGACAAACAACCATCGTCCACCAAGCTCTTGAATTTCTTTAAACAGCGAATCCTCAAGTACATCGTTCCAATACCTCGAAGGCTCGTATATCATGGCAGACGCTTCGTCATCGGATAAATACACATATCCTGATACATCTGAAAACTTTGTGATGAAAAAAACAATCACATGCTCTCCCACCTTCGAATAATATGTTTCCTTCGACAAAAACCAATTAGAACCTCCACTATAGTCCTGCCATACATCGGTATCTGAAGCCTGGGCTGCCTCCTTCACGACCTTTTCTGCCTCGCTCTGATAAAACGGCTTTAGCAGTGCAAAATGCAGCTGCTCCAAAGCGGCTCTCGATTTGGTCCACTGGAAGGTAAAGAACACTCCCAGAAGAAACAAGCAGATACTGAACGCCGCCACTGGCCATCTCTTTTTTACAACCCCAAACACAGCCATGCCTCCCAAGATCAGCAGCACAATCCCCCGCCGGGCTAAAATAATGTACAGAAATACCAGCAGCAGATAGCACAGCAGGAGACAGCAACCCCGGACATATTTATTATGGGTATCAAGGCGCATCATAATATCCCTCATCTTTAATCAGTCAACCCTCTGTTTCATCCTTAAAGTTATATTGCACAATGTCCTGCTTTTATCATATATGATTGTTTTGTGCCTGTCAATAGCCTGGGCAGCTATTACTCCCCGCAGTTCTCCCACACCCCGATTACTGCGATAGTCATGTCGTCCCGCACCTTGCCCCCTGCGGCGATCAGGGCCATGCGCAGCAGCCGCTCCGCCAGCTCCCCGGGATTCTGTTCCTGCATGTCGGCAATAGCCCGGCTAACGGCAGCCTCGTATCCCTGCCCGCTGAAGGCATCAATTACGCCGTCCGACATCATAAACAGGTAATCCCCGTCCTGCAGGCCTCTGACAATGGGCTGCACCTTCACCTGCTGAAAAACCCCCAGGGGAAGATTTCCCTCCGCCAGCTGCTCCACCTTATTTTCCTTTTTCAAAAAGGTAGCTGCCCCGCCTACCTTTCTGAGCTCGCATTGTCCGCTGTACAGATTCATGGTACAGATGTCAAGAGTAGGATGGTTCCTGTCCTCTCCTGTGGCAAAAAGGGCTGTATTGACCATTTCCACCGCCGCTCCGGCATCATAGCCCGCCTCCAGAAGCTTTTCCATCAGATCCAGCACCTGGCCGCTGTTCCTCGCCGCCTGCTCGCCGGAGCCTGTGCCGTCGGAAAGCATGACTGTCAGACTTCCCCGCTCTGTTTCCAGTACCGCATAATTATCACCGGATATTGTTTCATCCTCCTCCGTCACTCTGGCAAACCCGGTCAATGCCACATAGCGCGCTTCCCGCTCCACGATATAACTGTGGGGCTCCCGCTCTATTGTTCCGGGACTTCCCACGGAAAGCCGCAGCCTCCGGTTCAGCAGGACAGAAAGCATGTCCGCTGCCTCCTCCGCAGATACGACGGCCCGTTTATCCACGCTTTTAGGGAGCAGGCTTAAGGTGATTACGATAGCCTCCCTCCCGTCATCCCCGGTAATATAGCATGGATCCTCAGCCTTGATCCCTTCTTCCCGCAGGGCATGGATGATCAGACGCCTCTTCCTGTCTTCCATGGGCCTGTAGCAAAACACCTCACAGGCCACGTCTGTCATGATCTTTGCCATTTCATGGAGATGGCTCCTTAATATTTGTCGGTTTTCCCACAGCCTTCTTTCAGCCAGGATCTCCTGCCTGTCCTCCGTATCGGGGCAAAAGCTCCCGTCATAATTCCTTGCCAGCTCATAAAAGCTGTCTGCATAATTTAAAAGCCTTCTCCTGCACAGCTCCGACACCTGCGCCGTACGAAGGTCGCTCTCCACTGTCTTCATCCTCCGCCCCGCTTCCTTTCCATCCTCAATAGGCACAGTGCAATTTCCGCAGTCCCCCCGCAGCTTTCCTGTTCCAATGCTTCCCTGTCCATGTGCATAGCACACTGGCCGCCGCACGTCTGACACTGTACATTTGACCTCGTATATCAGGCGCTGTACCTTGGCCTTGCACTTTGTGCAACGCAAAGTATAGAATTCCCGATCTGTTTTTTTTGTCAAAACCGGGCAGGACAGACTTAAATTTTTGCGACAAAAAAAGCAGGAGTCTTCAGGCTCCTGCTACTCTTCTTCCTTAAATAGGATCTCACCTTCATAAACCAGTCCCAGTTTTTCCCTTGCTATATCTTCGATATATCCCTTGGTCTGAATTTTCTTGGCAAACTCATCCAGATCCAGGGAACGGGCTTTCTCCTCGGCAATCTGTTCTTCCAGAATCTGCTGTTCCTGCGCCTTAATATTGATCTTCTGCCGCAGCTCAATGCTGCGCCACGCCGCTACCACTACAAGCATCAATACCACCAGCGATACCAAAAACATGCTGAAACGATTCTGATTCCTTTTGCGATAGGCAACTCTTCGTCCTGTCCTTGCCATAGCCCCTCCCTTCCAAAGTATTACTGACCCTTTAAGCCTATTTTAAGCATTTTAAGAAGATACGTCAACCTCATTTTTATCGCTTTCCTGATTCGGCGGCCAATCCTGCGTATACCTCTCCCTATGCTCCCCAGTATCAGCTGAAACGGTCTCAGCAGCCATCTCAGGATCTTTCCCAGTCCTTCCAGTATTTTTGAAAGAACCAAAGACACGTATTTCACAAAGGGAGGGCTGAAAAGCTTCCTGTAGAACAGCATTCCCGCCACCGCCCCAAACACGGCAAACCAGCGCAGCTCCCCATTGCTCTCATGATACATAAGCAGAAAGACGGTACCACCGCAATAAATCCAGAACCCCAGATCCTCCAGGGACACAAAGAAGGAATTGTGGGGAACCACTCTGCGGAATATTCTGATGACATCATAGACAAATGTAATAAAAATGCCCGTCAAAAGGGCATGCAGAAGGAATTCGTTTTCAGTTGCCATAGGAATTACCGAAACAGCTTACTCAACAGAGATTCTTTTTTATACCCGCTTCCTGCCGCATCAGAATATGTAAAGCTGTCTATCCTGCCATCTATATCAACTTCGCCCTTCTCCAGGGTGAGCCTGCTCACATGCAGATCGTCTCCCTTGATCATCAGCATTCCCTGTTCTGTCTCCAGAAGAATTTCATGAATGTCAAAGGAAAGTACGTCGTTTACACCGTTTACAGTGCAGTTTTTCCGGTTAGTCATGGTCATCCTGTGCATACGTGCGCTGTTATTTAAATCCTCCATAAGCCCTCCGTTCAGATTCCCTTTTTAACAGCTTATGCGGAAACTTCCCGGTTCATGCACCGGATCCGGGAACTAAATGTATCTGAACAACTCCTTTGCTTCTTCCTTTCTGACGGTCTCCTGTACATCCAGGACCTCCACCTTCACCTCCTTATTGCCAAAGGCGATGGTAATAATATCTCCTTCCTTCACGTTTGAGGATGCCTTTGCCGGTTTATCGTTAATCATAACCCGGCCGCTGTCACAGGCCTCATTGGCGACGGTACGGCGCTTAATCAGGCGCGACACCTTTAAATATTTGTCCAGTCTCATGGAAATACCTTATCCTTTCTATATTGTACAACTGAAAACGGAGAACCCCTGTCGGAAGGTTCTCCGCTGTAAACGAAAGCTCAACTTAGTTCAGCATATCCTTTAATGCCTTGCCTGCCTTAAACTTAGGTGCCTTGGAAGCTGCAATCTTCATTGCCTTTCCGGTCTGGGGATTTCTTCCCTCTCTGGCTGCTCTCTCGGATACTTCGAAAGTTCCGAATCCAACCAGCTGAACCTTGCCGCCCTTCTTCAGTTCCTCAGCAACAACATCCGTGAAAGCCTTCAGCGTCTTCTCTGCATCCTTCTTGGATACACCGGCCTGCTCAGCCATAGCTGCAACTAAATCTGTTTTGTTCATATTGAACTCCTCCTGTAATGGGTTTTCTTTTTTGTATGTTCTCAGATGCCATCTCAAAACATCTACATTATTTATATCTGGTTTCCGCCCGTTTGTCAAGGCATTTTGCGCAATAATACTGATTCTACGGCATTTTTTTAAGTTTTATCGCGTACTGCCATTACCGGAAGTAGTGGAAGAACCGTTGCCGGAGACAGTGGAAGAACCATTACCGGAAGTGGTGGAAGAGCCGTTCCCGCTGGTCGTGGAGCCGCTGTTATACGGCACTAAATCAGCAAATGAATACGATAAATCTTTCTCCTCATCATCTATCTGTACCGTATAGCTCCTGGTCTCACAGTAATTCTTCCGCAGGGTCACAACATGGGCACCGGGAGCCTTACGGAAGCTGCAGGGTGCAATTCCCACATAATTGCCGTCCAGATATACCTCGGCCCCCTCCGGCGCATTCACATATACCCTGTAATGTTCCGAAACGGTATCTGCTGAAGATGTGGCCGAGCTTTCCTTATCATCCTCCGAGGCGTTTGCATCCAGAACCACATTGATTCCCCCTGATTCCTGAGCGACACGGATATATTGGGTGACAGACTGATAACCCTCCGCTCTGGCGATCAGCTGATGGATTCCATATAACAGCTCTACCGGACCGGAGGGATCCGTCTTTTCCCCGTCAATATATAGCTCAGCAGACGCAGGATCCAAAGAAAACAGCACCATCCCGTACTGAGGCTCCGGAATCTCCAGGTCTCCTATGTCCAATGTGGTTTCCTCATTGCGGTTGATGGTAACATTTTTGATACCGCCGCCGCCTTTATTGCTGATATTGACCTGATAGCTCCCCTCCGGTACCGGCAGCAGCATATCCTGGGTAATTCTGCGGATCTGGGTCTGCCCGATCTCGATCCATCCCCCCACAAAATTCTCGTCGTTTGTCAATCGCAAATATCCGTGCCCCTTTTCTACCCGAACTGTGAGAATCTGGCTGTCAATCCCCTGGAAGCTCAGGACATCCGCCGCATTGAGCTCCATACTGTCCATACTCCGGTTTTCCGACAGGTACTGGGTATTGGAGGTAAGCTTATATACTTCCGAACCGATGCTCACTTCGCCACGTACTGTATTAATCTCGTATTTTTCCACATCTTCATAGACCCAGGCATCAGGAGAGAGCTGCAGCGTTGTCAAATGCTTCTTGGACTTAAGAAAGGTTACATCCACAATATCTCCGATTTCCACCTGGTCAAAGGAAATACTTTCCCTGTATTTATCGTAGAACCGGGTGGTGCCGTCTATGGAGAGCGTGTAGTTTCTGCCCAGCTCCAGATTTAAAAATGTAGCCGTCCCCTTCTCGTCGTCCCTGCCCACAAGTATGGAGGTATCCGCCGAATCATAGCTGTTTGGCCCCGTGACTATAAAGCCTGTATCCGCTCTTTCTTCGGAGGAAGGCTCATCCGGCCTGCTTTCACCGATGCCCGCAAACGGGTTCTCACAGGCTGTCAGCGACAAAATCAATGCAGCCCCAAGGAAAACCGTCCTGATTTTGTATTTTTTGCTTTCCCTTCTTTTGTCTTTCACATTTACTCCCATCTGCCCGCCCCGCGGGCATTAAACGCTTCTTTCCCTTCATCCTGGCTTCCGAAACACTTCATTCAGAAAATGCTGCTTTTCCTTTTCCTGTGCTATCAGTTTCTCCAGTTTTTCCTGATTCTTTCCCGGTATCCATGCTTTCCCCGAATTATAATAAAAATTCGCTATCTTCCAAAACTTTTCGGGGTACGCCAGCCGATAATAGAGATCAATCCTGTCTTCTGCCGACAGGGGCCGCTCCTTCTCATATGCCTGCAGCAGCTCAGACCCCATTGCCACCGACCAGTTACTCTTTTCCAGCAGCTTTCTCAGGAGAAGGTACAGATCCCCTACGGGGTGATCCGGCAGGCACTTTTCAAAATTGACGACAAACCAGCCGCCGGGTACCAGCAGGAGATTATGGTACTGGTAATCTCCATGGCAGAATGTGACGGCGGCGGGTTCTTCCGCCCCTTCGTCCCTTCTGCGAAAAGCCTCCCTATACTGCTTCCATTCCTCCGTAACCTCCAGCGCCTGCTCCAGGAAGAAATCACAGGAACCCTGGAGCCGGATTTCAAAAGGCTGCTTTTGACCCTTCTGTTTCAGATATTTCCTGACTTTCCGTATTTCACGGTTGTGTTTTTCATATTCCTTCTCCGGGGAAAAAGCCGGAAAGGCTCCCGCTTCCTCCCGGGAAAGCTGCATACACTCGTGAAGTCTTGCCAGAAGCCTCACGGCCTGGATACATTCTCCTCTGTCTCCGCTGCTGCACTCCTTGCCCTCCTGCCAGGTCTTAAGGATATATGCCGTCCCGTCTCCGTCTTTGACAAGAAGGCCTCCCTCTTTGGCAGGTATAATGCGTTCTGCCTGCACTCTGCCTGCATCGGCAATTCTCTGCAGCAGTCTGTTCTGCAGCTCCACGCGCCTGTCGTTTCCGTTATATTCCTTAAAAATCAGACATCCGTCCGATGTGTCACACACAATTGCGCCTCTTCCCTTTCTGGTTCGAAGCACCTCTATATCATACTGTTCCAGTAATTCCACTGCCCTCTCGTTCACTGACTGCCCCTCCTGCATAAGTTTGTTCCGGTTCGAAAGCTCCTGCTTTCATCATATCTTATGAGGTGGGGTAAAAAAGTATGTTGTTAAATCATCAGCTTTTCCGCTTCTGCCAACAGTTTCTCCCTTTCATTCAGGGAAGGGTCGTCCAGCACAAGCTCCAAAAGCCTGTTCAGCATATCTCCCAGCGCCTTCCCGGGCTTCATTCCCATGGTTATCAGATCAGAGCCGGTGACCGCAAGCTCCTTCAAACATACACAATGCTGCTTCTCTTTCTCCTCGATATATAATCGTTTCCATTCTTCCAGCCGGCTCAGCTTCTTCTCCCTCTGATAATTACTCTGCGCACAAATATCCGCATACTTTACCGCAAGGAGCAGGGGAAATGCCTCATTTCCGATCTTATTGACAGCACGCCGCACAATCCGTGCATCCGGCTCCACATCATTGCCATAATCATGGAACATCACCAGCCGGCACACCATATGAATGGTATCGTTGTCAAATTTCAGCCTGCGAAGAATTGTTCCCGCCATCTCCGCGCTTACCTTAGCGTGACCGTAAAAATGAGTGACACCGTCCCCATCTGTCGTCAATGTTTCCGGCTTGCCTATGTCATGCAGCAGCATGGTAAGCCGAAGAACCTTATCCGCCTCCACAAATTTCAGGGAATGCAGGATATGCTCCCCCACACTGTAAATATGGTGAATATGATTCTGCGGGGTTTCCATGGCCCGGTCAAGCTCGGGCAGAAACATTTTAGTGACCCCTAAGCTGTATGCCCCTCTGAGGTAATCCGGATGGGGGGAAGTCAAAATCTTTACCAGCTCCGCCTGAATGCGCTCTGCACTGATATTGCTGAGAGCGGGCGCCAGCCTGCGGATACCTGTCATTGTATGGGAATCAATATGATACCCCAGCTGTGCAGAAAATCGAACGGCCCGCAGTATACGCAGGGCATCCTCCCTGAACCTCTCTTCCGGCATGCCCACACAGCAGATCACTCCTCGTTCCATATCTTCCAGGCCGCCGTAATAATCTATCAGGCCGCTTTCTTCATTATAAGCCATGGCGTTTACATTGAAATCCCGGCGCCTCAGATCTTCCCGCAGATTCGGCGTAAAGATTACTTCCTTTGGATGCCGGTTGTCCTCATACTTCCCGTCAATACGGTAGGTAGTCACTTCAAAGCCTTCCCCGTCTATCAGGATCGTCACGGTCCCATGCTGAATCCCCGTGTCTATCGTATGAGGAAAAAGCGCTTTTACCTGTTCCGGTCTTGCGGAAGTAGTAATATCCCAATCCTCGGGCTCCCTCCCCAAAATGGAGTCCCGCACACAGCCGCCCACGGCATAAGCCTCAAATCCTGCTGCCTGCAGAGTCTTCATGATATATGCCGCCTTTTCCGGTATTGCTATCCTGATATTACTCTTCACATCCCGCCTCCCGATTGAAAAAACGCCGGATCACCTGTACCAGGCCGTCCTCGTCGTTTGCCGCCGTCACAAAGTCTGCGGCCTCCTTTACCACCTGCTGGGCATTTCCCATGGCGACCCCCACACCGGCATACCGGATCATGGAAATATCATTAAAACCGTCTCCGCAGCAGACGGTTTCCTCCCGCTTGACCCCAAGCACCGGCAGGATTTTATCCAGGGATGTCGCCTTATTTACATCTTTCGGCATAATTTCAATAAAGTACGGCTCCGACCGATATATGCTGGCACGGTCTCCGTACTGCTCCCGAAGCTCTTTCTCCAGACGTTCTGCCTTTTCCGGTTCGGCGGTCATCAGACACTTGTTAATATCAAAATCCACAAATTCCGTAAAATGATCCACTTCTCTCACCGGAAGACCGTTTATCCGGGCCTCCAGCGCCACATAGGGGTCTACGGGAAAAGCGGAAATCACATCGCTTCCCAGATAAGTAATCAGGCCGCAGCCATTCCCCTTTGCAAAACGATACATTCCCGGCAGCAGAGCCAGCGGCAGGAGCCTCTGATAAATCACTTCCCCCGTGAAACAGTCAACCACCCTTGCCCCGTTATAGGAAAGTAAATATCCTCCGTATTTTTCCAGCTCCAGTTCTTCCTCGTATCTGCGCATGCCGGGCGTGGGCCTGCCGGAAGCAAGAACCACCCTGTTTCCCCGCTTCATCAGATCCTGTATCGCCGACTTGGTAGCAGGCGTAATCTCCTTTCGGGAATTGGTCAGGGTTCCGTCAATGTCTAAAACCAGGGCTTTGTTCATATTTCCCACCATTTTTCACCTTTTAAAGAGGCGGCGGAAAACCCGCCGCCCAATTTGTTGCGCTCACTGCTGAGCGCTATCGCTCTCGGAAGAACTTTCTTCCCCGGAGTTATCTGCTCCCGAAGGGTTATCTGCTCCCTGGGAGCTACCTTCTCCCGAGGAGTTTTCTGCTTCCTGGGAAGCGGCAGCCTCCGCCTCCTGAACCTTCACATAGTTCAGCCTGCCCTTCGCATTCGTTAAGTCATATCCCTCGCCGATTTCCTCTATATAAGCATTCATTCGTTCTGCCAACAGCGTATTTTTTATATTCACGTGCCATTCGGGATCGTTTACTCCCGCATAGTAAACTACATAGGAGGTTTCTCCGCTTTCATGAGTGTGGGTGCTTCCGTCCTCATCGGTGTGAACTTCCTCGTCACCTGCAATTACGGCAGCATCACCGCTCACCCGCGTACCGTCAAATATCCATTCAGCCAGGGCATCCGGCATGCCATCTGCCGTCAGCCCTTCATACAGGCCTCCCTCCAAAGAGGCTCCATACTTGTCCGCCAGCCCGGCAAAGCTTTCCTCCGTAGCGGCACCGCTTCGCCATTCCTCCAGGATCGCATCAGCTCCGGTCTCGGCACCCGCACCTACTATAATAATTCTGGCATTGGCGGTAGGTGTCTGATCCAGATAACGATTTACAAATTCCACTACATAATAGGAATGAGCGCTTGTATTTTCAATAACGGAGGAATCGCCGGCCTTTCTTTCGCCGTCAAAGAGCCACTCCCGCAGCTGGGCATATAATACGCTGCTTTTTACATTTTCCTTCAGCTCACCCTGCTGAGAAACATCTTTCAGGGCTTCCTCCGCCTTCTCGCGGGCTTCCTTCATGGCAAACTCGATCTCGGCATCGGAGGGTTGATAAGTGGCTTCCGTACCACTGGCATCCGTGCCATCGGCGTCCGTACCATCTGTACCCTCGGTCTCATCCACGGGGTCGGCCAGATCCGTAGGCTCCGTGGGAAGCTCGGCATTGACGGAAAGTACCCTGTAATCCACGGAATCATAGCTGTCTTTATGCTCCTCATAATACGCCTGAATATCCGCGTCTGCAGGCGCTTTCTCTTCAGACACCTGGTCATAGTATGCACTCAGCTTCAAAGCCTCCGTGACAAAACCCTTCAACCGGGAAGCGGTAGCATACATCCCGTACGTCTGGCGGATATAGCCCTTTTCTGTCATTCCCGCTTCGGCAGCGGCATTCTTTATTGTCTCCTCATATTTTGCATATTCTTTCGAAATATCGCAGTCAAAGCCCGCAGCATTCATCTGATCCCGCAGAGCCTTGTTGTCGGCAATATTATCCACCGCCAACTGTTCGAAATAGTCCTGAAAGCTCAGAGTACCGGAGTACATCTGTTTCGACAGGTCCCCGCTCAGATCCATGCCAAACATGCTCAGATAGTAGGAATTCTGGGCAATATAATTGTTTTTCATCAGATTGTAGTTATAATCAAACTCCACTCTGGTTACCTTTTCACCCGCCACCTCAATATAGGTACCGTTTACCGTCAGGTAACTGCGGATGGGGAAGGATGCCACCAGACAGGCCAGCACCGCCACCACCGCAATGCCTGTAAGCTTACTGACCAGGTCATCCCGCCTGGCTTTTTTCCTCTCCTGCTCCTTCCTCTGCATTTTCAGATCATATTTTGTCATGACCTTCTTACCTTCAACGCTCTCTTTGTTTTCTGCGTTTTCTTTACTTTCTGTGTTTCCCGTTACCTTTTTAGACATAATCAACCTTCCTTAGAAAAATAATGTTAAGAGTACTGACATTGTACCTCACAGATGTCCCTCAGCGCAACTCATTTCACATATTTTTCAAGTTTTTGCACAATATTTTTCATACATCCCGGCTCAAAGGGATTGTCCAGCCCCACTTCTTTTATCATATTGGTGAAGAAATCACTGGCGGAAAGCCTGCAGAGCTTCAGGTAGCTCTCCCAGGCACCCTTGTAATCCTCGTCCATCTTTACCTTATACTGAAGGGCACAGGTCTGGGCCAGGCAGTAATCGATGTAATACAGAGGCGAAGTATAAATATGAGTCTGCTTCTGCCAGAAACCGCCCTTTTCAAAGAATCCGTATCCGCTGTAATCCATGTGGGGCCTGTATTCCCGCTCCAGCTTCAGCCATGCCTCATGCCTTTCCCCGGGTGTCATATCCGGATTTTCATATACAATGTGCTGAAACTCATCTACCATACAGCCGTAAGGGATAAATGCCGCCGAATCCTCCAGGTGCATCTCAATATAATCCTCCGCCCTGTCCCCGAAAAACATTTCCATCCAGCCCTGGGTGAAGAATTCCATGGACATGGAATGGATCTCCGCCGTCTCCATACCGATGTCCCCGTGCTCCCTGATAGGATCCTTGCCGGACAGGTAACCCTGGAAGGCATGGCCGCATTCATGGGTAATAACATCCACATCCCCGCTGGTGCCGTTAAAATTGGCAAATACAAACGGGGAATTATACACGGGCATATAAGTCATATAACCGCCGGCCCGCTTGTTCTTCCGTCCCAGCACGTCAAACAGTTCGTTTTCCATCATAAAATTCATAAACTCCGCGGTTTCAGGAGACAGCTCCCCGTACATTTTCTGCCCTGCCGCCAGAATCTCATCAGGAGTACCTACAGGAGCGGGATTGCCTTCCTTAAAGTACACCGCGCTGTCAATACAGCGTAAGCTGTCCAGCCCCAGCCGCTTCCTTCTGCGGTCATGAAGCTCCTCCGCAAAGGGAACAAAATCCTTTTTCACCTGGGCACGGTAAGCCTCCACCTCCGCCTGCCCGTAACAGTTGCGGCCCATACGGTAATAGCCCAGCTGCAGATAATTGTCATACCCCATCATCTTCGCCTGGGCGGTACGGTTCTTCACCAGCTTGTCATAGATCTCGTCCAGCTTGTCCGCGTTTTCCTCAAAATAGGCATTATATTCCTTCCAGGCTGCCTCTCTGACCTTTCTGTCCTGGTTTACCAGATAGGGACGCAGCAGGGAAAGGTTCAGCTCCTTGCCGTCAAAATTGATTTTGGCACCGGCAATCAGCTTGTCATACTCCAATGTCAGCTTATTTTCTTCCTGCATCAGGGGGATCAGCTTTTCGTCCATGGATTTCTGCGCTATTTCCATGTTCTTAAAGGCCACCGGTCCGATTTTGCTTTCCAGGTATTCCCTGTAGGGGGAATCATAAAGCTTTTTCTGGTATGCCAGCACCAGGTTACTGTATACCGGCAGCTTTTCGTCGTAATAATCATGCTCCTTCTCATAGAACTCGTCGGTGGTATTAATGTCAAAGCGAATATGGGAAATGGTATACAGAGTGCTTACTCTGTCGTTCAGCTCGTAGAATTTCTGATGTACGGCAAACTGCTCCTCCCCGCTTTTCGCGGTGTCGAATTCCTCCATCAGGGCCTTCAGCTCCTTCTCCACCTGGTCAAAATCCACTCTTTCGTAAGGCATATCCTTAAATTTCATATTCTCCTCCATTCTCTCCGCCGATAATACTATAGGATATTCTTTCTCACTAATCGGCGGAAGCAACTATATTTTACACGATTAGAGCCGGACTGTAAACGATTTCATGTGAAAACCTCTTGCGAACTTTTCGCTACTATGCTAAAGTTTCCATATAATATAATATTTTTCTTATGACAGGAGGCCAATATGTTAGAAACGCTAAAGAAAAACAGTTTTAAAAAATCACTCCCGCTGTCGGTAATCCTGATAGTGTGCGGCCTGGTTCTTGCCGTCTGGAATTTCAGCAGTGCATATTACGCGCTGGCCGGGTATGTGCGCTTTGAGGACCTCAGGCCGGAGGAGCTTAAGAATCAGCTGGTTGAGGCCAATATCAACCTTGTGTGGGATTGTTATCTGGAACAAGGCACTAAAAATACTTCCACAAACCGCACTACCATCAATTATTACTGGTATGTCATCGCCACAGGGGATGAATATGCCATGGACTACTGCTACCTGGGCATTAAGGTTCCCAAGAAGCTGAAGAACCAGATGGACGACATCATGGATTATTACTATGAAAATGATCTGCCTTATCCTGACGCATTGAACATCACCGGCAAGGTGAAAAAGCTCACCGGCAAAAATTTCGATTATTTCCATGATTTCTTTACGGATGACGATTTCCTCAGCGAGGAGGAATTCGAAGAATATACGGTTCCTTACTACATTGATGTAAATTTAAATCTGGACACCATGAAATACGGTTATGTAATTCTGTTCCTGGCCGGTGTGGGCCTGGTGGTATGGGGAATCATACGTATTGTAAGGGGTGCCGGCGGAACCTTCATGAAACGGTTTATCGCAGATTACCAGGGTGCCGGATTTACGGATACCGCCGTGGAATCTGACATCAATTCCGCAGTCTCCTTTACAAAGCGCGACACCATCAAGATCGGACGGCTGTGTACCTATTATGACTTAAACGGCGCCATCCCCAGAGCCATTCCCAACAATAAAATCCTGTGGGCATACCAGAACACCACGACTCACCGCACCAACGGCATCAAGACCGGTGTCACCTACAGCGTAATGATTTATGTGGACGGCCATAAGGATGCGTTTAATATCGGGGTTCCCGACGAGGCAACCGCGCAGAACATGCTGAAGAGAATCAGTGACACGTTCCCCTGGGTCGTAGTCGGCTATTCCGATGACCTCAAGAAAACCTTCAATAAGGATCGTGCACAGTTCCTGCAGCTTCGCTATAATACCGTAGAGCATGTGGCAGTAGAGCCCGGCTTTGAGGGCTTAAATAACTGACATTTGTCACACTGAAAGGCACGTACTGTCAGTCGCACCATGAAAACGCGGATTCCTTACAGGAATCCGCGTTATTATAAAGGAGAAACATTATGGAAGATCATCACTCCCTGCACGCCCCCATCCCCGGCCTGGGTCTCAGAAGCATTAAGACGGCCCTGGCCGTGATGCTTACAGCCCTCCTGTACGCCATTCCCTTTTTCGGCAGAAATCCCACCTTCGCCTGCATCGGCGCGATTTTCGGCATGGGCGCTGACATGGAGGAGTCCCGGCGCAGCGGCGGGAACCGCTTTTTCGGCACTATTATCGGCGGCTTCATCGGTTTGTTCCTTTATTGGGGGGAACATCTCTTTTACCCTGAAGGAAATTACTGGCTGCGTCTTCCCCTGGCCTTTCTGGGCACCATCGTCATGATCTGTCTGTGTGTACTTTTTCACTGGCCCGGCGGAGTCCAGCCCGGCGGGGTAGTGCTGTGTATCATCCTTTTCAACACCCCGGCCCACCATATCGACTACGCTCTCCATCGCATGATCGACACCGGCATCGGTGTCGTCATCGCCCTCGTGGTCAATTACCTTCTTCCCAGAAGCCGGCTGGAGCGCTGGTTTCATCTAAAGCCATCCCCGCAGAAAGTCCGGGACGCTGCCGGCACATCGACACCGCAAATGGCAGCGGAAGCTTCCCCCGAAGAGGCGCAGGCAGGGGCGAATCCCACGGACAAGTAGTATTCCGCCCCTCTCCTGCCCATTAGCCCTGCTTTCTGTACTGCACGGGGGTCATTCCATATGTCTTCTTAAACAGCCTGTTAAAATGCTCCACATTATCATAACCCACTTCTTCCGCCACGGCCTCTACAGTACGCCCGGTTTCCCTCAGCAGGGTACGGGCCTTTTTCAGGCGTTCCTTTTTCACCACATCCTGGAAGGTCATCCCCGCCTTTTCCCTGATATACTTGGAGAGATACGGCTTGGAAAGATGAAATTCCTCGGACAGGGTCTCCAGCGTCACATTTTTATAATCATTCTGAATATAGCTTATCAGCTCCACAATGCGCTCTTCCCTGCCGGAAGTAATATGCTGTTCTGCCGCCAGTTTATTAGCCGCGGATGCCAGCGCGGCGATGGACGCCTTGATAATGTCCTCGTCCACTCCTACGCCCCAGTACAGCTGCCCCTCACACATAACGCCCACATAAGCCGCCGCCCGGGAGCTGGAACCCTTGGAAACGGCATGTTCTTCATACACTGCAAGCTGATAGCTCATACCGAAAAAAGTCTTGATGGCATTGCTTACCGCATCCAGCCGCCCGTTTCCGGAGGCCTTGACCACCCGCTGCACTCCGCCCTGCTCTATGGTCACCTCCGCCCGGATCCCGTTCTCCTGCCGGAAGTGGCACTCCGGGATCTCGAATACGCTTCGCGGCGTTATATAATTTTCTTCAAAAATGGCCAGAATCTCCCCGGGTAGAAGCTCCTGGTGGCGCCGGTCGGATACGCCTTTTACCAGATACCCTACCTCTTCCTTCATGGCTGCAGGCAGAGAATAGCCAAACTGCTGCTTCAGCACAAAGGCAACGCCGCCTTTGCCGGATACACTGTTGATCCGAATCACATCCGACTCGTACTCCCTTCCCACGTCTGCAGGATCTATGGGCAGATAGGGCACATCCCAGCGCTTTCCGCTTTTTCCTTCTTTCAGCCATGCCATCCCCTTACTGATGGCATCCTGATGGGAACCGGAAAAGGCGGTAAACACCAGATCACCCGCATAGGGCGTCCTCTCATGGACTCTCATACCCGTAAAGCGCTCATATTCCTCTCTTATCTTCATAATGCAGCTGAAATCCAGCCCGCTGTCCACACCGTGGCACATCATGTTCAGGGCCACCGTAACAAGGTCCACATTTCCCGTGCGCTCGCCGTTGCCGAATAAGGTGCCCTCCACCCGGTCCGCGCCGGCAAGGATGCCAAATTCCGCATCACTGACACCGCAGCCCCGGTCATTATGGGGATGGACGCTCAACACTACATTTTCCCGGTATTTTAAGTGCTTGTGCATATATTCTATCTGACAGGCAAATACATGGGGCATGGCCACCTGTACCGTGGTGGGAAGGTTGATGATGGACTTATGCTCCCCGTCCGGCTGCCACACATCCAGCACTGCGTTACAGACTTCCAGGGCATATTCCACCTCTGTCTGGGAAAAGCTCTCCGGGCTGTATTCAAAGGTGAAATTCCCTTCCGTTTCCTCCGCAAGCTTTTTTAAAAGCGCCGCACCGTCCACCGCCAGCTTTTTAATGGCTTCCTTATCCTTTTTGAAGACCTGCTCCCGCTGTTCCACGGATGTGGAATTATACAGATGCACTACGGCATGGGGTGCGCCCTTCACCGCCTCAAAGGTCTTGCGGATAATATGTTCCCTGGCCTGGGTCAGCACCTGGATGGTAACATCGTCAGGAATCATATTCCTCTCGATCAGGGCCCGGATAAAATTGTACTCCGTATCGGAGGAAGCGGGAAAGCCCACCTCGATCTCCTTAAATCCGATCTCCACCAGCAATTTGAAAAAGTCCAGCTTATCTTCCAGGCTCATGGGGTCAATCAGGGCCTGATTGCCGTCCCTTAGATCCACACTGCACCAGATGGGAGCCTTATCAATGCTGTCCTTTTGCACCCAGTCATAGGTTACCTCCGGCGGCATGTGGTAGGTCTTTCGATATTTCTCTTTTACGTTTACTTTTGCCATAATCTTATCCTGCCCTCTTGCTCATATTTGTTATTTATTTTTCTAATCATATCATATTTTGCAGGAAATTCAATGATTTTGCTTATTCTTTATATTGATTTATTTTATTATTTACATTGTTGTTTTTTATTCTTCTTCCTTGTCTTTGTTTTTTATTTCTTATCAGCCTTCTTTTTTCCCTGGAATTTTCTTTCGCTATCAAAATCGGAGTCGACTCAGACTACACATGATGCACAAAATACATTTTTGTTATTTGCGCCTCAAATTGCTTACACCTTTTTAGAATATTTATATCAAAGTAATAGTAAGTGAGAATAAATTTGACAAAAATATAATCATGCTGTACTATATTATATAATAATTTGCAAAGGCCATGCGATCTAAATTATCTTATTCGATAAGCGTAACGAAGGAGGGATGTGAGTATGACGGGGTGTGTCATTGCGGTGCAAGAAGAGAAAAAGCTGAATTGCTTCGTACACGTACAGGCGGGTGTATAGATTTAAAACATGATGTAAATAAATGTGTTTTTTATGATCGCCGATATTACTATTATTGTACAAATCCATATTGTAATGATAATTGGTATAGTGAATGGGAAAATTACAAAGTGGAGCATAATATTTTATGAAAAGACGTAGTATTGCATTTTATCTTATAGGAGCTGTTCTATTTCTTCTGACAGGCTGTGGCACTTCTAAGGAGGAGGAATCTTTCACCGATTCCTTCTCCAGCGGGCAACAGCCTGTTGCTTATTGGGATAGTACAGGGAATCAGATGCAGCAGGCTTCTTTTTTAATAGCCGATACTTTATATTACCAAACGTACGAACGGAATGAAGAAAGCGAACGGATACAGGTTTCCGTCTTTCGAAAGAATTGTACTGACGGGAATATAGAATTATTGACCAGCGTGGAAAATGGAGAAATTCTCTGGTATCAGGCAGATGAAAAGGGAAATCTGTATCAGTTTTACCATACTGAAGGAGAGGACTCCCGGTTTTTTCTGCAGTGCCGGTCAAATAGCGGCGCCCTGACTTATAAGCAGGAAATACAGGAAACAGAATCCGGAGCAGGAAGCTCTTCTTTAGAAGCTATATCGCATGGCGCGGTCAATGCGACAGGGAAAGTGTGTCTGGCGGCTTCCACGGGCAGGCTTTATTTTTTCTCCCGGGAGGGGCAGCTTGAAGGTATGTCCTATGCAGACTGGAATCAGGAGACATATCAGGGAAATCGATGCGGCCTTGTAAATGCCGGGGAGCAAGGCATATATACATATCAGATCGCGGAATCAGGGGAGATCCTGCTACGGGAAGTGGATTTTGATAAATGTTCGCCGGGAAACGCCGTATCTTTTTCCATCGGAGAACAAAGCAGCCCCGGAACAGGAGCTTCTGTCATTCCTTCCTTCTATAATACCTCTCCGGAGATTTATGACGGATATGAAAAGGGAGTACTGGTATCTGACAGTACCGGACTGTGGCAGTACAGACCGGATGAAGGAGAGACAGCCTTGCTTTTCTCCTGGGGAGACAGTCGGGTGAACCTGAAGGATTATATGATTGATGCAGTAGGTGTTTTGCCGGAGGGCGCATTTTATATTGCGGCCAGACTATCTTATGAGGATGTGTCTTACGTGAAAGTGGATTACCGGGATGCGCAGGAGCTGCCGCAGAAACAGACAGTAACTATGGGCGTACTCAGCATTTTCCCGGCTACTCTGGAAGAGCTGGAGGAAATGGTCAGCCGCTTCAATCGGCAGTCGGAATTCTGTCAGGTAGAATTGGCATTCTATGACTCTATTGATAGTTTTAATCTGGAGCTGGTGAAAAAGCAAGGCCCTGATATAATATATTTGTATGGTATGAATAGCGCGGTACTGGAAGATAAGGGGGTATTGGAGGATCTTTCTCCTTATTTTGCCGAAAGCAATGTAGTGAAGGAGGATGATCTGCTGATGTCCGTAAGGCAAGCCGGCACGATTAACGGGAAGCTGGTGGTAGTGATTCCGAAATATGGCGTATCCGGGTGGCTGGTAGAAAAAGGAGTGACAAAAGCCGGAGGATGGTCTGTGGATCAATTCCTAACACTGGCAGAAACAAATCCGGATTCCCTGGTGTTTGACCAGGGGGAAAGCGTTTATAAAAGCCTGATTTTAAATACGGCGCTCAGGGCAGATCTTGACAGTTATATGTATGGGCAGGAGGGATGCAGTTTTGACAGCCCGGAATTCGTTTCCCTGTTAGAGCGAATCCAGAAGCTTCCCGTTCCTCCCAGAGTACGAATTGATCCTCTGAATCCGGAATACTTTGAGGCTGACTGGGAATATTTCTCGGAGAAGGGATACCTTTTGAAGGAATGTCATTTATATGATCTTGACATTTCGTTATATAGTCGTTACAACGGTGGTCTTGTAAACGGTACCTATGCGGAGGTGGCAGGTTACCCTGATAAGGAAGGAAAGCCCTGTTATGAGCTGGATGTACAATTCAAACTTGGTATCAATGCCGCCTCAGGTCAAAAGGAGCGTGCATGGGAATTTCTGGAATACCTCCTGTCCGCCGATTATCAGGATAGCAGCCTTACATTTCCGGTCAGAATAGATTCTTTTGAGACATACATGAAAAAGGATAAGCTGTATTATTCCAAGCTGGAAATATCGCAGGAAGACCGGGATTTTCTGCGCGAGATGATAGAAAACGCCCGGGGAGGATGGGGACAAAGTACGATTCAGGCGGATATTTGGTCGATTATTGTAGATGAAACAGATCCATTATGGGTAGGAGACTGCAGTCCGGAGGATGCCGCCCGGAAGATTCAAAACAGGGCGGCATTGTACTTGGCAGAAAAAGAATAATCGGCGACTGACGACTGCTTTTTGGCCGAATTAATACGCACAGGGGGGTGGTAATTTCCTCCCTGTTCTCTTCTTCAATATTCCTCCGCAATATCCATTTCTTCCTGCTCCGCCTCAATAGACAGCTTCGAATAAGGAGTACGGTGCAGGTATACCAGCCAGTAGCCGGCGCCGACCAGTCCTGCTCCGCCCACAATGTTACCCAGGGTCACCGGCAGCAGGTTTCTCAGAAAAAAGCTTCCCACATTCAGGACTCCCGGATCAAGACCGTATTCCCCGGCAGTGAGTATTCCGGCAATGCAAAAGTAAATGTCGGCAATGCTGTGTTCAAAGCCGCAGAGTACGAAAAGCATAATCGGCCAGAAACTCATCAGCAGCTTGCCGGATACCGTCTTGGCCGCAAATGCTGCCCAGACAGCGATACAGACCAGTATATTACAGAGAATACCTCGTATAAAGGCCTCGGAATAGCTCTGTTCCACCCGGACCAGCGCCGCTGCCACCATCTTTTCCGCCAGCCGCCCGCCGTACAGGCCGGGGGTATGTCCGTACACCACCAGTACCGCCACAAAGGCCGCTCCCAGGAAGTTGCCCAGGAATACAAAAATCCAGTTCTTCAGCATATCCCACAGCCGGACCTTCTTTTCCAGCACACTGATAATAATCAGGTTATTGCCGGTGAAAAGCTCGCTGCCCGCCACCAGCACCATGGCCATCCCCGCAGGAAAGACACAGGCGCTTAACAATCTGGCAACGGAAGCATTGTCCACCGTCGCCGATATGGTGGTGGATGCAATTCCCGCGAAACCGATAAAGACTCCGGCAAAAAAGCCCAGTATTACCATTTTCCATATGGAAAGTCTTACCTTGTGTATTCCGATTTCAATAAAATTTCTGGCAATTTCTATCGGTGAGTGCATATGTTCCCTCCTTATGACTAAATTCTATGAATAAACCAAGACCTTCTAACACCAATTAAAAATATTTTACCTTAAATTCCGTCATAACGCAATTGCCAATCGCAAAAGAACTGCGCCTGTTACTGCCATATCCGCTTTTCCTCTTGCATTTCACCGAAAACAAGAGTATCATGTAAACGGTGAAATACTTATCGAAAAAAGGGGGTTTTTTCATGAAAGTACAAAACAAATGGATCAGGGCCGCAATTCCTGCCCTGCTGCTTCACTGCAGCATCGGCACGGTGTATTGCTGGTCTATTTTCAGTGAGGAGATCGGGAAATACATAGGCTTCTCAAAGGGTGCTACCGAATGGGCTTTCAGCTTTGCCATCTTTTTCCTTGGCATGTCTGCTGCCTTTCTGGGTAATGTAGTGGAAAAGGACATACACCGTTCTTCACTGATTGCGGCAATCTGTTTTGCCGCCGGCATGGCAGGTACCGGATTTTTCATCTGGTACGGCGGTAACCAGTATACCAGCACAGGAAAGGGCAGTATACTGGCGTTGATCGGCATTTATGTCTGCTACGGCTTTATCATGGGTGTGGGCCTGGGCACCGGTTACCTGTCTCCCGTGAAGACATTGATGCTCTGGTTTGAAGACCGCAAGGGTCTGGCTACCGGTCTTGCAGTGGCCGGCTTCGGCGCGGCGAAGGCTATCGCAAGCCCCATCATGCAGGCATTGCTGGATTCTCTGGGCAAGAACGGTATCTGGCAGATGTTCCTGATCTTAGCCGGGGTATATTTTGTCATGATGTTCGTGGGCCATCTGCTCCTGGCAAAGCCCGCCGGCTGGCATGAGCCTGCAAAACAGGAAAAAGGCCAGAAGGCAATCGATGTAATCAAGACCAAGCCTGTTGTGTTCGTGGGTATCTGGATCATGTTCTACCTTAACATCACCTGCGGCCTGGCATTGATCTCCCAGGAAAAGATGATTATCAAATGTATCGGCCTTGGCGCCATGGCCGGCGTCCTTTCTTCCGTTACCGCAGTTTTCAATGCGGGAGGACGTCTGGGCTTTTCCGCATGGGCTGATACCATGAAGGACAGGAATACCATATACAAGATTATATTTATTCTTTCCATTGCCGCTACCGGTCTTGTCATTGTCACCCAGGCAATCACCAAACAGGGCAGCAGCATTACGGCAGGTGATGCCGGCAGCATGTTCCTGACGGTATTGGTACTGATCCTGCTCTTTGTGGTAAATGCCGGTTACGGCGGCGGTTTCAGCAATGTGCCTACGCTGCTGTCCGATCATTACGGCATGGGAAATATCAGCGCCATCCATGGAATCACCCTTTCCGCATGGGCTATCGCCGGCCTTACCGGCAACCAGGTGGCTACTCTGATTGTAAATAAAGTAGGCAGCTGGAGCAATATTACGGTTGACGGACATGAATACAATATTAACCCTACCGGTTATCAGTCCGTGCTGTACCTGACGATAGTATTATATATTGTTTCCCTGCTGGTAAGCTTCTTCATGGTTTCCGGCCATAAGAAAAAACAGGCGTAAACCATGCGCCTGAGGCGCATTGCATACGAAAAAGACCTTCCCCCGGGAAGGTCTTTTTCGTATCATATCACAACGGTTTCCCTGTCTATATGATCTCCATTCTCTCAAAATACCGGATCAGTATACCCGCGCAGTTTTCAGCACCCAGCGCGGAGGTGTCCAGAATCATATGATAATTGCTCACATCACCCCAGACCTTGCCCGTATTGTTAAAGTAATATTCCGAACGGGCCCTGTCGTTTTTCTCGATCAGTTCCTTTGCCCCATCGTGGGACAAGGATTCCTTTTTCATAATCCGTTTGATCCTGTCTTCCTTGTCAGCACAGACATAAACGTTAAATACATTGGGCTGGTCCTTCAGAATCTCGGAGGCACAACGCCCCAGAATGATACAGGCATTCTGAGCCAGTTTCCTGATAACCTCCGCCTCATCCGAATAATTACTGTCATGAAGCTCATTCTCAATATAAGTTCTGTCATAGACCGGAATATCCAGCTTCCTTGAAAGCTCCTCCGCAATCATACTTGCACCGGTGCCAAACCGGCGGCTCATGGTAATCACAAGATTCATAACGTACCCTCCTTATTCGGACATCTTCTGCATCTGGCTCTGCCCTTGCGGTCATTGTACCACAATTCATGCACCTCTGCCATAGCAAATACCGGAAAGTTCTGCCCTCTGTGCTAGCCCAGCAGCTCCAGAAGCTCTTCCCTGCTGAAGCTCCCGCTGCCTATTTCCTCGGCATTCAGCATCTGGTCGGCAAGCTCCTTCTTCTTTTCCTGCAGCTGCATGATCTTCTCTTCTATGGTGCCTTTGGCAATGAGCTTATACACATTGACTACGTTCTCCTGCCCGATACGGTGGGTACGGTCCGTGGCCTGGTTCTGCACCGCCAGATTCCACCAGGGATCATAATGGATGACGATGTCCGCCGCCGTCAGGTTCAGGCCCGTCCCCCCGGCTCTCAGGGAAATGCAGAACACGCTGGTATTGTCTGCCTGAAAGCTCTCCACCAGCCTCCTGCGCTCTTCCTTACTGGTATCTCCCGTCAACACATAATAAGAAATGCCTTCTTTCCTGAATTCTTCACAAATCCTGCCCAGCATCATTGTAAACTGGGAAAATAAAAGAATCTTATGCCCGCCGCTTACCGCGTTCCGTACAATATCCAGACACAATCTGGTCTTTGCCGATTCACCCCTGTAATTCTCATACAGCAGCTCGGGGTCACAGCAGAGCTGACGCAGCTTCGTAAGCTCTGCCAGGATCTGAATCTTTCCCCTTCTGAATTCTTCCTCCGACCTCTGGCCCAGGGAAAGGCGCAGCCTTTGTACATGGGCATTATAGAGCTCCTGCTGCTCACCTTCCAGGCGGGCATACAGATTTTCCTCCAGCTTGTCCGGCAGGTCTGTCAAAACATCCTTTTTTAATCTGCGAAGCACAAAGGGCCGAATCATTTTCTGAAGCCGCTTTCTTGCCCCCTCATCCTGGTTCAGCATAATCGGCTCTTCATAGCCGTTTCGGAAATGGCCGTAGGAATACAGATAGCCCGGCATCAAATAATCAAAAATGCTCCAAAGCTCACTGAGCCTGTTTTCTATAGGTGTACCGGTCAGCGCCAGCTTAAATCCCGCCTGGACTTCCTTTACGGCCCTGGCCGCCTGGGTATTATAATTCTTAATATACTGAGCCTCATCAATTACCTGCACCCCAAAGGTAAGCGGCTGATACAGCTCCAGGTCACGCTTCAGGAGGTCATAGGAGGTAACCAGTATTTCCCCCGGCCTGCAGCTTCCCAGCAGCTCCTGCCGCTCCTGTATGCTTCCCGTAATCATTTTAACCGGCAGCTCCGGGGCAAACCGGTTCATCTCACTGTTCCAGTTGTATACCAGGGACGCCGGACATACAATCAGGGCAAGGGGCTGCCCGGCAGACTCCGCCTCCCTGGTCTCGGAAAGGAGCAGGGCGATTACCTGCAAAGTCTTTCCCAGCCCCATGTCATCCGCAAGAATTCCGCCAAAGCCATTATACTTAAGAGTCTTCAGCCACAGAAACCCTCTTTTCTGATATTCCCGAAGCACCTCCGTAAGGGACAGGGGTAATTCAAAATCATTGTCCTCCACTGTTTTCATGTTGCGGACTAAAGAACGAAACTCCCGGTTTCTCTCCATCCCCAACGCGGTCCATTCTCTGGCTTCCGCGTCCAGATACAGCGCCCGGTATTTCGGAAGCTTTATACTGCCGCTTTTGATCTGCCCGTCGCTTAGTCCCAGCCCTTCCTTCAGCTCCAGCAGCGCCCCGATGGCCTCCCCCTCCATATTGATGAATTCACCGTTTTTTAAGCGGAAGTACTTCTTCTTGCGATCATATTTATTTAAAATCTCCAGCAGCTCCTCCGTAGACAGATCCTGCGCCGTCATCGTAAGCTCCAGAAGATCGCCGGAAAGGGACACGCCCACGGTAGGACGGGGCGCAGAGGAAACCTTGATCTGCTTGAGGGCATCTGAAATAAATACCTCCCCCAACGTCTGAAACTCCGGAATTCCCCTGGTAAGCAGCTCATAGGCCATGTCATTGTCATCAAAAAGCTCCAGCCGTCCCAGCTCTTCGTCATATTTGTTGAAATAGAGCTTCACCTGCTGTGCAACCTGTATTTCTCTCACCGCATCCCGGGCCGAGGTAATCCCCGAGCCCTGCAGCAGGTCATAGACATCCTCACCATAAACCGCATAAATTTTACAGGTATAAACATCCGTCCAGGGAGCATCCAGGTAAATTCGGAAAGAAACCTCCTTTACACCATATTCCTCCTTATTAAATAAAACATAATCCGGCGTAAAAAGCTGCTCCAGGGAAGGAAGCACCTCACGACAAAAAGACGGTACGTCCCTGTCCGCTACAAACAATGGCTTTCCCGTCGTGGTATTCTGAAAGCAATCCAGAAAATCCCGGACAGAATCTTCCTCTTCCCGGCTTGCCCGATATATTTTCCCGTCCAGAAAATAGAAAATATCCTTTTTGCCCCTGAAGGCTTCACAGAGATTCACCGAGACATGAATTCCTTCTTCACCTCCCCGGATCGTCAAAACCCTGGGAAGCTTCTCCTCCGTCTCCTGCCACAGCCGCCGGGCCTGCCCGTACAGCGTCCCATGAAACGGCCGCCGATCCATGGCATTGATAAACTCCTCCAGCTCCGTCTCGGTAAGAGGTATTCTCCGCAGCCGGATCGTATAGTCCGACTCAAAATAAAAATTCTGCGCGTTAATCTGCCGGTAAGTCTCCTGATTCCGTTCCCACCAGTCGCATACAAAGTCCAGCAGCGCCCTGCTCTCCCCGGAGAAAACTTCCCTCGCGTGCACAAACGTCAGCTTCCTCCCATAGGAAAAGCTTTGATTCTGCTTAACGGCTCTCACCAAAGTGGCAATGTCCTTTACCACATATTTGTGACCTTCCGTTTCCCCCAGGGAAAGAGACAGCCAGGTTCCCTCCCCGTCCCTTTCCAACTCTGGAATCAATAGCATCCTGCCATAATAAGTATGTTCCGTGATCGGCAGCGTTCTCTTTAAAACTCTTTGCTGCAAAAGCCTGGACAATCCGGGAGATGTCTGGGGCAGGGTTTTGCTGCTCCTCTCCGTAAAGCTCCTGTAGGGAAGCTGTTGTCCGATCCGGGGCTGCAGCCGCTCGGTTACCTTTCTGTCCTTACAGGAATCAATGTACTTCAGCGCCACGGCCGCACAGTGCATACACATACCGTCATAATTGCGGTATGCCGCGCATTGGCAGGTATATTCCGCAATGTAATCGTTACTCCAGCTATAAGTCACCTTCACATGATAGACCAGGTTGCCGCTTCCCTGCACCTGGGCACGAGCCTCGTCATACAGCTCATTGCTTTCCAGCTGAAACTCCCTGATGCTCCCGTTTTGATACAGCTCTTCGCCCCGCTGGTAAATGGTATCACCCGTTTCGTGTTTTAAAGTCATTTTAGTGAGCATAAGCAAATGCAGCCTTTCTACTTCATTTCATTAGCCATCTGATACAGATTGTAATAGATTCCCTGCTTTTCCATCAGCTTCTCATGACTGCCCTCCTCGGCAATGCCATCCTCCGTCAGCACCATAATGCGGTCAGAGCCACGGATCGTGGAAAGCCGGTGGGCCACGGTAAGTGTCGTGCGTCCCTGGGAAAGTGCTGCCAGGGATTTCGCCACGGCATATTCACTCTCATTGTCCAACGCGGAAGTCGCCTCGTCCAGAATAATGATGGGAGAGTCTTTCAGGAAGACCCTGGCAATACTGATCCGCTGCTTCTGTCCTCCGGACAGCTTGACTCCCCGCTCTCCGATATATGTATGGTAGCCATCCTTCAGCTCCATGATGAAATCATGCGCCCCGGCCCTTTTTGCCGCTTCCGTCACTTCCTCCATGGAGGCTCCCGGCCTTCCGTATACAATATTATCAAACACCGTACCGGAAAAAAGATATACGTCCTGCTGTACCACGCCAATATTCCGGCGCAGGCTTTTCAGTGTCAGATCCCTGATATTTTTACCGTCAATGTAAATATTTCCCTCCGTCACATCATAGAATCTGGGGATCAGGTTGCACAGTGTAGTCTTTCCGCCGCCGGATGGTCCTACCAGTGCAACCTTTTCCCCTGACCGGATACTCAGGTTCAAATGCCGGAAGACCTGATTATGATCGTCCGGATATTCAAAGCTCACATCCTCAAACACAATATTCCCATCGGGCTCCAGCAGGTCCACTGCTCCCGGCTCGTCAAATATTTCAATGTCCGCGTCGATGATCTCCAGAAAGCGCTCTATACCCGTCATGCCCCGTTGGAATTGTTCTGCAAATTCGATAATCCTTCGGATGGTGGCAATAAACGTAGTCACATACATGATGTAAGCCACCAGATCGCTGGGGTTGATGGCACCGTTCATCACAAACAGTCCTCCCACCACCAGCGTGGCCAGATACATGATCCCGTCAAACAGCCGGGTAGAACAGTGGAATAGTCCCATGTACCGGTAGCCATGTTTTTTGATCTGATACAGCTTTTGATTGTCCTGCTCGAATTTCTCGTTTTCTATATCTTCATTTGCAAAGGCTTTTACTACCTTCTGTCCCAAAAGGCTGTCCTCTATCCGGGCATTCAGCTCACCGATCTGAACCCTCTGCTGCTTAAACAATGCCCGGAGCCGTAAGTTCAGCTTCCCACAGACTATGGTCATGACAGGAATAATGCAGAAAATGATTACCGTCAGCGGCACATTGACGGAGCAAAGTATAATGAAGGAGGCAGCTCCTTTGATGCCGGCAATGAAAAACTCTTCCGGGCAGTGGTGGGCGAATTCCGTCACATCAAACAGATCATTGGTGATACGTCCCATGATCTGTCCTACTTTTGTATTATTGTAGTAGGTATTGGAGAGCTTCTGCAGGTGGGCATAGGCATCCCTCCGCATATCCGTCTCCATATCCACACCCATGACATGCCCCGTATAGGACATGTAATAATATGCCCCCACATCGATCAGCCGCAGCACCAGATAAAGAATACCCAGCTTTGCAATCACTCCCACGGTCAGAAGCGCTATATCCTGTGTAGCCTGATTCGTAATAAACCGGATAATCAGGGGCAGTACAATCTCACAAATCGTAGTCAGCGCGGCACAGAAAAGATCCATGCACAAAACCTTTGCATGTCTTCTGTAATATGGAAGAAACCGCTTTATCAGCTGTCCCGACGTATACTTTCTTTCACTCATCTTTAACCTCTTTACAAAACAGGCCACCGTTAAAAATCTAACAGCAGCCCCGCATAAATTCCTCCGAGCTCCTTTAATCCGGCTGCAATCAAACCGGAAAAATGCGCAGCTCCGTCATGGCGCAGGTGGGTATTATCCCTGCTTTCCGCCGGATGCTCCGGATAATAGCCCTCCGGAAAATACATATACCAGCCCCGGCTTCTTACCTCGCCGGCCTTTTCCAGTTCACGCCGGCTCATGGCATAGAGATCTATTAACGGCACCTGAAATCTCTCCGCCGCCTCTTTCATTCCTTCCACATATTCCAAATGCTCCCCGGGACCCAGGTGCCATTCATCGGTAAAGCATCTGCGCTCCAACGGTGTAATCAGCACCGGATGCGCCCCTTTATCCCTGGCTGTCTGAATGAATTTCCCCAGATTGTCGATAAAGGAGGAATGGGGCTCCGTATATCGTGCCGGATCCTGTGCCTTTTCATCGTTATGCCCAAACTGAATAAACAGAAAATCACCTTCCCCGATCTGTTCCTTTATGGCCTCCAGCCTTCCCTCGTCTATAAAGCTCTTTGTGCTGCGCCCGTTTACCGCATGGTTGCATACACAGTATTCCTTTCTGATAAAAATAGGAAATACCTGACCGATTCCGTTCTGAGGATAGGTTGTGCGGTCATTTGTCTGTACCGTGGAGTCCCCTGCCCAGAAAATCCTGTTCATCGATGCTCACTCCTCCTTTATGTTGATTATATCCGTACCCATTTTGAAATTCACAATTCCCATGACCGGATATGATAACCATACACCTGTCAATGCCAAAATGCAAGAAAGAAGCCGATATTATTACTATAATTCGCTGCATTTATGCAAATATAAAATAATCCGCCAGAATTCTGCCGTCCTGCCTGCCCTGCTCGTTCAGGGCAAACAGTCCCGCTTTCACGCCTACCCAGCGGCCCGGCGTAGCCTGTACGGTCCGCCCGGCGGCTTGAAAATGCTCTCCGTCGGTACTGACTTCAAAGGAGACTTCTTCTGCCCCTTTTACCCGCATGCGGAAATACATATGCTCCCCTGCCGGAATCTCCAATACCTCCCTGGCCTCATCCGCCTTATTCCAATTGCCTGTTCTCTGCTGCAAAATGAGTTTCCCGCCTTTTTTACATACGGCAAGAGCTGTGTAACACCCTCCCAGGGACACCATGCCTGCCACATCACCTTCTGCCATCTGCCCGAAATACAGGCTGGCCGTAATCTGAAATTCCGGTGCCGGCCACTTCTGAAGCAGCAGATTGCTTACGTCACAGAGCTGCGCGGCCTCCTCCGCAGGCCGGGCATACAATGTCAGCTTCCCTTCCCCGAGACTGTACCAGCCTTCCTCATGATTTCCGTTCCACTGCCACTGCAGACCCAGCCTTGTCCCATCGAAAAGATCGCTGTCCTCCGGTGCATCGGGGGGGCAGACCCAGCCTGTCTCCGGTTTCCTGTAACGCAGCACAGGCTCTCCGCAGCCATCTGCATCATTTACGCCGATCACCGGCCAGTCATCCTCCCAGCGCATGGGCTGCAGGTGAACAATCCTCCCCGGGTTTCCCACATCCTGAAAATGCAGGAACCAATCCTCGCCGGAGGGAGTATCCACCCACGCTCCCTGGTGAGGCCCGTTTACGGGAGATCCACCCTGGTGCAGCACAATCTTTTCCTCATAGGGGCCGTAAATATTTCTGGCGCGCAGTACGGTCTGCCAGCCCTCCTTCACTCCTCCTGCCGGCGCAAATATATAATAATACCCGTTCCGCTTGTACAGCTTGGGCCCTTCAATGGTGGGCTGGGTGGCATGGCCGTCATAGACAAACTGTCCGTCGTCCAGCACGTCGGAACAATCCGGTTCTATGGGAGAAATATAGAGATAGCTCTTAAAGCCGATGCGGCTCCTGGCAAAGGCATTTACCATATATGCCTTTCCGTCCTCGTCCCAGAAAGGACAGGGATCAATCCAGCCCACTGTTTTCTTGATAAACTCCGGCCCGCTCCATCTTCCCCAGGGGTCTTTTGTGCGGCACACCACAATCCCTTCGTCCGGCAGCGGAATGAAAACATAGTAAACGCCCTCATGAAAGCGGATGGAAGGCGCCCATGCCCCACAGCCGTGCCTGACCTTTTCATATCCCTCATAGGGAAAATTCTCCATGATATAATTTATAACCTTCCAGTTTACCAGGTCCTTGGAGTGCAGCAGCGGCACCGCCGGTGTATTGCAAAAGCTGGACGCTATTAAAAAGTAATCTTCCCCCACCCTGACTGCATCCGGATCCGAATAATCCGTATACAAAATCGGGTTGCTGTATGTGCCGTCTCCCTGGTCCGCTATCCACATTTTTTTAATCTGTGCCTTGTCCATATGATTGATCCTCCCCGTATTATTGTCTTGTGTACTCCACCGATTCGTCCACGTTCCAGGGCTCCGTCCCTCCCGCGGAATTCTGACAGTTCTGCACCCTCACATTCCGAAACACCACATTTCTGGCATTGCGCATATAAATTCCCTCCCGGGACATTTTGGGAATATCCTCCATCATACCCGGATATCCGCCTTCTGCTTCTTCTTTCATTCCTATGCTGCAGTCGGAAATCACCACATTTTCCACCGGCATCTCCGGAAGTCCATAAAAAAAGCCCGCCGCCGCGGAGGCCTCGGTCACCATACAGCCCTGAATCTGGATATTTCGGATGGACGGAGTGGAATTGTCCACTTCATGGGCAGACTTATCCTTATAGCTGCCACCGTTCATACCGCATCTGTAGTACATATTAAACACAAAAGGGCACATTACCCGGTCCATAATCACATTGGAAATCAAAATACTCTCCATGGACCCGCCTCTCCCTCTCCTGGTCTTTACCCGGATTCCCCGATCCGTGTCCTGGAAAACACAGTTGGAAATCACCACGTTGCGCACTCCGCCGCTCATTTCGCTCCCGATTACCACACCTCCGTGCCCGTGAACCATATTGCAGTTGGTTATGGTAATATTCTCACAGGGCATTTTTACCGGCGTATCCTCCGTACCGGACTTTAAGGTAATGCAATCATCCCCCACATCCACAAGGCAGTCCGCTATCCTGACATTACAGCATCCGTCGGGGTTGATTCCGTCCGTGTTTGGCGAATCCTTGGGATTGCGTATGGTTATGCCTCTGATCTCCACATCATTGCAATACAGCGGATGAACCGTCCAGACCGGAGAATTCACCAGCTTAACATCCAGCACCTTCACATGGCTGCAACGTTCAAAGCAGACGAGAAAAGGACGGCCCTGAGGAATATTTCCCCTGTTTTCCCACCAGTAATCCCCCTGTCCGTTCAAAGTCCCATAGCCGCAGAGAGTCACATTCTCCGCGTCGTGAGCATAAATACAGGGCATGGTAAGGTCTTCCTTCTTCCCTTCAAATTCCGACCGAACCACCTTATAGCCCTGCCAGTTCTGCAGGAATCTGAGTTCCGCCCCCGCTTCCAGATACAATGTCATATTACTCTTTAATTCTATGGAATACGTCTCATAGATACCGGACGGCACCAGAATTGTCCCTCCCTGTTCCCGGTCCAGCGCGGCAACGGCCTCTTCAAAGGCCCCGGTCCAGCCTCTCTCCGCAGTATAACAGGCTTCAAATTCTCTAATATTCTTCATTATTCCGTTTCTCCTCTTTGTACTCAAAATACCGAAACACTCCGTAGCAGTCCTCATCCCCTCCGTACACATACAGTCCTGCCATGGCCCCCGTGAACCGTTTTCCCTTTTTTATGCCTTCGCTGCAAAGGTAATATACATTCTCCAGAATATGTACCGGCTGCGCCTTTCCCTCCTCTGTCCGATACAGGAAACGCCTTACAAGCCCCCTGGTCTCCACTCCCAGCTGAAGCGGTTGTTCTGTACGGATTTCCCCTGCCCGAAACACTCTGTCCTCGTCCCCTATATGTTCCTTTACGATCAGTTCCGCCGGCCCTGCCGTCCCCACAGCCCCAAAACACACCCAGGTATTTTCGTCATAGTAACAGGTCAGGCCGATCTCCTGTCCCGGCTTCAGTTCAGGCATCTCAAATTCCGTCCAGGCATCAAAGCAAAAGGCCGTCTGTCTGCGCAGCAGAATATTGCGGGCTTCCACCCGGGATAAGGGGAAACGGCTTCCTTTCAGGATCAGTCTTTCCTGCCTCAGGCAGATGCCGTCCCGCTCCGGCTCCCTGGGCGTCATCCATTCCCCGGAAAGCTTCGGCCCCCGGAAATCATCTCTCCATATACCGCCGTTCTGCCATGTCTCTTTATCGCCGGCAGTCTCCCCCAGCCCCGGCTTTATCTGCAGTACGCCGGGGCCCTGCAGCCCGTTTACAATGGGCCAGCCGTCTGCGGTCCAGGTAACGGGATCCAGCGCGGTCTCTCTGCCCAGCATACTCCATTTCCCCTCCAGACACCTCCCGCAAAGGTATACCATATACCATTTTCCGTCTGCGGCAAGCACCGGTTTCCCATGCCCCGCCCGCTGAAGCCCGGCCTGGGGATCCTGCTGACGCATAATCGGGTTATAAGGGCAGGGCTCGTACAAGCCCATCAGCTCCCGGGAGCGCATCACCGTAATCCTGTGCCCCGTCCCGGTTCCGCCCTCTGCCATAAACAGATAATAAAAGCCGTCCTTTTTCAACAGATGCGGACCCTCCGGTGCCCGTTTCTGATCTCCGTAGTACAACAGCTTCGCCTCGGATAACTGCCTGGAGCCGTCTGCGCTGATTTCAAAAATTCTTGCTCCCCGGTTCAGCAGCATATAATGTCTGCCGTCCTCATGGAAAATGGATGGGTCTATGCCGTCCTCTTCCAGATAGACCGGTTTCCCGTAAGGCCCCTCCGGTCTGGATGCGGTTACCACCATCTGTCTGCGGTATACCGGCCCTCCGTCATTCAGGCGCAGTGTTGCCGTGATATAAAAGATCCCGTTGTCATAGGAAATATCCGGCGCCCAATATCCCCTGCCCCCCTCCAGGCCGGCCAGCCCGGCCCAATCCGGGTTGGTAATGGCATGTCCGATGATTTTCCAGTGAAGGAGATCCCTGGAATGGGAGATGGGTATACAGGGAAAAAAGATAAAAGAAGAATTCACCATATAATAATCTTCCCCCACCCGGACAATGGAAGGGTCAGGATACATTCCCGTCCGAATGGGATTATGATACATATCTTCATAGACGGCCCCCACCTTCTCCGCAAAAAACGCCTCCAATTCCCTGTAGCCTCTGGTGTGGGCAATATCATAAGGAGTCAGCAGATTCCTGTCCCCTCCCGTAATCTTCATGCCCACCCGCTCCACCAGATAGCGGCAAAGCTCCACATTTCCGGATAAAGCTCCGTAATGCAGAATATTCCTGTTTAAGGCATCCACGGTATTCATACTGGCGTAGGAATATTCCACCAGATATTTCACAATTTCCAGGCTTCCGGTTCCGGCTGCCAGAAAGGGGATCGGGATCCCTTCCTCGTCCGGCTCATTGACCGCACCCGGCGTCCAGCGGAGAATTTCCTTTACCTGCTCTATATCCTGCTGTAAAACAGCTTCCTTTAATGTCATGTCTCTCCCCCTGCATTGGTTTTATTCCGGATTCCCGAGCTGCTCCGGCCATGCCGATGCAAATCCCCGCAATCCTTTAAAATACGGCTCATTGGTGCTTCCCACACGCACGCCGAGCCTTTGGTCCCGGAACGCCGCATCAAGAATCAGGTGGCCCTGTTCCTCGTCCACAAGGTGAACCCGGAAAATCAGATGCCCCTGCTTCCAGTCACCCCGACACCGGCACCGCATTTGGGAACCGGGAAAAATTCCCTCTTTCCAGGCACCCACATAATAGAAAAAGCGGTATTCGTCCGTACCCCTGACCAGGCAAAGCTCCATCTCTTCCCTGCCGGACCGGGACTCCTCACCCCGTCTGCCGTACACCAGAGACGTAAGATTCATGGCGTTGGGATAAAAACGATACCTTCCCGCTGCCTCCTCCATCCCTGCAGGCCTCCCGGTATCCCAGGCTTCCGCAAAGGCTCTTGGATTGTCCAGGGGCCTCTCCTGCAGATACGGATACACAAAATGATAAAAGCAGTCATATAAAATCTGCAGTCCGGCCTGATTTCCGATGGTATCCGCCATGGTCAGCAGGCAGAAGTCTTTCTTCGGAAAGCACAGCGCCAGCTGCCCTCCCATGCCGTACATGCAGAAGCCTTCCTCCCGGGGCATCCAGAAGAAATAACCGTAACCGCACTGTTCATCCTGCACAGGCTGCAGATCCGTGGGCACCAGATTGGATGTCGCCTTCCTTATGTACGCCTCCGGCAGCAGCTCCCTGCCCTCCAGCCATCCGTAATGATTGCACAGATATGCCGCGCAGGCCACATCCCGCAGGGTGCTCATCATGCCGCTTCCCCCCTGGGAAACCCCCACTCCGTCCGGTATTACATAAGCCTCCTCGGAAAATCCCAGCTCCCTTAAGACTTCATCCCTCAGATAATCCAGCATTTTCTTTCCTGTCAGCTTCTCCACCAATGCCGCCAGGGTATGGGAAGAGGAGGTATCATAAGAAAATACCGTGCCCGGAATATGATCCGGCTCTACCCGGAAAAAGGATTTTGTCCAGTCCTCCGAGTCATAGATTTTATAGGTGGTAGAACCATAGCAGGTCCGCATGGAAAGCATGTCCTCTATGGTCATTTCCCCGCACCAGGGATAAATTTCCGTGTGCTCCGTATACTCCGGAAAGTAATCGCAGATCCTGTCCCCCAGCTTTATTTTCCCTTCCTTCTCCAGGAGTCCCACCGCCAGGGCTACAAAGCTTTTGGTAACGGAATACATCCGGTGCAGAGATCTCTGTCCATAGGGCTCGTAATATTTTTCCGCCAGGATGCTCCTGCCCTGCAGGAACATAAAGCCATGAAGGTGTATTCCCGCCGACAATACCTGGTTTTCAAATTCCGCCACTGCATCTGCCGGGATTCCATAGGCCTCCGGCTTTCCCTTTTCCCACGAAAACATGTCTTTTCACCTGTACGCCTCAGCGGGGCGCCCCCTTCTCCAGATAAATTTTGTAATTTTTACCATATATTTCAATGACCTCTTCTATCCCCATTTCCACCAGTGCAGCCCGGAATTGATCGAAGGTATCAAGAGATTTTTCCCCTGTCACATAAGCCATGCGCATTTCTTCCACATACTTTCCGATTTCAGGAAGCAGTTCATTGACTTTTTCCCGATCCTTGGCCGGAAACAAAATATTCGGCGGATAAATCAGAGAAGTATCGCAGTCTGCCCAAATCTTCTCGGCAATAAGCTGTTCCTCCGGATAAGTCTGCAGTACCACCGTCTCCCCATCGTACTTCGGAAATGCCACATGGCCGATGGCTACGTGATGCAGGTTCATGTACCCATCCTCCGCAAGCTCCAGGGCTTCGGGCAGCAGATATTTTGCACCGTTGGCACCGACCTGATAAGTCTCCCCCTCGATTCCCCAGGTCAGATAATCGGATCCTTCCTTGCTGTACATATAGTCAATCACCTTCATGGCGGCTTCCGGGTTCCTGCATGCGCTGGTAATCACGGTTACCTGGTTCCGGATATGGGTTTTCAGATTCGCCGTAGAGGAATAACATTTCCCGTCCTTCGCCTTTGGAATGGGAACCGCCGTCAGTGCCGCCTCCCCGTTGGTTTCCAGCAGGGACGGAAGATAGATCCTCCAGGCATTGTCCAGGCCGTAAAAGGAACCGGAAATATCATTGATGATATTGGCATCACTCCACTTGCTGGATCCGGTGACGGCGCTCTGCCCAATCAGCCCTTCTTCATACCACTGGTTCATAGTCTGCAGAAACTCTTTGTATCCGTCTTCCATCGGCCCGTAAATCACCTGATTTTCGCTGTTCAGTAATATTCCCTCGAAAACCCCGAAAGAAGCCGCAAATAACTGATAACGAAAATCATCAAAGGGAATCTCATCCGCTATTCCGTTACCGTTGGGATCCTTTTGTCTAAATGCCGTCAGCACACTGTGCCATTCCTCTATATCAGTGGGTATTTCAAGACCCAGCCGGTCCAGCCAGTCCTGGCGGATCAGCAGACCGGAATATGCCAGACGGTAGAAATCCTCATCGGACTTCATGGGATTCAGGGAAGGAAAATAAATCAGCTTCCCGTCATTCGTCTGCGCCTCCTGGTAAATATCCGGATTTTCCTCATAAATCGCCTTCAGGAATGTGGAGTTATTTTCCACCAGCTCGGAAACCTCTATTGCAACTCCCCTGTTAAACAAATCCAGAACTTCCCCGTTGTAGAGATATGCCACCATCACATCCGGATACTTACCGGAAGCCAGCATATAATTGTATTCTTCCTTTGTCATCAGTTTAAAAGTTATATTGACCCCTGTGGCTTCTTCAATCTTTTCTATACCCGCAAGGCTATTGTACAGCTTCTCGTCCTCCTCCAGAAGCACCCATACAATTTCCTCCGGCACAGGCTCCTCACCGCTCCCCCCGCACCCCGTCAGGCTTCCAGCCAATAGAATGAGTGCCCCGCATACCGCCAATAACCTTCTCATACTAACCTCCATGTCTCGGCTTTCCCGCGACCCACAATCCCAAGGCGGACAGGTCCGCCCGTGAAAAACGCTAATATCAACATTCGGATTCGTGAACTTACCCACGAATCCGAATGTCCGTTACGTTATCTGTAATAGAATCCAGAACAGGATTCCATTAACAAACTCTATTATATCCCTTCCCCTCAAAAAAACGCATTCTTTCCTTTGCGGCTTATACTCGAAAGCTCATGCTGAATGCGAACTTCGTTCGCATTGCACTTTCTGTTTGACTTCGTCAAACGCTTTCTCGTTAATGCCGCAGGAAAAACAAATGGCGCTACGCGTCGCTTGTTTTTCCTTTGCGGCTATTATATCATATCTTTATTTATCTTGCATTATATCTGTCGTATGCGTCCTGATAAACTTTGATATAATCCTCTACGCCCTTCTTCTTCAGCTCTTCCAGGTAGGTGTCATAATTCGTCAGGGGCTCTTCGCCGGTGATAAACTTCATCTGCATTTCGCTGATGTAATCACCCATATCCGACTCTGCACCGATTGCCGCATCCAGCTCATCCTGCGTGATGGCAATTGCCCCGGGGTAAATCAGGGAAACGTCACACTTTGACCAGATGTCACAGGCATTGGCATATTCATCACCATAAGTATTGCTTACATCATTCTGACCGAATCTGGGGAAGCTTACATGCGCCATTGCATAAGTAAACTTTCTCGGAAAACTGCCGTCATAATATTCAATTACTTCATTGCCGTAATCGGTCCATTCATGTTTGCCGTTTGCATCGGTTGAGTAGGTTTCACCTTCCACACCCCAGGTCAGATACATTCCGCCTTCCTCGCTGTACATATAATCAATCAGCTTTGCAGCGGCCTCAGGGTACTTGCAGTCCACGGAGATACAGGTAGTGGTTCTGTCAATGGTGGAATAATAGGTATTGGGCGTATACTGCACACCGGAGCTCATTGTGGAATAAGGCCAGATACATGCCACAAGATCCGCATTGGGGTTCTTCTCCAGGATACCGGGCAGCCTCTGCTCCCAGTTATTTGCAAGACCCTTCCAGGAGCCTGCAATATCACCGTAAATATGCTCATCCGTAGAGCCGCCGTCAGCAATGGCAAAGCTTCCTTCCTCTGCCCAGATATTGCCGATCAAGCCTTCGGAATACCACTTGTTCATGGTGGTCAGGAACTCTCTGTAATTTTCGCTGTACGGGCCGTAACCTACCTTGCCTGTAGCAGGATCCACATAAATTCCGTTCAGAATATCGAATGCGGGATAGAACAAATTCAGACCCGCAGCGCCTGCGTCAAAGGGAATCTCGTCGTCAATGCCGTTGCCGTTGGGATCCTGGGTCTTGAACGCCTTCAGGACCTCATACCACTCGTCAATCGTCGTAGGAGCGTTTAAGCCCACGTTTTCCAGCCAGTCCTTTCTCATCAGGAAACCGAAATTACAGATACCCACAAGGTCATCCTGGCTTTCCAGCGGATTCAGCTTGGTAAAGTATAAGTATTGCCCATTGTCGTTCATCATATCCTTTGCCAGGTTAGGATGCTCATCCAGAATTTTCTTCAGATTGGGCATATGGTTTTCAATCAGGTCGTTCAGCTCGATAATAACGCCGTCGTTGTACAGCTGGTCCACACCGCCGTTATAGGACTCCTTATGCAGCCACTGAATGACATCAGGATATTTGCCGCTCTGAATCATGGCAAGATACTGTGTCTTAATAGCGTCGCTGTCCCCGCAGACCACCTCATAATCAAGGGTAATGCCGGTAGCCTCCTGGATTTTCTGCATACCCACCAGGTCCTTATACAGATAAGGCTCGTATTCTGCTGTGCCGCCTCTGAGATAGTATGTAAGTGTCACGTCATCCGGGTAAGATGCTTCCGGTTTCTCCTGGGCTTCCGACTGCTGGCTGCTGCTTTCGTTTCCGCCGGTGCTGCCGCTATTGGATTCCTGACTTTGGCTCTGGCTCTGACTGTCACTTCCCTGTGAGGAATTGCCTCCGTCCTTGCCGCCGCAGGCTGCCAGCGGAAGTACCATTGTCAGCACGCTTGCCAGTGCAATTGCTTTTTTCATTTTACTGAATTTCATACTAAATCCTCCTAACATTTTAATCCTGTTACCTGTTTTATATATATTTATCCATTCTGCACGTTTCCTCCCTTTCAGGGAAAGTTTCCCGCGCCGGAGACTCTGAGGAAGCGGTAATTTGCTTCTTTAGATTCCGGTAAGTCCTGACCTCTCCACTCCTTCCATAAACTTTTTTTGCAGAATAGAATAAATAATCAATATTGGCAAAATCACGAGGAACGTAGCTGCCATCAGCATGGCCTCGTTGAAAATAATATTATCCAGCTCGTTGACATGAATCGTATCAAACTGTTCCGCATTCAACAGACTGTAAAGAACCGGCAGCCTGCTGGGCAGGAGCATCTTATCGATATTTGTCACGTAAACCCCCGGCTCAAAGTAATCGTTCCAATGCCACACGATGGAAAGCACACAGCATACAAGAACCGAAGATTTCGCCATGGGTATCATAATGCGGAAAAAAGTCTTAAAGGCGCCGCAGCCGTCAATCCTGGCCGCCTCCTCCATCTCATAGGGCAGCCCCGCAAAGAACTGGCGGAACAAAAAGATGAAAAAGCCTCCGCTTAAGCCAAAGCCGAAAAAGGTAGGCACAATCAGCGGCAGATAGGTATTGATCCAGCCCCAGTTGGAATACTGCATATAGAGAGGAAAGATCAACACCTGGGCAGGCACCAGCATAGTCAGCACCACCAGCCCGAACAATATGTTTTTAAATCTGAAATTGTATCTGGCAAAGGCATACCCCGCAAAGGAGCAGGCAAATACATGCCCCAGGGTGGAAAAACCGCAGACCACCATGGAATTGGTAAAATACTGAACGTACTTCAGCCTCTTCCATGCCACCACATAATTGTTCCACTCCGGTGAGCTGGGAAGCCATTTCACGGTAATATTGACAATATCGCTGTCCGTTTTCAGCGAATCCACAATCACCGTAATAAAAGGATACAGAAATACAAATGCCAGGTCACAGACCACCAGGTAAAACAGCAGACGAACCACAAAACCTTTTGCCTTTCTCTTTCCCGTCTCCTTCCTCTGTGCCGTCAGGCCTTCCACCAACAGCTTTTCTAATTTTAATCTCATATTTCCTCTCATTCCGCCGCGCAAGCGGCATTTAAATCTTTTCTCCCATGTTATAGGTCCGCTTCCTGAGTATGGCAATTACCACCATACAGATTGTAAAGGAAAATATAAAATATACCCAGCTCATAGCGGCGCCGTATTCAAACTGCTGATTCGTGAAAATCTGTGTGACAATATAATCCACCAGTGCATTGTTGGAGTCCGTAAAGAACGACACCATGGTATACACGAAATTTAACAGTATCACCGGCGAAATCAACGGCAGTGTTATCTTCCAGAACATCTCCCACTGAGTGGCCCCATCCACCTTCGCCGCTTCATACAGGGAGGAGGAAATACCCTGAAGCCCCGCCAGGAACAGCACGATCTGCACTCCCGATTTCCAGAACACAATGGTAATGCGGTCCAGCACCGACTGTACAATGGGGGAAAAGGTAGGTCCCAGCAAATCCAGCATCTGCTCCGGTACCATGATTCCCTGGGTGATACTGGTAGTATCGGCCCCCATGCCCAGCAGCTGTTTCATGACATAGCCGCTGCCCAGCAGCACCGGAATAAAAAATACTGTCCGGAAAAACCCTCTGGCCTTCATGGGCCGGTTGATCAGTATGGCAATCAGCAGCGAGAAAACCAGTGAAATAGGCGTATTCAACAGCGTATCCGCCATCACCTGTAAGAAAGTGGGCACAAATTTTGTATCATACAGGAAAATGTAGTTATAGTTACTCAGGCCCACCCACTCCATAATGAAGCCCTTAAACTTGGTGATCTCACTGAAGCTGAGCCTCACCGAAACGAAAATCGGGTAGATGAAAAAGAGGCAGATTCCAATGAGCCACGGAAGCAGAAATATAAATGCCTCAATCCCTCTTCTGCGGTTGATTGTCATATGAAGCTTTTTACCTTTCATGGCTCTTCCCCCTTCACCACTTGATAGCCTCTGGCCGAAACCGTAATTCCGTCCGCTTTCCGCTCGTCATACGAGTAGTTCACATAAACCCTGGTTCCGTCGCTGTAGGTAACCCGGTACAGGCCGTCGGACAGATCCGCATGCTCTTCCATCGTCAGGCTGCGCAGCCCGCCCACAGCCTCCTTCATCTCCTTATACAGCCTGATTACGTCCTCCTTCCAGCCGTCATACCTGGAGGTAAACAGTTGATTGTAAGAAGTGTGCATCAGGTCCTCTGACCCCTCATACGTCAGCTCAAAATAGGGAACACAGCCATATTCAATCCACTTCAGCATTGCCGTTTCCAGATCGCCGGACAGATTCCCGGCCTTCATGGTGTAATCCGCCATGCCGTGTACCACCATCTGATAAAAGGGAACGCTTCTGGTAGTATAACGGAAGCCCAGATCCTCGCCCGGTATATCCTTCATGCAGTCCACATAGCCGAACACATAACCGTTTCCTCCGGTCACCGTCACCTTCGGGACATTTCCCTTCAGCTTCTGAAGCATTTCCCGCCAGATTCCAATGGTGTCCTCCGCACTGTAGCGATGACCGTCATTGTAATTATAAGCCAGCACATCCGCCACTCCGCTCAGAGAGTAGCCGGAAATCTCAAAGCTGCCCGCCTTTCCGGTAAATTTTTCCATCCTCTCCAGGGCTACTTCGGGACTTAATAAAAACAGAGATTTGTCCTGATCCGTCAGAACCGTATAATTTCCCAGATAAATAATATCTGTCCGGGTGGAAAATCCACCCTTCCTGTCCCAGGCATTCAATAGATTCATATCCAGAGTAACCGGCACCCGGGCCTCCCCTGCTGCCTTCAGAAATCTGTCCAGTCCGCCTTTTCCGCCGATGGAACTGTTGACACTGAATTTCAGCGGCTCTGAATTATATCCGCCCTTTGTATACCCTTTCAGATTAATCTGCAGCCCCGCCGTCCCGGCGGCAGCCAGCTCAGACATCATGCTTTCCGCCTGCTCAAAGCTGGTAGTCTGCTTAAACTCATCGAAGAGAAGCCCCTCTTCCTCTATTCCCATCAGGATGTCCAGCATCAGGGGAAATTCTCCTCTGTCCCCGCCGTATCGGATGCCTTCCGCCTGCAGGTATTCCCGGTAATTAACCGCCATATGGCTGTAGTCCGCCGCACCCTTCTCCAGGAACCGGTAATATACCTCCCTGTCTCCTTCAATCAGGCCGCTGGCATAGGACAACACGGTGCTTGTCTTTACCCGGGCATCCTCAAAGCCCCGGCGGTAAATAAATTCCCCGTATATACCGTTAAGGGGTATCACCTTGGTGGAGCAGGATATGGTAATCCGGGAATCCGCTTCTCCCTGGGTTACCACAGTAAGGTATCCCCTGTCACCGATTTTGACACCGTATACCGGAAGCAGCACCTGTGGAAGCTCCGGTTCAAATTCGGTACACATTTCCTCGTATTTCTCCATATTCCCGTAGATCTCGTAGGAATAATTACTGACGCCGATATGGGCAATATCCTGAAATTCCATGATTGCCCCGGAGCCGTCGGGGTACAGGTAATAGCCTTCCGAGGCATCCGCAGCGCCCCCCATAAAGGGAAGTACCGCCACACTGACCAGGGAAAAGGTATCCCCGTATTCTTCTATCCCATCATAAGGAATCTTTACCCGAAACCCGTCCTCTTCCAGAGAAAATGCAAGAGTCAGCTTGATTCCGGGCTGAACCAGGTCATAGCTCACATAGAGTACTTCCCCGTCCAGCCTGCCGGCCGCCGTATACTCCATCTGCAGCAGGGCCGCATTGTTGATAACGCCCAGACCTGCGGCAATATTGGTATATCCGATCTGGAAAACCGACGATGTCCTTTTCTGCCAGAGCGGGTTCAGGCCTTCTCTGTCAAAATTCTCGTCCGTAGGGGAAGAGGACCAGATTTCACCTGTCACCTTGTCCCGGAGTATCATGACGGAATAGTTATCCTCCAGGCTCAGCTCATATCTATCGTTTTCAATCCTGCTGTCACTGCTGCCTTCCGAAACATAGGATACAGTCGCCGTTTTCCGCTCATTATTTGAATCCCCGCAGGCACAGAGGAAAACAGCCGACAAAAGAAGCAGGACTTGTATCAACCTTCTTATTTTCATCCGAACAGGTACCTCGCTTCCATGATTACTTCCTTCACAAAAGTAATAAACTGCATTGACAGGGAAAACAGCAACGCCGCCGATGCCCAGATCAGCATCATGGTAAAGAGAGAAAGCAGGGTCACCACCGCCGTTTTACCCAGGGTAAAATGATTCATCTCCTTCATGGCCATCAGGAACATAGCCACAATCCAGAAAAGCATTGCACCATATATCCCGTAATACAGGCTGCTCTGTCCCATTTCCAGTATCCTTGAAAAAAGAGTCAGCAGGGGAACGATAATCAGAAAAGGTATCATGGAATAGCTTATGGCAAGCATGGATTCCAGAAACTTCGTCTCCCCGTCAAGAATAGTGGTCATGGCATAGGACGCCACCCCCCAGGTCACCACCGGAAGGAATACCTTGGCACTCTCAAACAAAATATTTGCATTTTTCACATCTACCGTAGCCAACGGGTAATGAGTACCGTATATGGAAATAATCTGCATCACCAGCGCCAGAAAGATGATTACCGGAATCATCCAATATCCGATGGCTTCCCTGTGTCTCTTTATGTACTCAAAGGTTGCTATGGGATGAAACAAAACCATCACCGATAGTCTTAACGCCTCTTTCATCGCAGGTCACCTCCCATCTGCGCTGTCTGCGCCCATATCTTCGCCTTGTCCTTCGCCAGGCAGATCAGCTTGTAAAATCCGATGACTATGGCAAAGGCTGCTATCACCACCCAGATAAAATTCTTCCGGAACAGCTCGTGCCTGTACTCGGAATAAGCCTGGGAGTACCCCTCCCTGTCGTCGCCCAGCTTATACTGATCCAGGGATTCCTTGTACTTTTCTTCCTTGAAAAGGGCTTTCCCAAGACCTTGATGTGCCAGGGCGTAATTAGAGTCAATTTCCGCCACCTTCTGCCAATATTCCTTAGATTCCGCATATTTTCCCGCATCATACAGAGTTACGGCCTGATGTACCAGAGTAATAAATTCCGTGGGTTTTAAGATGGTCACCGTTCCCGCGCTGTAGTCCAGCACATAGAGAAACCCTTCGTCATCCACGTCCAGGCTGACGGGCACGGAATAAGTACCTGCATAACTGCCTATACCGCCGAAAGCCGCCAGCAGATTACCGTCCTGGTCATACTGGTAGAGCAGTCCCGTATTCTTGTCCACCACCGTCAGTATCCCGTTATCCGCTACCGTAATATCCGCAAAAAACGGCTTCGTCAGCTCCTTTTTTCCCTTCTGCCGAATGGAAAACCCATAGGTATCCTCAGGGTAAGTATTATTTCCCACGGAATTCAGGCGTCTGATCTGGTTCTTTTCTCCGGTGGCCAGCACGCCGTATATCATACCGTCGTTCCCTATCATAAAATTGGAGTAAGATGCAGGCTGCTGCTTCATGGTTCTCTCAATCTGTGACCTGGAGCCGAAGGTTCTGACCAGGAGCCGGCTCAGGGAAAAGCCCACTTCCACCGCCCCCAGGTAACCGTGAAAATTATTTGCCCTGTCAATGCTCATCAGATTAGCGCCCTTTAAGGCATAAATATTGCCGATGCTGTTTAGCGCGATCTTCTGTGCATCAAAGGCGAAGGTCTCCGAAAGCAGGTTGGAATCCGGCTTGCCAAAGGTCTCCAGGCTGTTCCCTTCCTGATCGATCACCACAATCCTTAAGTTTCCCGTATCCGCAATCCAGATATTCTTTTCCCCGTCCACAAAGATTCCACAGGGATTTTTCAGCTTCTGTTCAAAAGCTTCCGTATATTCCTGCAATACATTTCCGCTTCTGTCCATCTTCAGGATCCTGTTATTTTCCGAATCGGCCACATAAATATCCGTCCCGTCCAGCAGTATGTCCTGAGGGTGGCTCAGAGTTCCGTATTCCTTCAGGTTATAAATACTGTCATATACCTCATAAGCCGCAGGAACCGGCATCAGGTTATCATCCTCGTCCACTACATATGTCCTCCCTGCCGCCAGTACATTCCCGGAGGGAATCAGTGCAAGGACCGTACTCAGAAGCAGGCTGCTTATGATGAATCTAAATTTTCTTTTTCCTTTCATGCAGCACTCCTCCTCAACTTTTAATTCCGGAATAAGTCATGGTCTCCATTACCTTTCCCCTGAATATCGCAAACACAATAATTGCCGGCAGGGTGGTAATCAAAGTGGCCGCACCCACGGTTCCGGCCCTTGCCACGACACCGGCGCCGCCGGCCAGTGTCTGTAATGCCAGAGGCAGTGTCTTAAGGGCGTCGCTTCTGATAAAAATCAACGGTGAAAAATAATCGTTCCAGTTATTCACAAAGGAGAACACCGCCAGGGTACTCCATGCAGGTTTCAACAGGGGCATGGCAATCTTCCAGAAGATGCCAAGCTCCGAGCAGCCGTCTATCCTGGCCGCTTCCAGAATGGAATCCGGCAGCTGTTCGCAAAACTGCTTTACCAGAAAGAAGTTATACGCCACCGCAATCTTGGGAATAATCAGCGCCAGATAGGAATTCACAAGTCCCAGCTTATTTACCACAAGGTAATTGGGAATCTGGGTCACATGGGTGGAAAACATCAATGCTGCCAGTACCACCGCAAATATTGCGTCCGCCCCTGCCGGCTTATGCTTGGTCAGGCCGTAGGCACCCAGGCTGCACACCAGGATGCTCAGCACCACCGTCACCACCGTGGTAAAAATACTGTTAAACACATATCTGGTAAAGGGAACCACCGATGCGTTCAACGAGGTAAGCAAATCGCTGAAATTCTGCATCGTGGGATTGTGACAGATAATCCTGGGAGGATAGATATATAATTCCTCTGTGGACATCAGCGCCCTGCACACCATAGCCACCAGCGGCAGCCCGGTGAAGCATACCAGGGCTCCCAGCAGGAGAATGAGCAGAATCTGACCAAATTTTATCTTTTTTCGTCTTATTATCTTAGCTTTCATTCGCTTTCTACTCCTCCGACTTAAACAGCCTCATACACACACGGCCCATCACAAAGGTAATCAGGAACAAAATCATGGCCACGGATGAAGCATATCCCATGTTGTACCGGGTAAACGCATAATCGTACAGATGGGCCACTATGGTATGGGCCGAATAATTGGGGCTGGGCATTCCCGCCACAGCGGTTGCCACGTCAAACACGGCAAAGGAGCCTACAATCGAGTTAATGGCACCGAACAAAAGCTGAGGCTTCATCAGAGGCCAGGTGATATAGCGGAGTTCCTGAAACCGGCTCCTGATTCCATCCACCCTTGCCGCCTCATAGAGGGCAGGATCGATATTCTGAAAACCGGCCAGAAATACCAGGAAGCCTGTACCCATGCTCATCCAGACCGAGATCAGCATTACTACCTTCAGCACATAATTCGAATCGCTGGTCCAAAGGATGGGTTCCGTAATCAGGCCCGCCTTCAGCAGCAGGTTATTCAGGTACCCGTACCTGTCTCCGGAGAAAATAATCAGCCAGATTGTGGACATGGCCACCCCGCTGGTCAGAGACGGTGCATAAAAGGCCAGGGAAAAGAATCCTTTTCCCCTTTTCACCAGGGTGATAATCCATGCCATGAAAAAGGATGCAAAATAGCCGATAGGACCGGTGACCAGGGCAAACAGCATGGTATTCTGCAGTGCCTTCAGGAACACGTCATCATCCAGGATCAGGTACTGGTAATTGTCAAACCACACAAAAGAGGGGGACTGGATCATATTGTAATTGGTAAAGCTGGTCCCCATGGAAACCGCCACAGGAACGATGGTAAATATGGTGAATAATACCAGAAAGGGCATCAGGAACAGGTAGCCTGTCTTGTTGCGCCTGATCCAGGCTTTTCCGTTTATTCCGGGCTTTGTCTTCATTTTGGCTCCTCCTGTTCCAGATTGAACTCTTTTCTTTTATTGATTATTTCTTCATCAATATCCTTTACCGCTTTCTCCAGCGCGTCCCGGACATTTTCGTTATTTACGCACACTCTGTTCCAGGCGTTGATAATGTGCCGCCCGGTAAAGTATCCGCCGGGAACGATGGGCTGTTCGATGGCCGTCTCCAGGGAATCCTTGATAACCGCCTCGTCATCCCTGTCCCAGGGAAGGCTGTAAAAGGCCTCCTTGTTTGCAGTGTTCCATCTTGCCCCGGTGCCCAGCAGCGCTTCAAGCTGTCTCCCGTAATTTACCTGGGTTTCCTCGGAAAGCCACCACTGCAGGAACTGCCACGCCTCCTGCTGCAGATCGGACTGCTCCAGAATCATGCAGGATGTGGAGGAAATAGTACCCACCACATTATTTACACTTCCGTCCTCCTGCCTCATTCCCGGTACCGGCGCTATGGCCCATCTGCCATACAGCTCCGGCGCGCTGGTCAACAGCTGGAGATAAGTAGTATAATTGCCGATGCCGATGGGCTGGGTGCCCGTCCTCATTCTGGTGAAGAAATTGGACTGTTCATCCACGTCATAATTTGTGTACATATTAGTCCACATCTTGAACGCGTCATAAGCCACTGCACTGTCAAGAGCACTGCTTCTTAAGTCTTCCGAGTAATACGCGCCGCCCTTTTGCAGCAGAAGCATGGTAAAGCCCCTGTATGCGCTGGGCGAAGTAGTGGATATAGTAGTGTCCACGGGAAAGGCAAAGGTCATGCTGTTTTCATAAAGGGTAGGCAGAACCGTCTGCAGCAGATCATCCCAGGTCTCAGGAATCTCTATCCCCAGATCCTCTATAATGTCAGTCCGGTAAATCATACAGGTAAAGTCCATGGTCTCCGGAAAAGCATATACGCCGCCGCTGTACCTGTAGGGCTCAAACATAGTGTTATAGTACTGAGCCGCCAGCTCCTCATATCCTTCAAACTGCGTAAGATCCACCGCCGCCCCTCTGAAGGCAAACTCGGAAGGCAGGTTATAATCCACACTCAGGGCTACATCCGGCGCATCATTTGACGTTACGGAAAGCATCAGGGTATTGATGGAGCCGGTGGATAGCTGTCCGCTGGGAATCACGTTTACATTGACGACGATTCCTGTCTCCGGCGTAAACTGTTCGTCCGCCATCTCCTTCAAAAGCTCACCCCAGTCAGCACCCCTGGCAATCCAGACCTCCAGCACCTTCTGCTCTCCCGACGCGTCGGTTACCATGCCTATGCTGTCATAATCCTTAAAGAAGGACATCACAAAATTCACAGTGGTTGCCCAGGCTTTTTTCAGGAAGGACGTCTTGGGCACCACAAACTCCGTATCCGGAGACGTAACCTCTATATAATCCAGACACAGGGGACAAATCTGAATGCTGGTGATATAGGTTCCCATGTTGGACAACGCCGTATCCAGCTCGCTCAATGCCCTGGGAATGGTATCCACATCCTTCTCAAATTCCCGCAGCATATCCACAATGGTACGGTAATTATTCTCCATGGAGGTCTTTTCGTTGCTGATCACCGCCAGCAGCCCTGCCGTTTCCTCCAGCCTGTCCGCTACGTATCCCATCTCATCCGACAGCTCAGGCATACTCCTGTACAGCTCATACTCATAGTTGGGATCCGGTTCCGTCCCGGTAATCTTTGTAATTTCCCGGGTCAGGTCGGAAAGATATTGCAGGTCATCTATGGTTCTCTCAATAATTTCCGTAAAGTCCCCCAGCTTTACCTCCAGGGTAAGCTCATGGGTTCCTTTTTCCAGATAGAAAAGATACGGGTTCCCCTCTTTATCGGAAAGCGTCTCGCCATACCAGATCTTATTGTAATCAAATTGGTAGAGCTTCATTTCCTCAAAGGGAACTTTGCCGTCTATGGTAATCTTTCTGTAGGAGGGCATTCCGTTGGTGGTGGACTGGGCCGTCTTCATGTTTATGGTGTACAGGCCACTCTCCGGGACAGTAATATCCCAGGAAACGCTCTGATTTCCCACTCTCCAGCGGTAACCCCCCACGGTGTTCAGCAGTCTCACGGTTAAATCATAGGGTTCCACATTGGGATCCACATTGTTTTCCCGCCGGATCACGGAATCGTTTCTCCAGGAGCTGTCCTCCGCCTGAATCTTGACATTACTGCCCTCGGAGGCATTCCTGTACCCCTGCCGTTCATATTCGGCAGATACCTGCGCGTAAGTCATCACCGGCTCCGGCGCCGCTATGGTAAGATTTCCGATGCCCATTGCCTGATCTATGTAGCGGAAGGTAAGACTGTGCTTCCCTTTCTCCAGGTAAAACAGAAGGGGATTTTCAAAAAATCCCTGTCCGTCCTGTAGTCCCACACTCTGCCAGATGCAATCCTCCTCCTGGACGGGCCAGACCTCGTCACCGATACTGTTCCAGGTGACATTCCCTTCCCGGAATACCCTGTAAAAGCTGATGGAGGCTGCCTCCTCGAAGGGCATGGTGCCGTCAATCAGAACCGTTCTCTGTATCTTGGCCCCGTTTCCTTCCATCGCCAGATAATCCACCGTAACCTCATAAAGGCCTTCGGAAGCTATTTCAAATTCCCAAGTCACGGAATTATCCTTCTCTCCCGAGTAAACCATGATATCCCCGCCTTCGTAATCCACGGCTTCCTCAAGCCTGGCATCTCCCTCGAGGATGGCATCCCGGGCAGACAGCGTAAGCCTGTCCGTCCCTTCCCGGCGGCCGGCCTTTGCATAATCCTGCAATGCCTGGGTATATCCATAGGTAACATTTTCCATACCCCGCTGGGGCGTCATGGCTTCCCGGTCTATCGAGGGGATTTCTCTCCTGCTGCCAATCAGATCAAATACCGGCCCCGCTCCCACAAGTACCAGAACAACCGCCGCACCTATGAGCCATTTTTTCTTTTTCCCAAAATTCATAACAGATCCTGCCTTTTCCTTCTGCATTTACCACCTATTAATGTCCCAGCCGTCGTCACCGCGTAAGATTGTTTCCGGCGATATTGCTTTCTGCTCCTCCTCGGGGACCTGCTTCACCCAGGCCGCACGTCCGGTGTTCCCTGCGCCGGGGCCGGTGCTTCCCCATTCACTGTAGCGGGAGGTTTCTTCCCGCTCAGGCTTTCCCCAGTTATGCCAGCCCTCCGGCTTGATGTGGGCACCCATGTAACAGTCCGCAAAGATTACGTTGGCGGCGTCCCTCCAGGGCCTGCCCAGATATACCGTATTCTTAGCGGCGCTGCTGGTCAGCCGGCAGTCCAGGAACAGGTATCCGTACTTTGTTTCCGGATTCGTGGAAGCTGCCGTAATATATCCGTTATTTCCGCCTTCCTTTTCATGCCTGTCAACGGAATAGATTTCGCACCCTTTGAATACCGCTGTCCCGTTGCCGAAAATAAAATCCACATCACCTTCTATGTAACAGTCTTCATAATACTGTCTGTGCTCTATCCCGTTCCGGCATTGGAATCCTGCTTCCCCCGGATTCCCCGTATAAATAGTATCCTGATTGCCGATAAAACGGCATCTGCGGAACTTTACGCGATCCGCCCGCACATAGAGCGCCAGAGCCTGCCCTGCAAAGCTTCCGGGACCCGCACTGTTGACAAAGGTAATGTTCTCGGCACTGAAATCCGGCGCCCCTATACTCACCGTCTCCGTGCGGAAGGTTCCGTACTCTTTTCCGTAAGCATCCCTGTGAACGGCCCCTATTCCATAGGAAATGATTACCCTTCCCAGGCCGATCATTCGGATTCCGGGTTTATTCACATTGACCCGGTTCCGGTATACCCCTTCCTTTATATATATGGTGGTCTGTTTTTCATCCTCCCCCACGGAATCAATTGCACTTTGAATATCCGCAAAGTCACCTTTCCCAAAAAGCGAAACCGTAATCTCCCTCATTTTATCAGTCACCTTTCTTTTTTCACTTTGTACAAATTGTACACTTTATTTTCTTTTTATATTTTACTTCCGGCATTGTGCATAACGCAATTTTCAATTTTTTATTTAGTACGGTCAAGGCGACGTATTTATCCTCATTTTTTTGTCCCCTTAAAAACTAAAAAAATGTATATTTCCTGCAAATTCCTTTATTATGAACTGTTTTTTCCGAATTTCACTTAAAAAAATGAATATATCTGTTCTCTTGTTTATTTGCCGTGCAGGGATATATAATATATCTGTCAGGTTTTTTAGTTCCCCTTTAATTTCATGGAGGAGATTTTGTTTTGTTTACCAAACATTCCAAAACCTTTTACAAATATTTATTTTCCTATTTGTCTGTCATGGTATTATGCTTAAGTATCTTAGTACTCTTCGTAGTCCTGTACCTCTTCCCCCTGCTGAAATCCAATATAACAGAATCGCATAGTACAGCTCTTATGCAGACTGCGGGAGCCCTGGACGGGAAACTGGAGCTGCTCTACCAGACAAGCTATCAGCTTGCTTATTCAAACGAAAACCTGATTTCTTATTACATTATGGACGAAAGCCCCATTCGCGATGTAAAGATTATCAGCGAGCTGGAAAGCTATTCCGCAATTTCTTCTTTTATAGAAGAAATTGGCCTCCTGAACCCCAAAAGCGAATTTATCTATACCTCCACCGGGGTATATCCCATTGATTTGTTCTTTAAGAACGAATATCAGTATCCTACGGTCAAAAACCCCAAAAATTTGTTTTTATCCTACACCACCAACGTTACCATGTCGGCCTCCTATACTTCCGCGGCAACCCATCAGTACCATGCCTATATCACCTTTATAAACCCGCCCTACGCCCTGTCCAACCTGCCGGATATTACCATGCTGTTCTGGGTGAGAGAACGGGAGCTGGCGGAGGTCCTGGATGTACTTTCCTCCGAGTCCTCCTTTTCCGCCATTCTTTCCAACGGCGAATCGATATACAGCTCTCTGGAATTTGCGTCCGGGGAGCAGGCCAGGGAGCTGTGAACCGCCGTCTCCGACAACGCCTCCCACTTCCGGATAGACAATGAGGATTACGTCCTCTTTATCCAGAAGTCCAAGGTAAATGACTGGATCTACGTATATGGCATTGACGAGGATGAGGCTTTCAGCAGCATGAGTGTCATTCGAATGCTGCTGCTTACTGTGACGGCAATTGCCGCTGCTGTCAGCATTTTTACTATTTGGTACTATATGCGCCTGAACTATCTTCCCCTGAAAAAAATAAAAATTCTGACAGATAAGCTGGAACTGCAATATACGGAAAAGGATGAGATAGATTCCCTGAATCATGTATTAGACTATCTTTCCGGCCAAAGCCGATACCAGATTGATATTTTAAAAAACAGCAAATTGTTGAGCTCCCTGAAGAATTCCCTGCTTTTTTCCCTGATTAAGGGACATGTATCCTCCGTACAGGAGTTCAACAAGGACGGTGCATCCCTGAATCTGAAGCTGACCTGGCCTAACTATCAGGTACTGATGATTCAGCTGCGGGGAATCCTGACCGAAAACCACACTGTTGCCGACTGGCTGGAGCGGTTGCTGTCCTCCGCCTTTTCCGATCAATACGAGGTATATTTCCGGGAGCTTTTTGAAGAAAATCAATACGTGGTGATACTTGCCATGGATGACGGCGTGTGCGGGGAAAGTGAGACCCGGTGCCGGAATCTGCGTGACATGGCGCTGGAGGACGATATGAGCATGACCATTGGTATTGGCAGAATTTACCGGGAAATTAAAGGCTATCAGTCCTCCTGTCTGGAAGCCGACCTTGCCCTCCACAACTCCTTTGTATTGGGACACGGCTCCGTTATTACTTACCGGGAGGAGAATTTCATAGATACTCCGCTGCTGCTGTATCCTTCCGAAAATTTGAACTCTCTGCGGATGTCCATTCGCTGCGGGGACTACGAAAATTTCAGGCAGCAGGCAGAAACGGTTTTCACACATATTACGGAACAGAAAATGAATGCGGATTATGCCAAAAACCTCTGCAATTCCATAACCGGTATCTTGACGAACGAGCTTCCCCCCGAGGCCCTGCACCAAAGTACAAACACGCTGCTTCTTATGTACCATGCGGACACATTGAACAGCTACAGGCTATATTTTAATCAGGTAACTCAGGATCTGATTTCTTCCGTTATGCCGGAGGAAGAGCAGAACACGGACCTTCTGACTCAGATACAACAATATATTATGCAGAATTATGACGACTGTAACTTTTCCGCACAGAAAATTGCAGATGCCATGAACATCAACAGTTCCTATCTGAGCCAGTTTTTTAAATCCCATACCGGCGAAAACCTCAATAACTACATTGCCAATCTGCGGATTGCAAAGGCAAAGCGGCTGCTGGTCAGTACCAATCTGTCACTGCCTGCCATTGCCGAGGAAGTGGGATATTATAACCAAAACAGCTTTATCCGCCGCTTTAAACAGATTACGGGCATGACGCCGGGCACTTACCGTAAAAAGAAATCTGCGGATTCATTTTAACCAACAGGAGAAAAGATGGAAAAAAATTACTTGTTTACCGGACATAATTATGACTTATATACCCCCGAGGCAGGCTGCGGTTATCTGAAACAGACTTCTTCCATGCCTGTCAGGATCCTTTACCCTGAATTGATTGTACAGGGAGAAAAAGGCGCTGTTATGCCTCCCTGCCCTGAGCATGCCTGCCACCGGAATGCAAACGCTTATGACAATATCGGCATGGCCTTTCGCATGGATCTGCCACCCGGCGCTTACCATATTGAGGTAACCGTTTTGTCCCGGCCGGAGCAGACTCTTATTTCCGTCTCCGGCATGAACGCGGAGCAGATTGCCCTGAAGACCTTCTGGGATGCCGCCATGCTGATTCCCAGGATTCATACCGCAGGCTTCACAGGAAATGTCTGGAGCTATGACTACATAAACCCAAGGGACTATATTGAGGTTGAAATTGAGCCTGCCGCCCCGGAATGGGAGGTTTCCGTAGCCTCTATCCGTGTCAGCTCCCTGCCGGCGCGGACAAGCACGTCCTGCATCCCCACCATCTTTACTCTGGGAGACTCCACTGTGAAATCTTATATATATGAAGAAAACCTGATGTCCGGATGGGGACAGATCTTTGATGACTTCTTTGACCGGGATAAGGTTTCCGTGTTAAATTATGCCATGGGCGGCCGCTCCCTGTCCTCTATGTACCGGGAAGGACGGATGAATGACCTGTTGCTGAATTCCCGCCCCGGTGATATTCTGCTGCTGCAAAGCGGGCACAACGATGAGGCCAGAGGGGAACTGGACGGGCCGGAAGCACGATTTGGACGGGGCAATACAGAAGCTACTTTTCAAAAATGGCTGGACGAATATTTTATACCCGCCGCGGCCCTTATGGACATCCGCCTGATTCTGGTATCCCCCATGACGCGCATTAACGGCGACGCCACGGGAGCTGACGGGATCGTGTACGGAGGCTTTACAAAATCAAACAGCATTGACTGCCCGGGACTGTTGAAGGCTGCTGCCGCCAGACACGGCCTTCCCTTTATTGATTTATATCAGGAAAGCATTCAATACCTGGAAGATGTGGGTGGGGAAGCTGCCAAAGCCCTCTTCCTTTCCGTTGAAGCGGGTGAAACACCGGGCAAAACAAATTCCGGCAGCTATGCCAACGGCCACCCGGACAATAAATGCGACGGAACCCACTATAAGGAAGCTCTTGCAAAGCAGTTTGCCCGTATTGTTGCCCGGGAAGCGCTGCACCGGAATCTGATTCCGGAGAATTACTTCCGCCAAGACGTTTTGAAGGCATTAAAGACAGATGACAGCTGCCTGCTGTTTCCCGAGCTGTCAGAAGATGTCCAGACCGGCAGAAACGCCTATTACAGAAACCAGATTGAATTTCTTCTGAAATATGGAATCATGGGACGACAGGCAGACGGCTGTTTCCATCCGGCCGCACCTATAACCGTCGGAGAATTTCAAATCAGTCTGGCAAAGGCCCTGCACCTTTCTGCCTTTCCCGGATATGACGATTTAAACGACACGGCACGGCATCTCAGTCCTGATCTGCCCCACAGTCTCCTGCGGGAGGATTCCCTTTTAACCAGAGAGTGCATGTCGTGGCTTGTGTTCCGGGCCTTTCTTGCAGCCTTTCCTCCCCGAACCCTGGATTCCGGAGAAATAAGCTACCAAAAACCTGCCTATATGACGGATTATAACGGCTGCGGAATTACCCCTGACGATCCGGATTATGATCCCAACCTTACGGGAGAGAGCGCCATGTATTATCCTCTGGTGCCCTGGGAACAGCTTACGGACACCGCTTCCGTTTCCGATACCTTTTCTGCTGCAGCCAGGGAATGCTATCGTCTCGGCCTGATCCGTTCGGAAACCGGTATCCGGCGGGGACGTATGTGTAACGGAACCCTTTTCCAGCCCCGGTGTACCGTCACCCGGGAAAAGGCCGCCAAGGAGCTTTATTTCCTTCAGGCCCTGGTTCATGAGATTCATGAAGAAAATGACAGATATTTGTAACCGTTTACGCCTTCCCCCGCCCGGATGTGTTGAAGTTCCGGTCCGGCATCCCTCTGGCAGATGATGACCTGATGCGGCTGGTGATCCTGCCGCTTACGGTTCCCGGTACGGAAGGGAAACAGAGTATGCTGGAGAGGATCGTTGACCTGGCTGAACAGATACCGGGCGAAGGGCAGCGGATTTTTACCCTGTCCGGCGTGATAGTTGCAAGTGACAAATTTATAAACAGGGATTACATGGATCAAATAAGGAGGCACATCAACATGACACAGTTAGGACAGCTTTATGAGAGGGAAAAAATTGAATATGGTAATCAGAAAGCAAGGGAAAAAGTTATAGAAATGGCTAAATCCTTGATGGATGAAGGTGACGACCTTATTAAAATTATGAAAGTTACAGGACTGACTGAGGCAGAGTTACTTCGCCTTCAGGATGAAAATGTAACGGTATAATAGGTATGCACATAGCTTAGGACCGGTTTTCGCCGGTCCTTTTCTATTATGCCACACCTTTTGTTAAGAGCGTTTGCGGAAGGATTTGAAGTTTCCGGCTGTTCCTGCCATGCCGCCGCAAAGACGGAGAATGTCGCCAGAATATCCGGGTAAGTGTAAAACAGCACACAAAAACTGAGTATCACCGCCAGTATGCGCAGACGCCTCTTTCTTTTTGCTTTCAACCATGCACGTTGTTTGTCCATAACTGTATTCCTCCTGTAATGCTTCTGACTCTGCTTATGCGCATAAGCCGCTATCTCCACGGGAACATATGGTTCTTGTCCCTTATTTGATAGGACAAAATTATACAATAAATCAATCATATTTTTTGCATTTTGGTACACTTTGTCGTACTTGTTTCATCACTATCACTATAACAAAAAACCACTTAAAAAAGTGGTTTTGGCAGAATTGGTCGGTTTTTAGGCAGAATTGGTCGAAAAAACTTCCACAAACATATTGACAGACTCATAAAATCAAGACCGCACAGGCAGAACAGGTTTCATTTTCTATCTTATAGTCCAGATTCCCATCGTATTTCCGGCAGACAGAAAGGATACTGGAAATGCCGATACTTTTTCCTGCGGGCAGGCTGCCGGACAGTATCATGCGATCAGAACAAGTGTTGTTGCACAGAATAATCAGCCGGCTGTCCTGTTGCCGGATATGAATTTCAATACTTAATTTTTCTTTTCCGGACTCCAGACATCCATGCAGCGCATTCTCCAAGAGATTTCCCAAAAGAGCGATGATGTCGATTTCCCGCATCCCCAGATCTTTCGCAGCATTACACTGGACTGAAAAATCAATGCCGCTTTCCGCCGCCTTGCCCGCATAAACGGAAAGAATACTGTTAATTGTCCTGTTTAGGGAATATGCTTTTACTGCCGCATCCGATATTTCACTTCTGTATTCACCGATATAGGCAAGGATAGCAGAATGGTCCTCTGACTTTGCATATCCTGCAATGGTTTCTATATGGTGCCGCATATCATGCCGGAGCCTGCGGTTAGCTTCCTCTGCATTTTGTAAAATAGACAGCCGTTCGGAAAGATACCCGGCATTCTGACGGATCAGCTCCATCTCCGCATCCTTCTTCATGTAACTGATGTTGATGAATACAACGGCATATACTGCGCACATGACAAGGCTGATCGTGATAAATGTGAAAAGCAGATATATATCTGACAAGGCATTTTCTACATACAAAATGGTGACTGCCGCCTGCAGCAGATAGAACAGCAGGGCAATCAGCGCCAGATTCCACCATCTGCCTTTCTTATTATCCGCAAGGGACTGCAATACCGGCACCGCATATTTTTTATACAATACCAGTATCAATAACAGCGCTGCCGTGCGCAGCACATTTACCAGATAATATCCCGCCAGGGCGGGCAGATGCGGCAAAAGCTGCGTAACCATAAGTTTCAGGCTGTTGTCTATGATGGAAAACAAACCAAAATAAGTAAGGAACAAAAAACTTTTCTTGGGAAGACACTATTTTGAGACAATACAGAAAAAAAGGAACAGGCATACCGCAACCCCCAGATATGAGAGCACCACAGTTATACCGCTCACCGCATATGTGTACGCACCCATACAGACAAAGCTGGCCACATACAGGCAGCTTAAAAGCACAAATTTCCCTCTGCTATATCATAACTTTCATGTCTGCACATTGGTATCAAAGAAAAGCATTGAAATCTAAGGATGAAATCCTTTGGTTTCAATGCTTTCCAGCGTCCCCGAGACGACTTGAACGTCCGACCTATCGCTTAGGAGTTAAATTCCCCATTTCCACCGGGATACGGCGTAGTCCATGTGACCTCTCCAAACGCAATAATATCAAGGATTTCGAACTTCCATTTTACTCAATAACACGTCTTGTTCCATCTCATTATCCATAGTATTCCATGTTATTATTAGCAAAATGTTAGCAGTTTTACAATTTTCTCAAATTGGAACGCTCTGCGTTCAACTTGTCTCTTCCTATTATAAACGCAAAAAATACAAAAATCAAGGAGAAGCAAATGTCAGAATATGAACTTGAAATCAAACAGATCGTGGACTATCCACGCTGCCGGATTTACCGGCAATTCATACAGTCATTGATGAACGACTCGAATCTTCGCGCCAGCGGAGGTTCGGGTCTTTTTTATTACACGGTTCTTTGCAGTTACGCAAATTTCCGTACTTCCTACCGCCGTCTGGATGGGATCAGCTACACTGTATATCCCGGTGAATGGATATGCAGCGTGAAAGAGCTTTGTTCATGGTTCCGCACACGGTTTCAGCATCAGGCGATAGAAATTCTGGAAGATTTACAGAAACGCCACCTGATCTCCTACCTCACCCTTGCCCACGGCAGGGTCATCAAATACAAGATTCGAGACTGGAAACAGCACAACACGGTTCTGGACTATAACTGTCCCTGTCAAAAGGACACGGGCTTTTTCTTCCTGCCCCTTGTCACCGCAACGGAACTTGTCAGCTCAGGGCGCTGCTCTGAAACAGACATTGTTCTGGACCTGTGGCTCTCCGCTATCTACAACGATGGACAGGTACAGGGGTCTGAACTTGGTCCGGTAGTCTATCTCCGCAATGGGACAGGCTCTCCCTTAGTAACCTATGCCGAACTTGGAAAAAGATGGGGCATCTCAAAAGCGACTGCCGGCAGGATACTGAAAAAGCTGGAACGGCTGCAGTACCTCTCCCTAATGACCTTCCCCGGACGGACAGGCAGCGTGGTCTATCTCCAGGGCTATCTGTCCACCATGTTCCAAATATCAGATGTCCTAATAGATAAGGATGAGGTTGCCATGACATTAAATATCAATATTACTCTTTCGGAGGAGGCTCCCTGCGAGGCGCCTGCTGCCACGGAACATAATATTTCCGTTTCACCAGAGTTGTCCTGCGTTTCAAAAGCGCACATGGAGCAGATACTCCAAAAACTCACGGAAATCCTTGCCGCACAAGGGATTGCGTGTTTCGGATGTCCCAAAACCATATATAAGTTATATCCTTTATCGGACGTCTGCAGGGAAGGATATTTTAACCACTCTAAAGCAGGCGAGGAATACCGGCTGGGGCTGGCTGTCCTGTGCGGCACCGGAAAAACCGTCTACACCTTTGAGCTTACGCTCTCCCTTAAACCAAATAATCATTTCAGGAGGAACCCACATGAAAAAGAATAATGCAATCGACACTGAAAACCCCTTATACCATGACACATGGAAACTGTTGAAGAAATACAGGGATGTGGTCTGGAGCCTGGAGCTGTCCGTCCAGCAGGTAAGGAACAAGTTTGAAATCGAATATGGCAGTTCCATTGAAGATTTTCTGGACTCCGTCTACCTTGCGGGCGCTGACCTCTCCGGCAGCACGATTGAGCGCCATGCGGAATGCATTGAACAGAGCCACCGTATGCTGAAACTGCTGGACAATGCCATTGACCTGCTGCGGACAAAGCACAAGAACGGGGAAACCTACTATTGGCTGCTGTTCTATACTTTCCTGTCACCCCAACAGCTCCGCAATGTGGAGGAAATCATTGAAAAGCTCCGCCCCTACATCCGCGACATCAGTTTCCGCACTTACTACCGGAAACGGCAGGAGGCGATAGATGCCCTCAGTTCCATTTTGTGGGGGTATACCTCCAAGGACAGCATTGCCATTTTGGAAAATTTCTTCCCGGATTCAAAGTCTGGCACATAATTGGCACACTTCCGCACGAAATTGGCACAGTTTTGCTCTTTTCGCGCAAATACGGGTATGTTAAACTGAATATGCTCAAAAATGCACCCAAAACCATTTTGAGCCATCACACCATCCTTTCCGGCTGGTGTTTTTTAATGCCCTCCGGCTCTGTGCCGGGTATTGCCGCATCTGCTCCCACAGATGCGGTATTTTTTCAAAAAAATTTACAGGAGGTTCAAAAATTGAAGAAAATGAATGTTTCCCACAACCCTGACGGCGGAAAGGCTTTGAAAAAGCCCCGCCGTTTTCCTTTCGGGAAGGCTGCCTACTGCGCAGTCCTGACCGCAATCATGCTCCTTGCCTACTGCCCGCCTGCTTATGCCGCTACCACTGTATGGGACAAAGCCACCGAGATTATGAAGGATGTGTATAACCAGATTGTCCTGATATCCACCGTGGCGGCGATAGTCACCGCCTCCGTTGCCCTTCTGCTGATGAATTTCTCCCGCAGCGGCAGGACGGTTGACGAAAGCCGCGCCTGGCTGAAACGGATCTGCATCACATGGGCAATCCTGAACGGGCTTGGCTTTATCATGGCCTATGTAACACCTTTCTTCGCCGACGGCAAATGGAACGGATAGGAGGGTTCACATGGGAATCTTAGACGGTATTGTGGAATGGATTGCAGAACAGGTAATGCATGGCCTTGATTTGGTATCTACCTCTGTTTTGGGCGCTCTTGGCTGTGACATGACCGTTTTCCTGCGCTACTTCCCTGCAGCAGAAACAATGTATAAGATTTTTGTTGCACTTGCCATTGGTCTTATTCTTTTGAACTGGATCTGGCAGTTGTTCAAAAACTTCGGTCTGGGTGCGGGCGTTGAGGCGGAAGACCCGGTAAAGCTCAGTATCCGCTCCCTGCTCTTTATCCTGCTTGCGTACTTTTCCGATGACATCATCAACACTGTGCTTGCCATCGGGGGCACTCCCTACCACTGGATCATGGACTCCGAGCTGCCGGCATTGAACTTTGCCAGCTTCAACTCCGTCCTGCTGACGATCATAGGTGTCTGCGCTAACGGCGCCGTTGCCCTGATTACGCTGATTCTTGTGCTGATACTGGCATGGAATTACCTGAAACTGCTGTTTGAGGCGGCAGAAAGGTATGTACTGCTGGGTGTACTGGTCTATACTGCGCCGGTTGCCTTTTCCATGGGCGCATCCCAGACAACATCCAACATTTTCAAGTCATGGTGCCGGATGTTCGGCGGGCAGGTGTTCCTGCTACTTATGAATGCATGGTGTCTGCGGCTGTTTACATCAATGGTGGGAGCTTTTCTGGCAAACCCGCTTTCTCTGTAAAAGGAAATGTATCATAAAAATTGAATGTGCGCCGCGGCGCACGGATAGGAGTACAATGCAAAAAATAAAACGATACAGACATATCATGCTTTCAGTCTGCATGGTAGCAGTCCTCTGTTTCGCTTTCAGCCAGCCCGTTTTTGCCATGACGGAAAGTGAGATACAGGAGCAGGTGAACACTGTCGGCAAGGAAACTGCATCCGGCAATGTCCTGATATGGTTCCTCTGCGCCATTGCCTTTCTGAAAGTGTCACAAAAAATAGACTCCTTTATGTCGAGTCTCGGTATCAATGTGGGGCATACGGGCGGTTCCATGCTGGCGGAGGCTATGGTTGCCGCCAGAGGAATAGGCGGATTGAAAAACTTTTCCAGCCAGCATTTCGGCGGCGGGCACAGCAGGGTTTCCTCCCATACCAACGCAGGCTCAAAAGGCTTACTGTCCGGCGGGCTTGCCGGAATGGTGGGCAGCCGCATTACGAACAGCGCCGTAAAGTCGGCAACTGCCTTATCAAAAACCAATGTCAGCCATTCCTCCGGAAAATCCGGCGGCGGGATTGGGGGGCATATCTACGCTTCCTCCGTCAGCAAGGGCGGCAATTTTGCCAACAATGTCATAAGCACCGTGGCTACGGGGAACATTGCAGAGCTTGGCTTTATGAGCGGGCCGGAGGCATCCCAGGCGCTCCAGTCCTACCTTGGATATGCCGCTCTGGGAGAAAATGCCCCGCAGGTTCCCGCCTTTTCGGATGTGGAGATCGGCGGCGGGCGCATCACCGGTACGGAGACTTCGGAAGAACATCCACAGGGGATTGCCTTTGGAATGTACCATGCCGCCCAGTATGCCGCACCGGATGGCAATTATACCACCATACAGGCAGCGGATGGCAGTTCATGGTACAAGCAGTACGCACAGGATGCCGTGGACAAAACACCCTATATGGCTCCTGACGGTTCTATTGCCTATAAGGAGTCCATTGTGAAGAAACTGCCGCAGCCGCCAAAGAGAAGGGAGCGGATGTAGCATGGAAAACGAACAGAAAAGTGACCTGTCCAAAACCCTTGAAACAGGACGGGCTGCCGCACACATGGTTCGCGGGGCCATAAAAGCAGGAAAAGCCGTATCGGGCGCTGCCAAGGGCGCAGCTGCCGGGGGACCGTATGGTGCCGCAGCCGGTGCCATCTGGGAAAACCGTAAGCTGGTCGGCAAAATCATAATCGGAATCATTGCCCTGCTGCTGATTCCCGTTGTGTTTGTGGTATCCCTGCCATCGGTAATCTTTGGCGGTCTGCTGAACACATTTTCTTCCACGGTTAATGTAGATATACCGATCCTGAACAACAATGCCGCCATTGTTGAAAATGTGGCAGAAATCACTTCCACGTTAGATGAAATCATGGCTGGAGGGCTGGAAGATACCATGAAACAGATAGAGGCAGACTTTGCAGCCTCAGATGCCGATGAAATGGAGGTCATCAACCCTTACGCAGACCGCCCGCTATATAATGCCAACCAATTTATTGCCATGTACTGCGCATACAAAAATAAAGATTACGCCGCCATTTCCATTTCCGATATGGCAGATATACTCCGCACCAACCAAAGCCGCCTGTACTCTTACACACAGGCCGAGGAAACACGGACAAGGACTGAAACAGACCCTGCCACCGGAAAAGAGGTATCTGTCACGGAAACATGGAATGTGTATACCCTTGTTTATAACGGGGAGACCTATTTTGCCGAGCAGGTCTTTAAGCTGGATGAAGAACAGGCTGCCCTTGCCAATGCCTACGCCCAGAACCTGAGCCTTTTTATGGGTGACGGCATGATGCAGGGGCTTACGGAATGGGACGGCAATTCCATCCCCTCCCTCGGTGATGTCCGTTTTACCGACGGCGCAACGGAAGTTGTCTACTACAACCAGCTGGACGAGCGCTATGCAGGCATGCCTTACGGCACCGACCATATCGGAAGCCACGGCTGCGGCCCTACGGCTATGGCAATAGTCATATCTTCCCTCTCCGGACAGACCGTTGACCCTGTGGAAATGGCTGAATGGTCTTACCGGAACGGCTACTGGTGCAGGGACAGCGGCTCCTACCATGCTCTGATCCCTGCCGCCGCAAGGAACTGGGGGTTAAATGTGTCAGGCTGTTCCGTTTCAGAACCGCAGAGGATTCTGGATGCTTTGGCAGAAGGGAAGCTGGTGGTTGCGATCATGTCCAGGGGACACTTTACAAAATCAGGGCACTTTATCGTACTGCGGGGTGTCCAAAACGGAAAGATACTGGTGGCTGACCCTGCCAGTTACGGCAGGAGCGGACAGCTCTGGGATCTATCCCTTATTTTAAGGGAAGCGAGCCGGGGCGCTGCAGCGGGCGGTCCTTTCTGGATCATCGGCTGATGCCCTGCGGCTTATGAAATACCAGCAATACAAATTGTAATGAAAGCGAGGTTATTTTATCCATGAACCACCAACGTGAGCGTGATACTTATATCATCCCACCTAATTTTATAGATACCGGAACCTTTTTCGGCGGCTTATTCAAGGCAAGGAATGTGATTGAGGCCGGCATCCTGGCATCTGCCATAGGGCTGCCGGTCCTTTTATGCCTGCCCCTTGGCCTGACTGCCCGCATTGTCATCCTGTGCCTTACGGCGCTGCCTGCCGCACTGGTGGCACTAATCGGCATTTCAGGGGAAAGCCTTTCGTCTTTTTTATTTATCTTTGTGAAATACCTGAGAAACCGCCGCATCCTTGGCGCAGAGGGCGCTACGGGCAGAAAGACCGCCGAGAAACCGACCGCAGACTGTACCACCCATACGGCAAAGCCCCAAAAAACAGAACAGCCGCGCCGGAGAAAAGACGATTTCCCGGCGGAATTTGATGAAGTACGGGGCTATGAGATACGCCAGAAGCTGCGCCCCGTGGGGAAAAAGCAGACCTCCGGCAGGCAGGATACTCCCCTGAAAGACACAAGGGAAAAATCCCGCCTGCCCCTGCATTCCCCGGAACCTGCGTTCCAATACTTAAACCCGGTGGCGGAATACCTGCCCATCAGCAGGGTCGCAAACGGCATTATTTACACGAAGGATCACCGTTTCGTGAAAGTTGTGGAAGTCATACCCATCAACTTCCTGCTGCGCAGCGGGAATGAACAGAGGAGCATCATCTATTCCTTTATCTCCTATCTGAAGGTAAGCCCCGTAAAGCTGCAGTTTAAGGTATTAACAAGGCGCGCCGACATCAACCGCCATCTGGAGACCGTGCGGCGGGAAATGGCTGAGGAAACCAACGGACAGTGCAGGCTCATGCAGGAGGACTATCTGCAGTTCGTGCAGCAGATCAGCTCCAGGGAGGCGGTAACCAGACGCTTTTTCCTGATTTTTGAGTATGAGCCCTGGAGCAATACCAAACGCGCGGACGAGGAAAGCGAGGCGGTCACCGCCCTGGAGGGCGCAGTCCACACCGCGGCAAACTACCTCAGACAGTGCGGCAATGAGCTTGTCATCCCTGAACAGGAAGACGAGCATACCATCGGGATACTCTACAATCTGCTGTGCCGCAATGAAAGCGCCGCAAAGCCGCTGCCCCGGCGTGCAAGGGAGATCGTGGAAAAGTACGCTGCCGCCGGCAGGACTGCGGATGCGGATCACATCCCCGCAAATGAATTTATTGCCCCCGCAAGCATTGACTTTACCCACGGCGGCTACCTCTGCATTGACGGGCTTTATTACGATTACCTGCTGATACCCTCTGACGGCTATAAAACGCAGGTGCCCGCCGGATGGCTCAGCCTGCTGGTAAACGCAGGGGACGGCATTGACATGGATATGTTCCTCTCACGGGAACCGAAAGAGCGGATCATACAGAAAGTGGGACAGCAGCTCCGCATCAACCGCTCCCGGATCAAGGATACCAGCGACACGAACACCGATTTTGACGACATAGACAGCGCCATCCGCAGCGGGTATTTCTTAAAGGAGGGGCTGGCGGACAATGAGGACTTTTATTTCCTGAACCTGCTGATTACCATTACCGCCGCAAGTGTGGAAGACCTCGAATGGAAAGTGAACGAGATGAAGAAACTGCTTGTATCCCAGGATATGCAGGCATCCTCCTGCCATTTCCGGGAAGAACAGGCTTTCCTGTCCTCCCTCCCCCTGGTTTCCATGGAGAAAAAGCTCTATGAACGCAGCAGGCGGAACCTCCTGACGAGCGGCGCCGCAAGCTGCTATCCCTTTACCAGCTATGAAATGTGCGATGACAACGGCATCCTGCTTGGCGTGAACAAGTATAACAGTTCCCTCATTATCGTGGACATCTTTGATTCCGCCATTTACAAGAATGCCAACATGGCGATCTTAGGCACCAGCGGTGCGGGGAAAACCTTCACCATGCAGCTCATGGCGCTGAGGATGCGCCGGAAAGGGATTCCCATATTTATTGTTGCCCCGTTAAAGGGGCATGAGTTCCACCGGGCCTGTGCCAATGTGGGCGGGGAGTTCATACAGATTTCCCCTGCAAGCCCCCACTGCATCAACGTCATGGAGATCCGCCGCATAGACCACACCGTAGACGAACTGCTGGACGGACCGGGCATCCAGTTATCCGAGCTTGCATCAAAAATCCAGCGGCTCCATATCTTTTTTTCGCTGCTGATCCCGGATATGTCCCATGAGGAGCGGCAGCTCCTTGATGAAGCCCTCATACACACCTACAACGAAAAAGGGATCACCCATGACAACCAGAGCCTGGAAGACCCGGAAATTCCGGGGCAGTACCGCAGGATGCCTGTCCTTGGCGACCTCTACGGGATTCTGAAAAAGGACTCACAGACAAAACGGCTGGCAAATATTTTAAACCGCCTTGTAAACGGCTCCGCAAGCACCTTTAACCAGCAGACCAATGTATCCCTTCAGAATAAATATACCGTGCTTGACATTTCCTCCCTTACGGGAGACCTGCTCACGGTTGGGATGTTTGTTGCCCTTGATTTTGTCTGGGACCGGGCGAAGGAAGACCGGACTGAGGAGAAAGCCATATTCATTGATGAATGCTGGCAGCTTTTATCCGGCGCCGGGGCGACAGGCACCCGCCTTGCGGGGGATTTTGTCCTGGAGATCTTTAAGACCATAAGGGGCTATGGCGGCTCTGCCATCTGCGCCAGCCAGGACTTAAACGACTTTTTCAATCTGGACGAAGGGCGGTTTGGGAAGGGCGTCATCAATAATTCCAAGACCAAGATCATCTTAAACCTTGAGGATGACGAGGCAGGACGGGTACAGGACACCCTGCACCTGTCTGATGCCGAGGTCATGGAAGTCACGCATTTTGAGCGGGGCAGCGGGCTTATCAGTACGAACAACAACAATATCATGGTGGAATTCAAGGCAAGCCCCCTGGAGAAAGACCTGATAACCACGGACAGGCGGGAGCTAAAAAATCTGGTGAACCGCCTGCGTGAACAAGAACCGGTCGAATAGAAGAATGCCTGCTTTTGGCATTCTTCCAGTGTGAGATTTAGAATTTCTTGGGCGGCGTTTTATGACGCCATAGAAATTCTTCTCACACTTTTGCGCACGAATTACGCATACAATACGCATTTTTTCATGCAGTACGCATGTATTGCGTACAGATTACGCATTAACACGAGGAGGTGATTTTATTGAAGACAAGGGCAGATATTTATGGAATCGAAGCGGCGGAACTGCTCCGTCTGATATCCATGTATCCGGGCATTACAGACGGACAGATGCTCCGCTTTTTCCCCGGCAAGACGGAAAAGATCAAAAACCTGCTCTCCCACCTGACAAAACAGGGGCGCATTTTTTCCACGGACACGGGAAACTGCTTTCCCGCCGGACACGAAAGTCCAACACCGGCACCCGGACTGCTGCAGGCGGTCTGGGTGCTGCTGGATTTCCTTGACCGGGCAGAATACCACTCCTGCGGCGAGTTCCCCTCCGCCATCCTTTTCTTTGCCGCAGGCGAACTGTATGAGGTCATTCCTGTTCCCCTGAGGCAGGAGGCACTGATTGCCAGCATCCTGCAGCATACACGGACAGAGGACAGCCGCCGCATTGTGGTGGTAGACGAACCTGCACAGATTGCGGAACTGGACTTTCCTAACATATCCGGCTACTGCACAGCAGGGGAGGACGGGCAGGTACATTATTATCAGAAATCGAATGGAGGGTTGTAATTGGACCGAAAACTAATATCACGCCGGATCGCGGATGTAAGGGAAAACCTCATGCGGCTGAATAACCACATCTGCGCCATGGATTCCCTTGACATCCAGCGGTATCCGGATAACTACGAAACCATGTCCACCGAGGCGGCCCTGCGGGCGGAAAAGATTGCCTGCCAGCTCAGGAACCTCCTCTATGCCACCACGGATATTTCCAGGACGGACTACCTGCTGCAGGCGGGGGAAGTCCACGGCATTGACATTCTCTATGAAAACGGCATCATGGAGATCACACTCCCCCGCCTGCTGCCCAAAAAGAAAGCGAAACAGAGCAGCCTGTTCCTCTTAGACCCGCTCCATGCCGCTTTGGAACAATATGCAGCCCATACTGCCCTCCCGCGTTTCCGGGAATGTGTGGTCTGTATTTCCCATGTATACAGCCATGAACTGCCTGACTGGTGCCTTTTGGATTACGACAACCTCCAGCAGAAACAGCTTTTGGATACCATTGCCCTCCATGTCATGGTGGACGACAGCGGGCTGCTCTGTGATGCTTACAACACCACCGAACTTGGGGACAGGGACTGCACCCATATCTATATCATGGGGAAAGACCGCTTTGCAGACTGGCTCACGGAACGCAAAAACAGGCTGAAATCCATATCAGATTTTTAGGGTTTTGGAGGCACTTTTCCCCTGATATGGAACATCCGGCTGGAAAAGCGCATGGATACGGCATTTTCCCCATGCGGCTGCCTGCCGGATTTACCGAGGTCTTTAGCCGCCTCGGTAAAAACCGACACAAGGAGGTGATACCTGTGGCGGATCATTCTTTCTATCCGCAAAAGGACACACAGGCCTACCGGCTGTTAGAGCTGACCGCCATATGCGGCGAACTGCCCGCCTGTCTGCTCCACCGCATCCCCGGCAGTACCAGCTATAAAGATGTCCTAATCTGGTCCTTAAAAAAGGAACGGCTCTTAAAGACCTACTACCGTGACAGGCTGCGCGGATATCGGCTTGGAACAAAAGGCAAGGCTTTCCTGCTGCGTGAGAACCCTGAGCGATTCTCTTTTTACCTGACAGGAAATGCCGACACCAATATGTTAAAAAGCGAGATTACCCGCAGGCTCCGGCTCCACAGGATTGCGGAGATATACATAATGATGATGAATGCCGGCATATCCGTGTTCCGGGATGAAAAGCCTGACTTATTCAGCCCCGGAGGGATCGGGCTTCTGCCCACGCACCCACCCGCCTTTTATAGCTCAAGGGAAGTCAAGGAGCTTGGCATGGAAACCATAAAGATCCGCGGCTCCCGCATGGCAGGGGTGCTGACTTCCCCCGCCGGCAGTTTCCTCATCTACAATGAGGGAACCCAGACCGCGAAATGGGATTACCGGGCAGAACAGCGGGCACAGGCATTGCTGCAGATGACACTCTGCACCGGTCAGACCGCCAATGATAAGGTTTCAGGGCTTCTTTTCGGCAGCGGGATGGAACCCTTTTACCAGATCCTGTCCAGCGCCGACAGCAATACCCGATGCTTTTTTCTTCTGGACGGGAACTATGAGCACTTTTATTACCTGACAAACGACTTTCATGGGGAGGTGATGCTGAAATTACTTTGTGACACTGGGCGGAGGGCGGAGCTTGACCGTATTCTCTCCCTTGACCTGAAAGCGGGGGTGCCCGACTTTTCCATAGAGAACGATGCCCTCGACAGGGAGGGAAATCCCGTACTTTTCGGATACCTGCCTGACATCCCGCGGGTCAACCGGTTCCTTATGGCGCTGCAGCTCAGGGAGAGGACCGGAACTCTGATATGTTTTGATTTTCAGGCAGGGGCTTACGCACAATATGCCGGGGGGCTGCTCCGCCTCCAGACCATCAGCTTTGAAAAATTTGAAAGGAGGTTTTACCCATCAAAAAAAGAAAATTGATCCTGACGCTGGTTTCTGTTCCTGCCGCCCTTCTCGCCGTCCTGTATGCGGGAGGGTACCTGGCACAGTTTATCGGCAACTATGTACTCTGGCAGCAGGAAGGCGGCTATCCCGGTGACGGCACTTCCCCGGTTATGGCATCGCCCTCTTTCCCCGCCTGCCTCTCTGCGGTGTTTAGTCCGCCCTATGGCATTTACGGAATCTTTATCTGCATCGGGCTGCTTGGCATCCTGCTCATCATGGTAATGCGGATGGGCTACAGCGACACCGGAGAATATGACGCGGACAGGAATTTCACCTATTCCGCCAAAGGCACCTACGGCACATCCGGCTGGATGGACAAAAAAGAACTGTCACAGGTTCTGGAGCTTGTCCCCATCCGTGACCTGCACTGCCACCACGGCACGGTTTTGGGGCTGCTGGACGGGAAAGCGGTCTGCGTTCCTGAGAAGACCCTGCTCAACAGCAACCTCGCCGTCTATGGTGCCAGCGGTTCCATGAAAACACGCTCTTTCTGCCTGAACCGCATTTTACAGGGTGTTGCGCGCAGGGAATCCCTGATCATCTGCGATCCGAAGTCCGAGCTTTATGAAAAGACCAGCGAATATCTGCGCGGGCAGGGTTACTGTGTCAAGGTATTTAACCTTGTGGAACCTGAAAATTCCGACTCATGGAACTGCCTCGCGGAGATTGACGGGCAGGAGCTGATGGCGCAGCTCTTTGTTGACGTCATTATCAAAAACACAAACAGTAACGGCAAGGGGGACCACTTCTGGGATTCCTGTGAAATGAACCTGTTAAAAGCGCTGACCCTGTATGTGGATTTAAGCTATCCACCTGCAAAACGCAACATCGGGCAGATGTACCGCCTGCTCACCCTGAATTCCGAAAGCGCCCTGGACAGTCTTTTTGAAGTCCTGCCGAACACGCATCCGGCGAAAGCGCCTTACAGTCTTTTCAAACAGGCTTCGGATACCGTGCGCAGCGGCGTGGTGATTGGGCTTGGCAGCCGCCTGCAGGTATTCCAGGCAGAATTGATAAAAAAGATCACCGCCCATAACGAGATTGACCTGGAACTTCCGGGCACTTCCCCCTGTGCCTATTTCCTTGTCACCAGCGACCAGGACAGCACCTTTGACTTTCTGGCATCCCTGTTTCTTTCCTTTGTGTTCATCAAGTTAGTCAGGTATGCGGATAAAAACTGTGAGGGCGGGAAACTGCCCGTGCCCGTCCATGTGCTCGGCGAGGAGCTGACCGCCTGCGGCACCATCCCCGACCTGTCCAGACGGCTGAGTGTGATCCGCTCCCGGAACATCTCCATGTCCTGCGTGTTCCAGAACCTGGCGGGGCTGCAGAACCGTTACCCACAGAATCTCTGGCAGGAAATACTCGGCAACTGCGATGTCCAGCTTTTCTTAGGCTGCACCGACCCGCTCACCGCGGAATTTGTCAGCTCCAGGACAGGGCTTGCCAGCGTGGCAGTATCCAGCAAATCCAAACAGCTGGGAACATGGCGGATCTCCAACTATACGCCGGAGTTCAGGGAGACCAGCGGCGTGGGGAAACGGCCGGTGCTGACACCGGACGAAGTGCTGCGGCTGCCCGTTGACAAGGCGCTGGTAATCATCCGCGGCAAAAAGATACTCAAGGTGGACAAGCTGGATTACTCCAGACACCCTAAATATGAAAAGCTGCATTCCTGCAAGGCATCCGCCCATATCCCCGAATGGCGGAAATCGGAAAATGAGGCAAGAAACAATCCGCAGGGTGAAAATACGGAAACTGCTGAGCCACCTGCAAAGAAAACAGGCGGGCGGAAACCCAAACCTACAGCAGCCAAAAAGACAAGCCCTGCTGCGGCAGAAAAGGAAAAGCCTGAACAGACGGCACCGCCACCAGAGAGCACCGCTGCTCCTGCAGGCATCATTCCTACGGACAAAGAGTCCATCATGTCCTAAACCTATAAACCTGCCCTCATGCCGCAACCAATAAAAGCGGCTATATGGGCAATGCAAGTCAAAGATTATCATACTGTTCACTCGGGAAGTCTGTACGCACACGCCCAGACTTTCCCTTGCACAAACGGCGTGTGCAGAAGGAGAAAAACATGACAAAGAACGAAGAATTATTAGAACAGGTCCCCTCCCTGGAGACCACCACCAATCAGGAGACAGCACTTCCGGATGGTGCTGAAACAGCACAGCCTGCGGAGGACATGGATCTGAATGAACTTCTCAGCAGCATGGATGCGCCCATGGCCGGAGAAACACCTGAAACATCCCCTGAAGTATCCGCCCCCACAGGGGAAGAACCTCCCGCAAAACCCAAACGGGCTTCCGGCAGGAAAAAGAAAGCGGAAACCACGGAACCTGCACCTGAAACAGAGGAACCTGCTGTTATGGTTTCCGGGGATACGGAAACAGCTCCCCTGAACGAAGAAAACGGCACTGATGCGGCTCCTGACACCGACCCTTCCTTATTATCCGAGGATACCGCAGTTGAACCCGCAGCTCCTGCAGAAGATCAGCCGGCAGCAGCACCCCGTTCCGTATCAAGGGCAAAACCCGCTGCGGCACCCATACTGACACTGGAAAGCCGTGGTGAGATTGAAACGGACGAGGCCCGTGAGGATGCCATCTGGCATGAAATCCATAATGCCTACAGAACCCGCAGGCTCCTGACCGGGCAGCTTGGCGGGATCGAGCAGACCGACAACGGAAAAACCATTGCCATTGTGGATTACAAGGGCTTCCGCATTGTCATTCCCATAAAAGAAATGATGATCAATGTGGGGCGCAGTCCCTCCGGTGAGGAATACCGTGAGCTGATGCTGCGGCAGAATAAGATCCTTGGGAATATGCTCGGCGCCGAGATCGACTTCATGGTGCGCGGAATTGACTCCAAGACACGCAGCGTTGTGGCAAGCCGTAAAGAAGCAATGCTGAAAAAACGCCAGATCTTCTATCTGGATACGGATGCCTCCGGCACCTACCGCATCTTTGAAGGACGCGTGGTGCAGGCCCGCATCATTGCCGTGGCGGAGAAGGTGGTCAGAGTGGAAGTTTTTGGCGTGGAATGTTCCATTATGGCAAGGGACCTTGCATGGGACTGGATCGGGGATGCCCATGAGCGTTTCTCCGTTGGCGACCAGATCCTTGTGCGTGTCCTGAATGTACGCAGGGGAGATACCGTGGAGGACATCAGCATTAAAGCCGACATTAAGAGCGTCTCCCAGAGCACCAGCCATGACAACCTGAAAAAATGTCGCATCCAGAGTAAGTATGCGGGCAAAGTAACGGATGTACATAAGGGCGTGGTCTATATCCGCCTCAGCAACGGAGTCAATGCTGTTGCCCATTCCTGCTACGACCACCGCACACCCGGCAAAAAGGATGATGTGAGCTTTGCCGTTACCCGCATTGACGAGGAACGGGGCGTGGCCGTGGGGATCATTACACGGATTATCCGGCAGAATCTATAGTTATCGTAATTTTTTTAATCCAAATGTGGCAGGTATCTATAACTGATACCTGCCACACATTTCTTAATGATACAGCTCTTTGTGTTTGTTCATGTACTTTGCTGCGTTGTTTTTCTGCTTTTGGGTAGAATTTTTCCTTGCTAAAGTCCTTACTGCTTTACGGATTTTAGGTCCATGATATACTTTTTGTTTGTCTAAATCGTTTTTATATCGTTTTCCACAAAAAAACGGAGCTGCCTTTTGATAACAGCCCCGTAACTCTATCGCATAATTATTATGCCATTACTACTTCTGTGATTTCTTTTGCTAACTCCTGAACTTCTTCTAAAGTAAGATTTACACCATCTGCAATTTCTTCATAAGAAAGTTTTTCTGCTTTTATCAATCGAATCGCTGTTTGTTTCCGTTCTGCCAATATTGATTCATTTCTCATTTCTTCCATCGCCCTACACATAACCAGCTGTCCCTCCTTACTCTCTTTCAAATATCTTGCCCGTTCCGCCAAAACCTTATACTGCATATCCGCAGGGTTCGTACAGGCAAAGTCATGCATCAGGACTCCTATGGGAGAATCATCATCTTTATACTCCCCGTTCACATATATAATATGCGCTTCATCCTGAAACAACGCTCCTGTTTCCTTAATCGTCCGGTCCACATGATAAATCGGTAGTCCTGCCCCCATTTCATCATGTTCCGTAATAAAAATCACGTATGTTTCTGTCAAAAAATCGTAATCTTTACCTTTTGGTAAAATGTTTACATCTATTACGCTGGAATGATACCTTGCCCTTTTCGGACTTGCCCCTTTGTCTGAACGCTGAATCTCAATATTGTACTTTTTTGCATTCTTATCGGTTGCATAGGCATCCAGCCTCACAGAATGTCCCAAAAGATTCCGAATCTCATGCTGGGTATGCACACTCTGTACTTTCAGATCCGGATTATTCATTATAATGCGCAGGACAAATTCCGTACATTCAAGATTTTCTTCAAAAAATTTCGCCATAAAGTCATCATCCATCAAACGGAAATTTTTAATGTATTCCAAGTCCCGCTCGCTGGAGTCAAAGTTTGTCAGTACATCTTTATCTTTACTCATTTGACTACCAACCTTTTATTTTTTCACTTCTGCTACCTATACAATATCATAAAACCTGCTGTTATTCAAGTTTTACCACTTATCCTTCTTTTTTTAATATGTATTGACAAATTTCAATACGTGAATATAATAGAGGTATAGACAGCTTTAAGGGAGGTGGTAAATTTGATTGATGAAAGCAAAATACCAACGATTTTTAAGGCTTTTTGTGACGAAAACCGTATTGAGATTTTGAAGCAGTTGATTACAGGAGAAAAATGTGCCTGTGTACTGTTAGAAAACCTGCATATTTCACAACCCACGTTATCACACCACATGAAAATTCTTTGCAGTTCGGGTATCGTGGTTATGCGGAAAGAGCAGAAATGGGCGCATTATTCCATATCGGAGGAGGGTATTGCATATGCAATGGAATATCTTCAATCCCTTATGACTGTTAAGAGTTTGGGCAAAGATAAGCCATGCTGTGACAAGTAAAGCTGTTTACGTCTGGCATGGCTTATCAAAAAGATTTTATATTGATACATTTCAATATTTCTATGTACGGAGGTTTGTTATGGAAACATTAAAAACAGGTTGGAATTTCTTTCAGAATGAATTTCTTGGTATGCAATGGCTGAACCGCTTAATTGGCAGTTTTCTTGATTTATGCGGTTTAGATACTGCAAGTAAAATCGGCGGCAGTATCCAGTTTTTCCTTTACGACACAATCAAAATCATGGTGCTTTTAGGCGTGTTGATTTTACTCATTTCATACATTCAAAGTTATTTTCCACCGGAAAGGACTAAAAAAATCCTCGGCAGATTTCACGGTATCGGGGCAAACATAATTGCGGCTTTACTTGGTACAGTGACACCGTTCTGCTCCTGTTCATCCATCCCGTTGTTTATCGGTTTTACAAGTGCAGGACTGCCATTAGGCGTGACGTTTTCCTTTCTGATTTCTTCCCCTATGGTTGATCTCGGCTCGCTTGTCCTGCTTATGAGCATATTCGGGTGGAAAGTTGCCGTAACATATGTTGTACTTGGGCTTGTGATTGCTGTTGCGGGCGGTACGCTCATTGAAAAACTGCACCTTGACAATTATGTAGAGGAATTTATTCGCAATGGAAATTCTGTTGATGTGGAGGGGGAGGAACTGCACTTCAAAGACCGTATAAAATACGCATGGGAACAGGTGGTATCTACGGCGAAGAAAGTCGCACCATATGTTTTAGTGGGTGTTGCTATCGGCGCATTTATCCATAACTGGATACCCGAAGATTTTATTGTGCGTGTTCTCGGAACGGGAAACCCTTTAGGCGTTATTATCGCTACGGCTGCGGGTGTTCCCATGTATGCGGATATTTTCGGCACAATCCCGATTGCAGAAGCACTGTTGGCAAAAGGCGCCAGGCTCGGAGTAGTCCTGTCCTTTATGATGGGCGTAACAACTCTGTCCCTGCCGTCTATGATCATGCTGCGTAAAGCGGTAAAGCCCCGTCTGCTTGGTATTTTTATTGCAATATGCACTGTCGGTATTATTCTTGTTGGTTATTTCTTCAATGCGATCCAGTTCCTGCTCGTGTAAATTGCATGAATAAAATCAAAATAAATCAAATCACATGGAGGTAATTATTATGTCACTGTTTGGAAAGAAAAAAGAAGAAGAAAAGAAATCCCCTGCCTGTGCCTGCAATTCCGGCTGTCCCGTGTCCAAAACAACGGAAGTCACAAGTGACTGCTGTTCCAATGCACAAGACGGTATCTGCTGTGTCAAAGTCTTAGGCTCTGGCTGTGCGTCATGCCATGCATTATATGAAAGCACAAAGGAGGCTGTTCAGAAAATGGGGCTTGCGGTGGAAGTAGAGTATGTGACGGATTTACAAAAGGTCATGGAATACGGCGTTATGAGTATGCCCGCACTTGTTGTAAATGAAAAAGTGGTATCTATGGGAAAGGTATTAAAGCCTGCTGATGTGGAAAACTTGTTGAATAAATCAATTTCTTAAATTATTCAATTGAACCATTTCACATTAATAAATTGCGCAGAATTGGCACAACATTGGCACAGTTCTGCTCTTTTCCCGTAAATCCCTATCTGCTATAATGGGTACAGTCAAAATTTTGCGAAGAGGCCGCCTCATCTGTGGGCGGCCTTTTTGTTGTAAAGGTGGTGAGCATCATATTACACAGAAAACTCCGAAAGGCCCTGGGCAATGACAGGGGAGACGCCAACTATTTCAGTACTGTTGTTTTTATCTTTATCGCCGTACTGCTGCTGGCTTTTATCATTGACCTGTTTTCCATCATTTCCACAAAACAGGAAATGGACCACTGTGCCGACCAGATGGTAAAACAGATCCAGCTGTCCGGCGGTGTCAATGCGGAAACGGAGGAACTTTTCCGCTTTCTCTGTTCCCAGATCAATGGAGCGGAGAACATCTCCTATTCCATTGATACAACCTACAGGTCACCCACTCCCTCCGGGATGCATAATGCCATCCAGCTTGGCACCCCTTTCTACATCACGATCACGGGGGAGGCAAAGCTGGGCGGCTTTTGGAACTTTGACCTCGTGCGGATCAACATAGTATCCCGCGGCGCCGGTGTCAGTGAGCATTATTGGAAATAGGAGGGACACATGAAACGATTGATTGACAGCATCAACAGGAAACTGCGGAATGACCGCGGGGATATTTCCATTTTTGCCTGTTTCTTTGTGGTGGGTATCGTTATGCTGGTGGCTTTCCTGCTGCTCTATGCATCCATCCGGATCACCTGCATCAACATCCGCAATGGCGCCAAGATGGAGCTGAACAACTTAAGCGCCAGTATTTACGCGGATACCTACCGTTCCCAGAGGGAAACCAATTTCAGCAAATACCTGAATACGCTTTACTCCAGTTCTGACTATGTGCAGATGCTGGAGGAGGCAGTTACGGACGGGCTTTCCAACAAAGTCCCGCTCCAGACAGAGGATTACAGGATCAGAAACATCAGCCTCGCTTTCCATGTGGACGGCGACAGGGTGGAATATGTCTTTTCCTGTGATGCCGAGTTCTATATTTATATGTTCGGCCACTCCTATCCCGCCATTACAAGACATATCGAGCTGACCGGCTACCATAACACAAAATTCTGACGTTTTACAAACGTCTGATATCTTGTCAGCCTATGAAAGGAGAAACCTGTACCATGAAAAAACTTTTCTTTCCCAAATGTGCTGTTTTTGCACTGTTATCCGTACTCTGTGTCCTGCCGTTCCTCATCAGACGGCACAGGAAAAAACAGAAATCTGCATCCATCTGTTGAAAAAGAAGCGCAACCGTAGTAAAAGATAAGTAAAGAGAGGTGATCATATGAAACTGAAAAACTTACTGAAGTCCAAAGGATTCCTTGTTTCCGTTTTTATCATTATTATTATAGCGATCCTGCTGGGCTGCTGGTTTGTGAGCCGCAGGCCTGCAGACAGCTTCCAGCCGGAAGAACCCGCCATCGGCAGCGCAGCCACCGAGTGGCAGGATACCCCTTCCCCCACAGCTGTTCCCGGCAATACAGGACAGCCTTCCGGGGCAGCAGCCGCTCCTGATGCCTATCCCAAGGTAACGGTGGAAAATGATACGGATGTGGAGATCGACTTTACTCCCGATGCAGAGGAACTGCAGACAGAGCCGCCCGCCCCTCCCGTTTCCCCGGACGACAATACAGACCCTTCCGCACCACCCTCCTATGAACCGGAACAAACAGCCCTGGAACCGTCTGCCCCTGCACCCCAGGCGCCCCAGACCCCCGAGGCAGGTTCCGGTAATGGGAATGGCGCCGTATACGATCCCGTTTTCGGCTGGGTAGTACCCGGGGATGCACAGCAGTCCATCGGGGACAGCGATGGCGACATTGATAAAATGGTCGGCAATATGGGAGAATAAAAACTGAATATTTTATAGCAAGACCGCCGCTTTTGAAGTGGCGGTTTTTTGCTGCCCTATCACAAGAAAGGAGTGTGCCACACTTTGAAACGCATCTTTACTTTTATATGCAGCCTTATCCTGCTGTTTGCCCTGTTCCCCGCCACCGCATTTGCCAGCGGGAACGGGAACATGGATGGCGGCGGGGGCGGCATGGGGCAGGGAACCTCAACCAATAAATGGACTCCCGGCAATGACGGTGTGCGGATCACAGTTGTCAATGCCGAAACCGGAGCCGCCGTCTCTTCCCCCGTGGACTTTACCAACCGCTCCCAGAGCAATGTCCTGCACTTCGGCAAGGTAAATAAACTGCAGTACCTGTCGGGAACCGGCCTTTCCCTGCGTTCGGGTTCCGCTTACGACTATATAAACCCGACCCATCCCCTGCCCACCATTGTCAGCAGCACAGGAAGTTCCAATATCACGGCGATCCGGCGGTATTTCTGCAGCGAATATGCCTGTAAGATGGTTGCCAACGCCACCGGCGTGGACTATGACCGTATGCTTGCCGGGGAATATAAGCTCCTGATCGAACCTATCGCCTACTTTACGCATAACGGTATGTATTACTGCATGACCGCCACGGAGGCAGGACTCTATGACCAGCTGGCCGGCGGCGCCCTGCGCAGGACCATGACCTCACTGACCCACAAGAACCTGCCCCTGTCAATCTTTCTGGAATACAGCGACCTGGGGATTCCGGCATGGACAGGTAGCAGGACAGGGAAACAGAACAATACGGATATTGTCAATTCCCTGGGTGCGGGAATTGTCTGGTTTACGGATCTCCCCGTTCCCCCCAGCGCGGAAATTGATGCGCCGGATGTGGAATACCGGGTTGATACGGATGTCATCACCAGCATCCTTTTAAGGACAACCGACCGCCTGACGCCGGATAACCCTGCCACCGTCACCTTCCATATCAACGGAACAAATTACACGGTGCATAACATCGTCATTCCGGAGGACGACTCCCAGCTTGTATGGGTAAAATGGCATACCCCGTCCACACCCCAGACGATCACCATTACCGTGTCCCTGAGTGCAGGTTCTACTGCCAAAGATACCTTTGTGGCTAAGATCGTGGATCTGAATGAACGGATACCGCCTGATCCGCTTGCCACCGACACCTATCCCGGTTACAGCATCCCCGCCCTCCCTGCAGGCCCACAAAAACTGACTGCAGCCTGGGGCGTATGGAGCTGCCGCTGGAAAGCAGACTGGAAATGGCATGCAGACTGGAAATGGGAGGACGATGACTGCGGCAGCGGCTGCCTGCCGGACTGCCCGGGCGGACACGGGCATTGGGAAGACCATGGGAAATGGGTGGATGAGGGGGACTGGGAATATGACTATACCGGTTATTCCGCATCCCTCTCCGGTTCCATGACTCTGATGCCGGATGATATTGTTCCCACTGCATCAGGGAAAAACATGAAAAGCGGCTACGGTGTAAAAACTGAAGTTTCCGCCGTTTTATCCACCAGCGCCCCCTCCGGGCATTACACCAATCCGCAGACAGCCTTCAGTGTCTTCCCGGAATTCCATTACCAGACCTATTTAAGACTGCTGCAGCGCACTTCCGGCGGGCGCAGCGCAAAATTTGCCTTCCGTGCAAATGAGTTTTCCACCTACGGGCGTTCCGTCCATTTTACCCCTGTGTGGTTCCCTGACAACACGGATTATGTTGTCTACACGCAGGTATGGGATACATGGACTCCCGATGGGATGCTGTCCATGAACCTGCATGACAATGTATCCATCCAGGACAGCCTCTTTGACGACTGGTATACCAACCGTGAATGATACGGTATGCCTTTTCTATGAGCCTGCGGTCATATGCTGCGTTGCCGGATTTGCGGCATATGACCTGAAAAAGAAACGGGTGCCTGACCGGGCGCTCGTTTTCTCTTGCCCGCTCTTTCTGGCAGCCCCACTGTTTCACTGCCGGTTTCTTTTCTCTGCGCAGGCACTCCTGCCCATGCTGGGACTGTCCCTTGCGGGCATGGCGGCAGGATTTTTCGTGCTCCTCACCGCAGCCCTCATCTCCCATGATGGCGCAGGGATTGGCGGCGGGGATATTAAGCTGGCGGCGCTCATGGGTTTTGCTTACGGTCCTTACCGTCTGATGGCAGTCCTTTTAATCGCCGCATTTCTGGCAGGCTGCTTTGCACTTGTCCTGCAGAGCAGGAAAAAGGATCTGCCGCTCTGCCTGCCATTCGTTCCATTTCTGGCAACCGGCAGCCTGATTGTGACGGCTGCCACATTATTTTAGATAAGGAGACATTTTGATATGAAACTGAATAACCGCTTTCTTTTCGGCCTGCTCAGCCTGGTACTGGCAGCCGTTATCGCTTTTGTTGCCCTGCCCACCATTGCCCGGCAGACCAACGGGAAAACAGAAATCGTCCGCATCCGTCAGGACATCTTAAAGGGCGAGAAGATTACTGCTGAAAACACGGAGCTTGTAGAGGTGGGCAGCTATAACCTGCCTGACAATATCGCCCGCTCCCTGGATGATGTGCTGGGACTGTATGCCACTGCTGATCTATCCCGCGGCGACTATATCCTGACCTCCAAGATCAGCATGGTCCCCATTTCCTCGGATGTGGCGCTGAACCAGATACCTTCCGGAAAGGTTGCCATCTCCCTGACCGTAAAGACACTGGCCTCCGGTTTGTCTGACAAGCTCCAGCCCGGTGACATTATCCGCATTTATCATTTTCTTGATATTGCTAACGAGGTCCCGGAACTGCGCTTTGTCAGGGTGCTTTCCGTAACCGACTCCAAGGGTGTCAATGTGGATAACACAAGGGAACTTGCAGAGGACGAGGAAAAACAGCAGTCCGCCACCATCACAGTGCTTGCAAGCCCTGAACAGGCAAAGATCATCACCGCCCTGGAGAATGACGGCGTTGCCCATGTGGCGCTGATCTCCCGGGGCAATGACAAGTTGGCGGAGGAGCTTTTGGATGAACAGGATCGGGCGCTTCAGGAACTCTATTATCCTGAAACACTGACCGAAGGCACGGAAACTGACAATCCGGATACCCCCGCATCCGCAGGGAACCACACCGTAGACAGCACAGACTCCGGTACATCCGGATCTGCTGATACCTCTGCGGTTTCCAGCCAATAACCGAAAGGAGGATTTTCCCATGGCAAAAATCATTACTGTATGGGGCAACCCCGGCAGCGGCAAGTCCATGTTCTGCTGTATCCTTGCCAAGGCACTGACAAGGGATAAGAAGAAAGCCATTATCATCAATGGGGATAGCAGCATTCCCATGCTCCCCGTGTGGCTCCCGGAACAGATCGTTGAAACAGGCGCCTCGCTGGGACAGGTCTTAAGCAGCGTGGAGATTGACACCTCGCTGGTCGCAAGCCATGTGACTGTTTTGAAAAATTACCCGTTTATCGGGCTTATGGGATACTGCGGTGGTGAAAACCCACTCAGCTATCCGGAGATTTCCTATCAGATGGTGCTCCAGTTGATCACATCCGCCGCAAAGCTGGTGGATTTTGTCATTCTGGACTGCCCTTCCAACATGACGAATGTATTTACGCCTGCTGCCATCGAGTCCGGCGACATTACGGTCCGCATCCTGACTCCTGACCTGAAGGGCGTAAATTACCTGAAGGCCCACCAACCCCTGCTGACGGATGCCCGTTTCCATTACAGCAACCATCTGACCTTTGCGGGCATGGCACGTCCTTTTCATGCGCTGGATGAAATGGGGTACATCATTGGCGGATTTGATGGGCTGCTGCCCTATGGAAAAGAGATTGACCGCTGCGCAACCGAAGGCGGAATGTTCCGGGCGCTTAACTACTGCAACCCCAAATACACCCTGGCTCTGAACAAGATACTGGATATGCTGGATCAGGAACCCGCCGGGCAGGAAGCAGGGGAATTTATCCCTGCCGGACAGGCAAAAGACGATAAGGAGGCAGATATCCATGAACAATTTGAATGACATTTTCTTCACACCTGTTTCCAATGACGGGATAACCTATGAGCAGATCCTGGAGGATGTCCAGCGGTATTTTTCCGAAAACCACGCTTCTACCATTGCCAGCGCAGGGGAAAGCGATTCGGAACGCGCCAGCGCACTGTTGAAGGAGCTGATGATACAGTATCTCGTAAAACGCAAGTATACATTGGATGGAATGAGTACGGAGGATCTGTGTGCCAAGCTCTATGAGGACATGGCAGGATATTCTTTCCTGAAGAAATGGATTTACAGACCCGGCGTGGAAGAGGTCAATATCAATGCCTACAACGATATCGAGGTCATTATGAGCAGCGGGCGGAGCGTCAAAATCCCCGACAGGTTTTCGTCTCCCCAGCACGCAATAGATGTGGTGCGGCGTATGCTGAACGCCTGCGGCATGGTGATAGACGATACCATGCCTTCCGTGCTGGGCTTTCTGGACAAGAATATCCGTATCTCGGTGGACAAGACGCCCATTGTAGATCCTGAAGTGGGAGTAAATGCCTCCATCCGAATCGTCAACCAACAGACCGTCTCCGAGGAAAAACTGCTGGAATCCGGCAGCGCCACGGCAGAAATGCTCCATTTCCTGACCGCCTGCATCCGCTATGGCGTGTCCGTCTGCATTGCAGGCTCTACCGGCTCAGGAAAAACCACGGTCATGGCATGGCTTTTGTCCAATGTCCCCAACAACCGGCGCCTGATTACCATTGAGGAGGGTTCCCGCGAATTTGACCTTATAAAAAGGGATGAAAACGGCAATATTTTAAACTCTGTCGTCCACCTCCTGACAAGGCCCCATGAAAACACCTCCATGAACATCAACCAGGACTTCCTTCTGGAGAGGGTGCTCCGTAAGCACCCGGATGTGATCGGGATCGGTGAAATGCGTTCCGCCGCCGAGAGCCTGTCCGCCGCTGAAAGCTCCCGCACGGGGCACACGGTCTGCACCACCATCCACAGTAACTCCTGCGAAAGCACTTACCGCAGGATGATGACCCTTGCCAAAAGAAAATATAACATGGACGATTCCATCCTGATGCAGATCATGGTAGAGGCTTATCCTGTGGTGGTATTTACAAAGCAGCTGGAGGACCGCTCCCGTAAAATCATGGAGATCATTGAGGGCGAGGATTATCAGGACGGACACCTGCTTTACCGTTCCCTCTACAAGTACGAAGTAGTGGACAACATCACAGAAACGGACGGGAATACCCGCGTGGTAGGCCGCCACCGCAAGATGGGGCATATCTCTGATACCCTGAGAAAAAGGCTGCTGGATAACGGTATCTCCCACAAGGAACTGGAAGAATTTACGAAAACGAAGGAGGCGAACTGATGCACTGGATATACATTATCTGCTTTCTGCTGCTTTCTGTGGGATTGTGCTCCCTGTTTGGGGTAAGGCCTAAGGATTTCATGGATGCCATCCTGAAGTCACAGCAGAAAACAGCAACACTGACAGACGAGCTGAATGTCCTGATGGGTACCCCCGCCAAGGGGTTTTTTAACCAGGACTATGAGATCAAACAGATATTGAAGGATACCGGACGTGCCGGCAGTTATGAGTCCATCACCCGCCTCACCCTGATCCTGTTTGCGGTGGGGGCGGTTCTGGCGCTGTTAATTAATAATGTTTACATGGTTCCCATCATGGGGATTGCTTTTTCCCTTATCCCCATCTGGTACCTGCGCAGCACTGCCGCCAGCTACAAGAAGCATCTGAACGAGGAACTGGAAACTGCCATTTCCATTATCACGACTTCCTACCTGCGTACGGAGGATCTGCTGCGCGCCGTAAAGGAAACCCTGCCCTACATCAACGAGCCGGTGAAAGCTACTTTTGAGGCGTTTGTCTATGAAAGCGAGCTGATAAACGCCAACACCACCAGTGCTATCAACTCACTCAAAATGAAGATTCCCAACAGGGTCTTCCACGAGTGGGCTAACATACTGATCCAATGCCAGTCAGACCGCTCCATGAAGAACACGCTGCCCACCATTACCCAGAAATTTTCTGATGTGCGCGTGGTACAGTCCGAGCTGGAGGCCATGATGCAGGGACCGAGGAGGGAAGCCATCACAATGATGTTCCTTGTCATTGCAAATGTACCCCTGCTTTATTTCCTGAACAAAGACTGGTTCCACACGCTGCTCTTTACCACACCGGGCAAAATAGCCCTTGCAATCTGTGCGGCAATTATCCTGTTCTCGCTGACACAGATCATGAAACTGAGCAAGCCAATAGAATACGGAGGTGACGGCACATGACCCTGCTTGCCCTGATTGCCATTATCTTTTTTGGCTTTGCGGTTTATAACCTGACCTGCGCCTTTGTGGATGTCCCTACCAGAAGGACCTCACGGATGATGATGCTCTCCCGTAAACAGCAGGGCACAAAGAAAGAGAGCCTTCTGGATGTCTACATTACCAAAATATCCACCCTGATTGCGCCTTTCTTTCATCTGGATGCCTTAAAAAGAAATAAGCTGCAGACGGCTTTGAACATTGCGGGGATGGCCTTTACCCCGGAAACCTACACCGCAAGGGCATGGGTGACTGCCGGAGGAGTGGGCCTATGCGCCATCCCCATGACTTTCATCATGCCCCTCTTTGTGTTTATCATGCTGGGACTTGCAGTAGCCCTATGGTTCTCTACCTACTATGCCGTTTTCGATTATGTGAAAAAGCGGCGCAAACTGATTGAAACGGAAATACCCCGTTTTGCCCTAACGGTAGGGCAGAACCTGGAGAATGACAGGGACGTGCTGAAAATCCTGACTTCCTACAGGCGTGTGGCAGGGAAGGATTTCGGGGCGGAGCTGGACCAGACCATTGCGGATATGAAAACCGGCAACTATGAAAATGCCCTTATCCGCTTTGAGACCCGTATCGGAAGCCCCATGCTCTCTGATGTAGTCCGCGGACTTATCGGTGTACTCCGCGGTGATGACCAGCGTATGTACTTCAAGATGATCTGCTTTGACATGAGGCAGATTGAACAGAACAACTTAAAGAAGGAAGCGGCAAAGCGGCCGAAAAAGATCCAGCGTTACTCCATGATGATGCTCATTTGCATTATGATAATTTATCTGGTCGTCCTCTGTACAGAAGTTATGGGTTCCCTGGGTGCCTTTTTCGGATAAACCCGCCTGCCGCATGGAGGTGATGCCTATGTCCTGAAGTGTTTCGTATTCGCCGGATGTGCGGATGCAGATTTTGCAATCGGGCTGCCGGGAATGTGGCGCCCTTTGTTCCAGATAATAAGAATTGAATATAAAAATAAACTTTATTTTAGGAGGTTTTCATGAAAAAAATTACAAACTATATCCACAATAAGGCTGCCCGCTTTGTATACCGCGCCCATGCGACTCTCTCCAACCAGCGTGGAGATTTCTACATCTCGGATGCGGTAAAGATCATCATTGCCGTTGTCCTTGGCGCTCTGCTGCTGGCAGCCCTGACAGCAATCTTCAACGGCACGGTCATTCCGAAGATTACACAGGCAATCAATGATCTTTTCAGTTAATGCGGTTTGGGGGATTGGATGCACAAAATGCATCTGATCCCTTTTTTAATGTCCAATATATGAGCAGGAGGGAATGCATCCCTTCCCTAATTTTTAGATTTTCAAATGTAGCATAATGGAGGTGAAAACATTGAATCAAAGTAACTGTAAACTTTACCCATTCCTGAAAGCAGCCCGTGGAAACTGGCATAATGCCCTGTTTGTCAAATGTACCCATAGCACCTGTCCTTATGGGCATTCTGACATCTGCAAAGGTTTCCTGCTAATTGCAGATGCAGACGGAACTCCTCTTCTTGCGGATATAGAAACTTTACACAAGCTGGCACATGAGGAAATAGAGCCGGAGGGCTGTCAGGGCATCCTGAACCAACGTGCTTTTATGTCAGCCTATTCCTCTTATCTGGAATGGCATACGCAGGACGATTCCCTCTGCCCGCTGCTACAGCTTTGTGGGTTCTGCGGTCATCCATGTTGAAACGGACTGCTCCGGAATGTGTAACCCCGTTTTAAACTGCATACTTCTGGAGGTGATGTGATGAAAAAACAAACTATCTACTGCCCGTATTGTAATGCCCCTGCCGTTTTACGTCCTGCGCATATGGTACATGGGACAAAAACAAATAAAGCAAAAAGCTACTTGTACATATGCAGCCGCTGGCCCGAATGCGATTCCTATGTGAGCGCTCATCAGAAAAGCCATCAGCCCATGGGAACCCTTGCCAACAAAACCCTTCGCCGCAAACGGATTCTTGCGCACAAAGCACTGGAACAATACCGTATACAAAAACACATGGAAAAATGGGCTGTCTATCTCTGGCTGCAGGGGAAATTAGGATTGGCGGAAGCACAGGCCCATATCGGAATGTTCTCAGAGCAGATGTGTGAGCAGGTAATTTCTCTCTGCCATCAGTCCCTCTCCTCTGCGAAGTGCAGTGCAGCATGAAAGGAGGCGACCTATGAAAAAGAAAAAATATGTGCTTACCAATAATCAGAAAAAATTAGTTGAAAAAAATCTTTCAGTTGTTCATTGGGTTATTTTGCAGAATATTCATATCCATGAGAGTATTTATGGTTTAGGATATGATGATCTCTATCAGGAGGGCTGCATCTGGCTATGTCATGCGGCGGTTACATACGAGGAAAAATACGCATTGTTTTCCACTTACGCCAAAACCGTAGTGCGCAACGGGCTTTTCTCCTATTGCCGTCAGCTCTATGCAAAAGAGCAGCATTCCAGCCATTTAAGCCTCAGTGAATATGAGGAATACATTCCTGATGCCCCTGTTATGTCAGCCGCCACGGATACTGTTGAACGGCAGATCAGTCTGTTGGAAACGCTGGACCTCCTGGAAACCAGCAAACGATCCTATCAGGGTGTTGCAAGGCTTGGCATTGAGGCACTGGAACTGCAGATTAAGGGACTTAGCATATCCGACATTGCGAAGCTCTATGATGTTCCGCCCTCCCATGTAGGCGCCTGGATCTCCCGCTCCGCGCAGAAACTGAAAAAGGATAAAGACTTTTTATCCGGCATCCTGTAACTTTAAGGAAAGGAAGGTATCAAACATGGCAACAAAAACACTTTATACGGCGATAGGCCGCTTTGAACGCAGGACAAATGGCTGCGGCCGCTCCTGCCCCGTCATTCTGCTGGGTGGCAAAGAGCATATGGTTGATATGCAGGAAATGGTACTCTGGACAAGCCTGAACTGGCGTATCGCCAAAGCTGAAAATATTGCGGAATTATGTTCCCGGACTATTTCAGACACCTCATATCCCATCAGCCGCTCCTGGGAAGAATGTCTGGAGCGTTTACTGGTAAGGGGGCTTGTCATTTCAGGAAACGGGGATACGGAATATGATGCGCTGTATGATCTGCTCTCCCCGATTTATGTCATACCCTCCGGCGGCAGCTTTTTCCTCAGAGCCCTGACCTTTATCAAGCTCACCCTTTTCCGCAATATCCCTATCTCCAAGGCAAAAAGGCTCTTTGCAAAGGATCGGCGCACGTATCAGGAACGGCAGGTAATGAACCTTGCGCGGCAGGCACTTTTATCCACCGCCGAGATCATCAAGTGCATAGAAAAGGATATCCATCGTCTTCCTGATGAGGAAAGCATTCTGGAGCTGCTCTACAATGACGCCTATACCACCAGCGATAACATCAACAGCCTTGTCAGGCACAGCTCCAGCAGTAAGCCTGTCACTCTCGCCGTAGCAAACCTTTATCTGCGGCAGCAGATCATATTTGAAAGGATATAAGACTTATGAACCCACAACCCTCTTTTCCGCCTGTTTTCAGGCGCAAGATACTGTTTACCTTTATTCTGGGCTTTGCTTTTCTGCTGATTGCAGGTGCGGTTTTTCTGCTTTCCCACGATCAGGTACTGCTCTGTCTGAGTATCCTGCTGTTTGGCGCAAGCGTTTATAAGGGATGGCAGCTCTACCGCACCGTTTCCCGCGGCAGCTATGAAACCGTTATCGGCATATGTACGGGTATTACGGAACTGCCTTTCCGGAAACATAAGCGGGTCACTCTTTTGCGGGAGGATGAAACGGAAATCTCCCTGCTCTTGGACAGGCACACACAGCTCCGTCTGCAGATTCCATACTGTTTCTATTTCCGGAAAGCGGCAGGCTCCTGTTTCAAACAGGACTCCCTGAACCTGCTGCTCTCCACAGACAACCTTTTAGGCTATGAGGAAACAGAAAATTTTTTACCTGAAGAACCTGCCCAAAGGGATATCCCATAGCAAACTTATCATTTTATAAACCAAGCCGCCAAAAGATACTATATATTGTCTAATAATGATTGACACATACAAGATATGGTGCTATACTTTTCTTGTAATTGATTTTTGTGCGTTCATGGCGAATATTTTCGCATTGCACACGTTGTCAAGTTTGTAATTTAAGTGTCAGTGGCATTACTCCGCTTTTTTGCGTGGTATTCTCTGGCACTTTTTTATATAGATATCAATGCTGCGGCAGAAAGGAGCGTTATGGCACAGATTCATGTATTCGGCCATGTTACGGAGGATATTATCCCCAGGCAAAGCCAAACCGATTCCACCTATGTCTGCTTTACCCTCAGGGAACGGACAGGAAAAGACCATGTTCAGTATTATCAGGTATGGGCATGGAGCGAGAACGCACAGCGCCTGATCCGCCAAAAGGTACACAAAAACAGTGTAATCTGGCTGACAGGCACCCTGGAATTGGTTGACAGCACTGTAAACCGGGGAAACCAAAAAACAAAGCTTTTGAAAGTATATCTTTCTAACTGGGGCTTTGTTCCCTATGTGACAGGCAAGACGGATACGAACAGTATTTCAAAGGAAACGGAGTTACCCCCACCCATTCCTGCCTCTGCGGAGGTGCTGGATGGAGACCGGGAAGCTCTGCCGGAGTAAACAGCTTATTCCGGCTTATAAGAGGAACCGTATGGTTTTTCAGAATGACACTGAAAATCCCTGCGGTTCCTCTTTTTTTGTTTGCAATTTTTGTTGCGATTATTTCAGAAAGGATGGAAAAACAAATGAAACATGACAAACCCCTTTGGGGAAGTATCAGTATCCTGATCGGTGTGGTGATCCTGATTTTAGCACTCGTAAGAGGAACTCTGCAGACCGCCCTTCTGATCGGAGTTTTCAGTATCTGGGGAATCTGGACAGTCGGTTTTCTGCTCCTGCCCTATATGCGCCGGTCGAAGCGCCGTATACAGCGTGGCAGGCAGATAAAGACCCTGCAGGCGGCAGGTATTTCTCCTGCCAATCCACTTCCTTCCATTAATCAGGGCGCGGAAGCTGTAGAACTTTTACTGCTGCGCCATGTCAATCACCGCATATCCGCTTACTTAAAAGCAGTTTATCCGGATGTGAAATGGGAATGGTGTGAGAAAAATCCTGAGCAGATTATCCGTCAGGGCGGCATAGGGCGCATCAGAGTATTTGGTGCTGCCGACTTCGACCATGCGGATATCACGGTAGATCAGCAGGCTAACATTTCCTGCAGCATGATCCACATTGTTCCCCTGGCAAATGCCCTTGGCGGTACGGACGGCCCGGAAAGCCTTCCCCCCAATAAACAGCCCGTTGACCCGCAGATATGGTATGAACTGCAGGGGCGCAAGGTTCTGGAAACTCTGGTTGCAGACTTGAACTCCAGAGGGCACAGCAGCTTAACGCTCTGCGAAGACGGCGACATCTGCACCACGGAAAATGATGCGGAGGCTGCCAAAGAGCATCTTGCCAACTTTCCGGAAAAGCTCTATTGGCCCCGTCTGGTACAGGTCTTTGAGCGTAACGGCCTTGCGGCGGAAATTACGGCGGATGGTATTCAGGTCTCCTGGTAACCCTGCCCAAAGAAAGGAGTGAATTCCAAAATGAAAGAAGGTCTTTCCCTTCAGCAAATGGCTATGGAAATTGAACGCCAGCATCAACTCAAGGAGGATTATCTCGTCAACACGGACAGCCTGAAACTGGAACCTTATAATTCCCAGGTTTATCTGCATATGTATGACGAAAAAGGCTCTGAGCCCGTGGAACCCATGGAAATCAATCAGGTCGCCCACAGACAGCTTGGCAGCCGGTTAAAGATTCCTGCCTCCTACTATGACAGGATGCTTACCGAACATCCTGCCCTTCTGGCAGACAATGTGAACGCATGGTTTCAAAAAGAACCGGCAACAAGAATGCTGCGCACCATGGGCGGCACCGTCAGGGCTTTCCTGAGCAACCGCTACCGCCGCATTGACAACATTGAGATTGCCAAAATCGTACTTCCCCTTATCGGACAAATGGAGGGCGCCCGGTTTGAGAGCTGCCAGATCACCGACAGCAGAATGTACCTGAAGGTCGTCAACACAAGGCTGGAAGCGGAAGTTGTCCCCGGAGATATTGTACAGGCCGGCGTCATCATCAGCAACAGCGAAGTGGGTGAAGGCTCTGTATCCATCCAGCCCCTTGTCTATCGGCTGGTATGCAGCAACGGCATGATCGTCAATGATGCCCAGACAAGGAAAACCCATTTGGGACGTATCAACAGCGCAGATGAAAATTTTCTTCTCTTTTCAGAAGAGACCCTCGCCGCAGACGATCACGCCTTTGTCCTGAAGATTCAGGATACGGTAAAGGCGGCTGTGGAGGAGGCCCGCTTTTCCTGCGTGGTAGATATGATGCAGCGGGCTAAACAGGCTCCCATCAACACAAAGGATGTGCCCGGCATTGTCCGGCTCGCCAGCAGGGAATTCAATATCACGGAGGACGAAAGCAACGGGGTGCTCCAGCATCTGATCGAAGGTCAGGATTTAACGCTGTACGGGCTTTCCAATGCAGTCACCCGCCACAGTCAGGATATTGAGAGCTATGACAGGGCTACCAAGCTGGAAAGTATCGGCTATAACATACTTTCCATGCCTGCAAGACAATGGAACAAAATCAATCAGATGGCGGCGTGAATCACCGCCGTACAACCAATCTAAGGAGGATTTGCTAATGAATACCCAGAACAACACAGTAGCAGTAACAGAGAGAGAACAGTTTTTACTTCCCAGCATGAACATCACCGAATGCGATTTCACATCGGATGAACTGGCTGAGGATATGGATGGTCTGCAGGTAAGCTTTCCGAGGGTAAAAATTCCCTCCGGCGGTATGCTGCAGTTCGAGATTCCTTCTGATGATCCCGAAAATCCCGATTATGAAAAGAACCTGACCGGCATCATCCTGTGCAACCACGACAACTATGCCTATTGGCCGGAAGGGAGCGAGTATGATGACAACACCGCCCCGCTTTGTTCTTCCACGGACGGAAAGCAGGGGATCGGGGAACCCGGCGGCACCTGCGCTACCTGCGCACTCAACCGCTTTGGGACGGGACCTGAAGGGCGTGGGAAAGCCTGCAAGAATATGCGTATGCTCTATCTGCTCCGCAGCGGCGAATATATGCCGATACAGCTTGCCCTGCCGCCCACCAGCCTGAGCCCTTTCCGGGAGTTTATGAACCAGTCCTTTATGATCCGCAGACGCGCTACCTTTGGAAGCGTTGTGCAGATCGGGCTGAAAAAAATGAACAACGGCAAGGATGATTACAGCGTTGCCACTTTCCGGCGCCTGTATGACCTGGAGGGCGAGGAACTAGCACAGGCCCGCGCTTATGCAACCAGCTTTAAGGAACAGATCAAGATGATGCTCCAGCAACGGGCATCTGCCATTCTGGAACAGCGGGATACCGGTTGTGACTACGAGGTAACCGATACACTACCTGCCAATTCCGGCACCCAGTTCTGTATCGCACCGCCGATTGACGGCGACAGGGAGGCATTGCCTGCCTGAATGTAACTGATAATTGATGCTTTGCGGCTCTATCCGCATCCATGTAGACAAGGAAGCTTTCATCCCGAAAGGCTTCCTTGTTTTACTTTTCAGGAGGAAAAATTATGTGTGAAGTACCTTTAACTTATGAACAACAGCGATTTGCCGCTGACAACCATGGTCTTGTATTCAAGTTTCTCAATGAACACCAGCTACCCGAAGATGAATTCTATGATGTTATAGTCTTCGGCTATTTGAAAGCGGTCCGTGATTACTTATCTCGCCCGGAGCTGCAAAAGTACTCTTTTGCAACCATCTGTTGGAAAGCAATGACTTGTTACCTCTCCAACCACTATAAGGCTCAATGCCGTCAGAAACGAAACGCAGAGGTCATCAGCATTCATGCCAGCCTCTATGAAGACGGTCTGCCTTTAGAGCAAATGATACCCGCCACCGACACACTTATGCTCCAGCTGGAATCAGACTTATTGATGCATGAGCTTGCATCCCGTCTTTCCAGACAGCAGTTAGATATGGTCCGGCAAAAGACCAGCGGTTACGGAGTCCGGGATATTGCCCGCAACCATAAAACTACCATCAAACAGGTTCAGTCAATCTTAGAGGAAGTCAGAAGCATACTGCTCCAGTTAAGCTGTGAGTAACTGCCATACCATTTTATACCGCAAAGGGGGTCAGAAAGAATGAAAAAAGAGAAAAAAGAAGTCAAACTTTGTGGCAGCTTACTGTGCCCGATCACCATAGGCAGACCTGCCATCTTTGCATCCGGCGGAAAAGTTTACCATACTTCCCGGGTGGTAGCATTGCATGAACAGACTGAAGAAAATACCCATTTTGAAACAGTAAATACCCATTACCATTTATCCACAAGCCCTTTTCCGCTGGCGGCCATGAGTCCGCTCCCTGTGAGACTGGCCGCATGCGCATAAATGGACTATAACAAACAAAAAAGCGAGGTACATACAAAAATGACGTTAAAAGAATTTGCAGCTGCGGTACAAACTAAAGTCGCTGCCGCTCTGAATAAAAAAACCGAACTGAAAGAAGTGATTAAGCTCAACGGCGTAAAGCGTTACGGTCTGATTATCTTTGATCCGGTTATCAATATTTCCCCTACGATCTATCTGGAACATTTTTATGGGAGATTTCTGGATACGCAGGACTGGAATAGCGTAATCAATGATATTATAAGGGTTTATCAGAACAATATGCTGGACGAACCTATGGACACAGAGATGTTTTTCGATTTCAGCCAAGTAAAAGAGAAAGTCTTCTACCGCCTTATCAACTATGAGAAAAACCGGAAACTGCTTGAGCAAATGCCCCACACCGGATTCTTAGATTTGGCAAAGGTTTTCTGCATACAGTATCAGAATGAAGATCTCGGCAGCGGAACCATTCCCATTTATCATTCCCATCTGGAAAACTGGGGCATCAGCGCTGACGAACTGGAAGCCGTGGCGGATGCAAACTCACCCCTCCTTATGAAAGCTTTTATTTCCGGTATGGATTCTATCTTAACAGAAATGGGAGCATTACAGGAGGATTTATCAGAAGCCATGCCCGAAGAGTGTATGCCCGTATATGTAATGTCAAATATCCAGAAATCCAGCGGTGCCGGTACCATGTGTTATCCCGATGTCTTGAAAGTCTTTTCCGAAAAACAGAACCGGGATGTGATCATCCTGCCCAGTTCGATCCATGAAGTCATTCTCATTCCAATGAAAGAGGGTGATGACATAAACGAGCTTAAGGTGATGGTTCACAGCGTAAACACAGAGATGCTTGAGCCTGAGGATTTTCTTTCCGACAATGTATATATCTACCGGCGCAGCACCGGACAGATAGAAATAGCTTAACAGTATGGCAGGGCGGCAGACAAAAATGCCGCCCTGTTTTCAACATAAAGGAAAACTGCCCTTTAGAAAGGAGTTTACTATGGAATTATTAAAAAAATTTGATGCGGTCACTGCGACACCGGATGCCCGCATCTCAGACACTGACCGCGCTTTCTGTAAGGCGCATCAGGCTGCTTATGACAATGCCAAATGCACCCTGCCGGAAATGCTCTGTTTCTGGGAGGATATGCAGCACCAGCAGGCGGAACTCCTGTCCGGCACAGATACTTCTCCCACTTTTTTCCTTGCATCCAGAGACAGCATCAAGCTATCCGAGGCGGGTATCCGGGAACAGCTTTTTTCCCTGCATTCCCTGTTTGTCGGGGAGCTGGTTTCTTTTTTCAATAAGACCTACCACCTCTCCCTCTCTATAACGGAGATAGAAGGCAGCCTGATTCCACAAAAGCCCGAAGACAGATGGACGGATGATTACGAAGACAGGGTAAAGACATATACCCAGGCCATGCAGGACCTCTCCCTCCGCTACACGGATATCTTAGACCAGATATTCCTTTACACGGACGGGCGGGAACTGTCCGAACAGGCCCTCCATGAGCTGAAGGAAAAATGCCATGGGGCTGCATGGAACATATCCAGTGGGAAGGCAAAATTCACACTAAAAAAATGTACCCTGATGCTTAACGGTTATGCCTGCGGCTACCGCGACCTTTATAGTAGCGGCTATTGGGAACTCGCCCAGGACACCAAGGATATTTTACGGGGAATCTCCCATTTTGAAACGGGCGGATTTTCATACTCCCCCTATAGTATCAGCAGAATCATAGGGACATATGATCTCCGTTCGGATTTCCATGAATTCAACGACTGCGACAAAATCCTGTCCCTGAAGATGTACAAAAACCACCGTGTAGACATCAAATTCTCCACGGAGGAAAATGCCCGGCAGTTCATAAATGACTATCTGGGCACCGTATGTTAGGAGGTGATTCCAATTGAAATATTCGTATTACGGGGAGACAATCCCCTTTGACCGGAGAAAAGAACTGAATGAAAAGGTCCTCAGCCTGATAGCCGATGGCATACCGGAAACCTATGGCATTACCCATGAGGACATCTACAACGCCTATACGGGCGATGGCGGACTCCACGGGCTGGAGCGGGACGACTATGACAATTACCACCAGTTCAGCGAGGCAAAAAAAGAATTTGAGAACGGCCAGTTTTTTACGCCGCCCCATCTCTGTGAGTTTGTCACCTCCTGCCTAAAACCGTCCTGCCATGACCTGATTGCAGACCTGACCTGCGGCAAGGGGAATTTCTTTAACTTCATGCCAATGGAAACAAATCTCTACGGCTGTGAGCTGGATGCAAAGGCTGTCAGGGTAGCAAGATTCCTTTATCCGGATGCTGCCATTGAGTGCGGGGATATCCGTAGCTACCAGCCGGAGGTACGGTTTGACTATGTGGTGGGCAACCCGCCCTTCCACCTGAAATGGTGGACGGAGGGCGACAGAGAAATATCCTCCCAGCTGTACTACTGCCTAAAATCGGCACAGCTCTTAAAGCCGCTGGGCATCCTTGCCCTGATTGTACCCAGATCCTTTCTTGCAGACTCTTTTACGGACGGCGGGCAGATCAGGGAAATGGAAGGCTGCTTCAGCTTTTTAGGGCAGATTGTGCTCCCGGAGAATGCCTTTGCCCATCTGGGCGTCAGCAGTTTCCCCACCAAGTTGCAGTTCTGGCAGAAAAAGGGAAACGCCAATCAGGGAAAACCGCAGCCCTATCGGGCGGAACCCGATTTTTCTTTATCTGCGGACTCTGACTTTCAAAAAGTGGCACAGTATACCCATGAAAAATATATCGCATTTGCCAAATCCGCATTAGAGAACAACCAACACAGCATACTTCTGGAACTGGCAAAGTCCCAAAGCGTATCCAAAGAATTTCAATATCAGACTCGGAAACTTCTGTACCATATCAAAGTGCATCCGGCGACCACTGCCCTTTATGCCAAGTGCAGTGAATACCTGTATCGTTTTTACACGCAGAAACAGCCGGATGGCATGAGCTATGAACAGTGGTGTTCGTCAAAGATTACAGAAAAAAAGGTGCTTGCCTATCTGCAGCGGGCATTGAAAAAGCAGAATGCAACACCGGAAGAGGACAGAATCGCCCTTATCAAGCGGGACGGTGAATTTGCCTACAAAGGCTACAGCGCTGCCGCAAGACGCCGCATCACGGAGTCAATGTGCATCCCGGTCCCTATCCATCAGGCGGTACTTAACAACACCCCGGAAAAATATCCCGGCTATGAACGTCTTCTCCGCAGGAAACATTCGGAGTATGAAACCCAGAACCAGCCATTTGCGGAAATGGACGAAGACCCGCAGATTGCGGAGTGGCTGTCGGAATTCTGCCTGTGGGACCCCTCCCGCATGGAGATGATCCGTTTCAGCGAAGTACAACTGCATGACATCAACCTCACCCTGCAGAAACGCTATGCGCTGCTGCAATGGGAGCAGGGCAGCGGCAAAACACTTGCTGGAATCGCAACCGGACTGTACCGGATGCAGAACCAGAATGTACACAGTACCTGGGTAGTGTCTTCCGCAATCTCCATCCGCAACAATTGGAATGTGGTGCTGCCACTCTATGACATCCCCTGCATTTTTATAAAACGCCCTACAGACCTGCAGCGTATACGGCAGGGGGATTTTGTCCTGCTCACTTTAAACACGGTCAGCGCCCACAAAAAGCAGCTAAGGAAATACCTGAAACGCCTCGGGCGGAACATCCAGCTGATACTGGACGAGAGCGACGAGATCTCCAACCCGAACAGCGCCCGCTGTCAGGCGGTACTCTCCTGTTTCCGCCGCTGCCGGATGAAACTGCTCACCACGGGCACCAGTACAAGAAACAACATCTCAGAGTTTGTGCCACAGCTGGAGCTGCTCTACAACAATTCCATCAATATGATCTCATGGAACCAGTACATCTACCGCCACAGCCGGGATGCTGAGACAGATGACGAGCCGGGCTGCGAAGTCAATCCTTACTTCGGGGAACCCATCCCCGCTTACAAGAAAGGATACTCCCTGTTCGCTGCCTCCCACCTGCCGGAAAAAGTTACGGTGTTTGGTCTGGAGAAACGGACACAGGACATCTACAATGCGGATATTTTAAGTGACATTTTAGGGAAGACCGTTATCACAAGAACTTTCGAGGAGGTGGCAGCCAAGGACATTAAGCGGATACATCAGGTTCTGCTCCAGTTCCCAGAGGAAGAAAGGGAAGTCTACAGGAAAGCCATGAACGAGTTCAATCAGATGCGGGATAACTACTTTGCCTCCACAGGCAATTCCAGGAAAGACTCCATGATGCGCCTCATCCAGCAGATCGTACTGCTGCTGCGGATCAGCGCGGCGCCGGACACGGTAAAAGAATATACGGGCGATACTCCGGCTAAAGTGATGACTGCCGTGGAAATGGTTTCCGAATGGCCGGATGAAATTATCGCCATTGGGGTACGCCACAAGGCAGTCCTTGCATCTTATGAGAAAGCCCTGCGGGAATACCTCCCGGAACGCCCTTTGTTTGTCGTCACCGGCGAGAGCACCAGCTTTGCCAAACGGCGGGCACTGCACCAGACATTGAAAGACAGCGGGAATGGAATACTTCTCTGCACCCAGCAGAGCCTTCCCTCCAGCGTCAACTTTGAATATGTCAACAAGGTCATCATCCCGGAACTCCATTACAACAATTCCGGCATGAGCCAGTTTTACTTCCGGTTCATCCGCTACACCTCAACGGAATACAAGGATATTTATTTCCTTACCTACGCGGGCAGCATTGAGTCCAACCTGATGCAGATGGTGCTTGCAAAGGAAAAGCTGAACCTGTTCATGAAGGGGCAGGATGTAGACCTGGATGAAGTTTACGAGCGGTTTAACATTGATTATGACCTGCTCTCCCTGCTGATGGTGCAGGAAAAAGACAAAGAAGGCAGGCTCCACATCCGCTGGGGTGAACAGAAAATAGCATGAAAACCATAATTTTCGAAAGGAGAATATCTATGTACCATCCTATCTTACAAGTATACACAGAACCGCACAGTAAAAAGGAATGGGCAACGGAGGATGACCTGATAAACCTCTCCAACCTGATTCCCATTGCCAGCCATGTAAAAGCCATATACAACCGTGATTCCTTTATGCGGCAGTTTGAACAGTGGTTCATGAAGCACCATATGGGTACCTTTTCCCATGATAGTTTTATCCTTGCCCCGGATGCCCGCAGAAACTACTTTGCTGGACGCTTTCCGGAATTCAGGAACAATCTGAAGGCTTTGGATGCAGTGACAGAATCCCTGTATATCAGTGATTATAATTATATGGACAATCTGCTCTCGGAGCTGGTTTCCAGTTTTTCCGACCACCGCAGCTGCTATGTCATGGAGTCGGATAATCCCCCGGTTCCTTTTGACAGGTTCATCAGAACGGCAACACCCGGTATGCCCTATCATATCGGCGCAGTTTTAGAATACCATGGTTAGGAGGTGCCTATGGAAACAAATGATTTACGCAATATCCTTATGACCCATCTTGATACGCTCCGCCGCAATCTGACGGCAGTTTCAAGGGAGGAATTAAGGACCCGCTACCGCAAGCCCTATTATGCCCTGCTGCATGATATCTCTGCTGCCGCCTCTGCCTATGTAAAAGAGATTGCCCTGGCAGACCTGCGCATCCGAAAAGAATATCTGCAGGAAGCTGTGCCTGTCATAAACAATGCAATACAGGCATCAGGATTACTAAAGCAGATCTCAGAGTCAGCTTACCGCAGGCAGGACATTCAAGAGATCGAGCAGCTTGCCCTTACACTGAAAAAGCAGATAGAGGATGCTTTAATTCCCTTTTATGAAAAGCACATGGGGCTGTATCTGTCAGATAAATGCTTTAGCGCCACCCCACAGGCGCCGCTGCTTTATAACCATGTAAACGGCTGTGTCATGCAGGACGGGAAGTGGATTCCCCTGGAGACAGGACGGAACTATTCTTTTGTCACCCTGCACATCAAAGAACGCAGCCAGACCGTTGCATAATCAGGAGGATACCTATATGAAGATATTTGATTTTGAGACAAATGGCAATACCTACAAGATGAAACTGGATGTCAGGACTTATTCCAACGGCAACCTTGCCCTCGCAATGCACATTGATACAGAGGATGGCTGGGAACCCTGGAATATCCTTACCGTAAATCTTGGCTTTCCTCTGGAAAAAGATATTGCCTATATTGACACGAACAACAATGGCGAATCCATCCTCGCATGGATCATCCGCAACAAGCTGGCTGTTCCCACAGGGAAAACCGGCAGAAGCGGTTACTGTGTATACCCACAGTATAAGTTCCGCGAGGCAGCCTTACGCGAAATTGATACGGACGGCTATGAAAAATATCTGGCGGATCTTGCTGCTTAGAAGAATTGCTTTAGTGAAAAAAGAAAAGCGCTGGCACACAACCCCAGCGCTTTTCTGCTTTTTAGAAACGAAACATCCTGATACTCTTGATGAGCGTGATACAAAGCTCCTGATACAAGTCTTCATCAAACCTGCCTCCAATGATTGCCCCCTTTATCAAAAGAGGCTTGTACATCTCCAAAAGGGCAATGACTGCCGATTCTTCTCCCACCTTTGCCTGTAATAATATTTCCTTAAAATTCACTTACTCATCTCCTTTATTTTCTTTTTGATCTTCTGGATCGTCCGGTAATAAATTGCTGCCACACCCTTATATCCCAGCCCCATTTCCTCTGCCAGCGATTCAAAGCTCCTCTCGTCCAATACCCTTGCAAAAAAGATATGACGCTCCCGATCATTAACCTCTTTCAGCGCATGAATCAGGGCACTGTCCTCCAACTGCATAGACAAAGGCAGCTCAGACAGCATATCTTTTTCTACATCCTCTTTTTGGCTGTCTTCGATTACTTCTGTTACAAACTCTGTCTGCTGTTGCCAGGTACGCCGTAAATTGGTTCTGGAGAATCTCTGTTTCGCTCTTCCCATTATTTTTCTGCCACATGGCTTTTCCTCCTTTATTTCAGATTTTTTTGAAAATCTGAAACCGGAGGTGAACGAGCGCAGGGTAGACAGTGTAACCTTACATAGCTTTTTATCGTATAAGAAAAAGAACCATTATCCATATACCGGATAACCGTCCTTTCTTTGAATACTTCCACTTCTCTCTAAACAGCATCGTACCACCCTACCATACGGAGGCAGTCTTGTCATGTGAAAGTCTATGCTTTTTTTACGAAATTTCCCTGCCGCTGCCCGGCCTACGACTATTCCCCAATGTCTGCCATGCATCCTTCCCCATAGCACACTAAAAACACTCAAACAAGCCCCTGATGAACCATGTTTCTCATTGTGCTATCTTTTTCGCAAAAAGGCTCGCTTTCTGTAAAATTGGTGCGAATTATTTTTTCCTTTCAAGGCTGATGCGGAGCCTCACGATCCGTAAACGAAAAAAAGGGCTGACGCCAGCCCCTTTGATACGGCATTTTCAGGAATCTAGGTTGTAACATAGTACTGTGCCTGGGCGTTCCACATCTGTGAATATCGCCCGTCGCTCTTCAAAAGCTGTTCATGTGTACTCTGCTCGATCACCTGCCCGTTATCCATGACAATGATCGTGTCGCAGAACTTACAGGATGTCAGCCGATGAGATATGTATATAACTCCCCGGGAACCGATCAGTTCCGCAAGTCTTGTGTAGACGTCGAATTCTGCCTGAGGATCCAGCGCAGCTGTTGGCTCATCCAGGATCACCAACGATGCATCCTTATAAATTGCACGCGCAATGGCGATCTTCTGTGCTTCCCCTCCTGATATATCTACGCCGTCTTTTTCATATTCCCTGTAAAGAACCGTATCCAATCCATTTTCCAGAGATTTCATCCATTCTCCCATTCCTGCTCGATTTAAAGCATCCTCTGCGCGCTCTGGGTCAAAGGTATCGGAGGAAGCGACCACACTGCCTAACAAAAAGGAAAACAGTGAAAAATCCTGAAATACAACGGCAAGAAGATTCCGATAGGTGTCTTCGTCAAAATCCCATATATCCACACCATCCAAAAGAATGCTTCCATGATCCGGCCGATACAGACGGCATAAAAGTTTGATCAAAGTTGTTTTACCACTACCGTTAAGACCGACAATTGCGGTTTTATGTCTGGCATCAATTTTGACATTCAGCCCGTCTATCGCCGGCTGATCCGTACCGGGATAGGTAAAGGAGACATTTCTGAATTCGATTTCCTTCATGCTTTTCGGTTTGACCATGCCTTCTCGAGTCTTTGGCGTCTCAATCTCAATATAATCCAGGGTACTGGCCAGTCTGTCCATATCCACCTGAAGTTCAGCCCTTGTCTGCAGAAGCGAGGAAAGACCGGTTGATAACTGAAACAGAGCCTGCGCATACTGTACGACATATCCGATAGCAATCTGTCCCACGTAGGCACAGAACGCGGCCATCAGATAAGATAAGCCGATTAGCAGGCTGTTCGATCCACCCTTGATCATTCCACCTGCAAAATTGATCCCAGACAGTCTCAGCGCGTGCTCATGTACCTTCTCATTTTCTTCCTTTACACTCGGTTCAATGAGGGAAGAGGCTCCATAGATTAGGATATCCTTGATGCCACGGTAACTGATTGCCTGGCTCCCCTCCGTCATACTTTGGAAACGACTCCTGCTCTCTGTCTGCGTCATTCTGCCCATTTCATCAGATTCGCGTTTGCTGTAGTATCTGTCAAAGAAAAGAGCGCTTGCCACGGAAAGTATCAGCATTATGAGGATTGTTCCGAAAAGATATCCGTTTTTATCTGCGATTGACCGGACCAACAGCGGAACAAGAATTATGACAGAGACAACAATACCTGTTATCTGTTGAACGATCTGCTGTACCTTGGCTGTTACACCGAAAAAGCCACTGCCCCAGCTGCGATCGGTCTTGATCCTGCTTTGCATCTGTCGCGTTTTTTCGCTGTCCATCTGCGAATACTCCATCGTCATGGTCGTGCGTGCAATCAGCGTTTCAAAGCTGTATGAGATGTTCTGGCTCATGACATTTACGGTTTTCTCCATCCATGATCTCAATACATTGACGATCATCGTAACCAGAGCGCCTGCCAGTGCAAAAAGCATCACTGTTTTAAAATCCCTCTGAATAACGATCCTGTTGATCACCTGTGCCATGACAAGCACGGGAAGATAGCCTGCTAGGGTCTGCAGGATCCCATTTGCCGTGATATACGGGAAAAACCGGGAATCCATACGACGGAGCAATGCAAAAGATCTGCGGACAGTGCTGTCGGATTTATGCTTCATTTGCATCTACCTCCTGATAATATCTGCTTTGTATCTCGAAAAGATGTGCATATTTGCCATGACGCCGAAGCAGTTCTTCGTGGGTCCCATCCTCTTCAATATGCCCATTGTCCAGCAAAATAATCCGATCAAGGAAACGGGTACTTGCCAGTCTGTGAGAAATGTAAATACAGGTTCTTATCCCGCACAGGGCATGGAAGAATGAATAGGTTTCACTTTCCGCCAAAGCGTCCAGAGCTGCTGTAGGTTCATCCAATATCCACAGCGCTGCGCCGGATCGATACAGCATTCTTGCCATCATCAGTTTTTGTTGCTGACCGCCGGAAAGCTCAATCCCATTTTCATCCACGGCCCTTGTCATCTGTGTATTCAGACCGGAAGAACACTTCTCAACCGTTTCATAAAGTCCAACACGTTTAAGACAGTCTTCCACCCTCCCGATATCAGTCTTTTCAATTGGTTTCATGGAGATATTCTCCGCTATGCTGTACGGAAGAATGAGACTGTCCTGGAAAACCGCCCCAATCTGATCCGCCCTCTGCTCAAATGTCATCTGCTCTGCAGGTCTTCCGTTTATTAGAATCTGCCCGGACTGAGGGGAATATAGTCCGCAAAGAAGCTTTACCAGGGTTGTTTTCCCGGCTCCGTTTACTCCCACCAAAGCAAGTTTTTCTCCTGCCGAAATCTTCAGGTTGATATGGTCCAGTATATTATGTGCACCGTCATAAGAAAAGCAAACATCCCGAAGTTCTACAGTTACATTGGGAACAGATGCCTGCATGGTCTCTTCACCGGTTCGTTCCGTTTCCTCCGTGGCGCTGAAATAGGAACTGACTGCAGCAATCCCCGTACATCCCAGACAGAGTGTGCCGTAGCTTTGTATGAAGTTGGTTACAAACCCTGTCAGCTGTCCGATGACGCCGAAATACAGCACAAATTCGCTGATCGTTATGTGGTTGTTACATACCTCATAAACAAGATATCCATAAGCAACCGCATCTCTCATAAAGGAAGTGACGGCAGAAAAAACATTATTGCCCAGAATCCTCTGCTGAAACTCATTGTTGATCTCCCGAAGTTTCCCCAGGCTTTTATCCATAACCGTACAAAGCCAATCACTCATTCTGTACAGGCGGATATCTTTCCCGATTTTCGTATTCTGAAAAGCATTGATCAGATAAAAATACTTTCTCATCTCAGCTGCCTGTTCATCCTGCCGCTTCTCATTGGCTTTCTGCGTGCGTTTGAGTGTAAAATAACTCAGAGCCGACAGTGCTGCCATCACAAGGATCAAAAGCGGGCTCAGACGGCTCAGCATTCCTGCATAGATTACGAAACTGGCGACGCAGATGATTAGGTTCATCACCCCTTCAAGCAATAACCTGACATCCGCTCCCCACAAACAAACCTGGCGAGCTTTCTCATATGCTTTTTGACCGACATCGCTTTCCGTATATTCATATTTTGCATCCAATCTTCTTAAGAACAGGCGGTAAAGCAGATTCCGTCCCATGTACAGCTGTCGCATTCCTCTTCCGCCTTGCACTCCCGAACAAGCACAGGAAACAACAACATACGCAACCGTGATCAGTATGACACCGGTCCACTGCGGTGAATCCGCATCGCTCCCGACAACCGCCACAGCATAGGAAGGAATATATACCATCAATACAGAAGATGCGAGCGTAAGCAGCACGCAAAGCACTACCATGACCAGGAGCACCGGCTCTTCTCTCAGGATATTCGAAAAAAGGAACTTCATTCCCTTTCGCACTGTGTGATGCTTCACCATACTACCTCTCTTTCAATAAATGTTCTCCCTATGCCCTGTCACATAACAGCTTCGCGACATAATGCAATGAATTTTCTGAAATCTTCGTTCATATAATTATGATCCGACTGTATCATAGAAGTCTGTAGTTTTTCCCATGTGTCATAACAGCATTTCCCTCTCAGATTGCAGGTTTCACAGTTTGGACAGGACGGTATCTTAAAACCATTCTTGTGGATTCTAATCAAGTTATTTACTTCTTCAATGATTTTTTCGTTCGATCCAAATCCACAGAAGTATTCCATGATCTGCTCATCCCGAACTTCCTCCTTAAATGCTTTAATAATCACCTTATCCACCTGTCTTATTACTTCATTCACTCTTGCATCAACATTATAGATATCAATGTATTTCTCTGCAATATCATATTCTTTTAAGTACAAAGCAAGATACGCTGCAAACAGATATGGACTATAAATGTAAGGTGCGTCCGATATGTGGGTAGTGATAACTCCCAGAAGTTTTGTCATGCTGAATGCGTAAGTATATGCCGGGTATTGAAGAATATTCAGAATACAGTTTAGGGTATCCTTCGTTAAATATTTGCCCGCCTCAACTGTCGTACGGAACTTACGAATTGACTTCAGCGTATTATACAAACCGATTTCCTTATCTGTAGGATAATACAAAGATGCACATACATCAGGCATGACAATTCTGATACAAGGTACGCCATATTTAGTATAGTTTATCAAACCAACTGTGTCCGCTATCGTTTTGCACCTTTCTAACATAAACTTGACGGCCCCATCATTTGTAATGACGCTATCACAAAACCCGGATATGATATCTGTTGTGTTTGCTATACTTCTAAAGAACCCTCGAGGAAGTCTGCCGGTGCCATCAATTTCCGCTCTGATATGATCGTATGCTCTATCATCGCTAAACCAAAAACCTTTCACCGCAGTATCGGAAACATAGCACTCATTCATACGCAAACGGAAATTCAAATCAAAACTCAGTCCCTGAAATACTTCCGTTATACAGCGCTGAAGTGCGATGTCCACATTTGCATCAGCCCCCAGTTTGAAATAATACTTTGTCATACTAGGGTCAAAAATTAGAACTCCGATAACCGGCAACTTGCCACCAAGAGAACAGTCAATAACGCGTACATGGTATTTCCGCGATTCTATCGCCTGGATCAGTTTATATGAGTTATCTGTATTATTGCATTGAAGATTTACATAATTATTAAAATAGGCATCTGACATATTTTCATAAGCAAGCAAAATGCTTAAGATAAATGAAGTTCCTTGATATGTTTCTATAGGAGCATGTATAAGTGGTAATATTTTTTTCATCATTTAGCAATCCTTTTCTTATAGTTTCTAATAAACCTTTTAAAATTTTTTATAAATAAAATGATATTTTCAGTCTTTATGAGTAATGCGATAATATGTATTATAATATTATGAATGTTTCTGGTAACATTTTTCAATGTCGCTATGTTCACAAATCTTACCCTAGGAGATGTGCGCAAGATGTGTAAACCACATCAACAGCGAACCCAGAAATAGGCTGAACGGGCGCACACCCTATAAGCTGACAAACCACACTTATGATTTGGAACCACTCAAGGCATTGCAGCTCTAGTATGTTGCACCCGATGAAGTGGTGCTGTCCCCGAAGCTGCTGAAAAATAACCCGTAAACTTATAAATTACATCGCCGCCGGGGTAACTTCTATAAAAAGCCACTCATGCCTGTAGAAGTTATTTTTTACCACGCTTATTTCGAGAGGTCTGGTGGGCATACCCAGATTTTAAGGTTATTCATAAATTTACTATTATTTATTTTAACATAGAATTTGGTTCTGTACACTATAAAATTTTAAATTTGTGGCATTTTTAAAGGTAATGTTTGCATACGGGACTAACTTCGGGAATTCACGACCGCAGGAAACAGCTACGTATGACACAAGATGAACTTGCCGAAAAAGTAGGCATCACACCGCAGACAGTCTCAACCGCTGAACTAGGCAAAAAGGCACTGCGCCCGGAAAATATCATCCGTATCTGTTCTGCACTGGAAGTCAGCACTGACTACCTGCTCCTGGGTAAAGTGAACGGCCACGACCATTCTGTCCTGTCTGCTAAAATTTCAGACCTTTTCCCTGCACAATATCGGCATCTGGAAGATATTGTGAACAGCTTCCTTGCTGCGCTTGGAGAAAAGAACACTCAGGGAAGATAATTACAAAATCTCCCCTGTGGTTTCTAACTGTTCCTGAATGCCGACATGGTATCTGCGATCATGGCCCATGTACCCTCGTCCATTTCATTTTGCCCTGCTTCCCGTTCAACATCATATCCCTGCTCCGATAACTCAGTGATTAGCTGTTCTTCCCTTATTGATTTCCCGTAACCTGTTCTATCTACGGTATTCTGTTTTCCATTATCCCTATTATGCAGAATTTCCAATACAATCTTTTCTATGGCTGCCCTGTCTGCAGTTAATGGCAAAGAAATATCCGGCGCCTCCGGGCAGTTTACATAATGGAGAACAGCATTAACAATAAACTGCGCCTTTCTGTGCGCTCCCTGTCTTTCCAGCAGGCGTATGACCGCGGCATGGGCAGGATCATTTTCATTGAACTTGATACTGAACCGCTCCCTGTTCTTCTTTCCGTCCATAGGCTCACCTGTTCCTGGTTTCCATCTGATAGAGGAACTCGTACCCCTTCGCATTGGCATTGATATCCTCCACAAACAGGGCATTCTTTACCTTGCCTGAACTTTCGATCTGTTTCCGCAGCCGTGTTGCTCCACCGCCTACGAACACCACTTTGCCAGAGGATAAATCCAACATACGCTCCCTCAGCCCGTTGGCAAGGTCATTGACAAAATCCTGTGCCAGCTGCTCCACCAGGGAAACCACATCTGGAGAATATATGCCGGTTTTTCCCTCTAAGATACTGTCAATGTCCGTTTCATCCAGCAGGATGTCAAACTCCGAGTTTGCTTTTTTGCGTACCTGATTATAAAGCACAATCACTCCGTTTTCTAAGGAATCGCATACTGTCAGGTCTGCCCGTCCTGACCGCATCATCAGATAATCCGCCGTAAATCCTCCGATATCCACGATCAATACTTTGGGGCTGCCCATCAGCCTGTCCATCATGGTCGCTGCTGCAGCATACGCCTGTGGATAACAGCGCACATCCTCAATATAAACAGTGTGAGTCCTGTCCCTATAAGTAAATCTTACCACACCACGATCCATAAAGTACCGGGTAAATGCCTTGTTCTGCGCCCCATAATGCGCCGGCGGGAGACCAACCGCAAGCTGGATACGCTGCGTATTCTCCCCGTATAGCCCTTTTGCCTGGAGCTCCTGCGCAATCCCGAACAGGGTGAGGATAAAGAAACGGTCGTCCTCTGTTTTGTCCCTCTTATACGGGATGCGCTGGTTTGACAGTATATAATACCTGTTCTGATACACCAATATATCACTGCCAAAAGGCTTTGTGGTACTCTCTGCCAGTCCTGACACAAAGGGCGGGCGGCAGGCGGTTTTCATCTGCTTGTTTCCGTGGTCGATCGCAATTAACATAGTTTGTTGCCTCCTTTTTGGTTTTATACATATCCTTTACGCATGGATTACGCATTTTTCAACAAAAAAACAGCGAACCACCATTCCGTGATCCGCCGTTTCTTTGTTTTAGCTATTTTGTTCTTCCTCATGATATTCTACAATGTACTGGCTTCCGTCTTCCTCCGTAACCACCGCAGGATACCGTACTTTGTTTCCTGCTAATACTAATGTATTAGCTGCAAAATCTGCAATTTCCCCAATGAAGTACATATCCCACTCAAGATTCTCGTTTTCTGTCAGAGTCTTGCACATTTCGTACACCGCATTATATACTTCATCAACCCGTTTGCTTTGTCTGTCGCTCAACTCTACCTCTTTATCCGTCTCAAATGAACTTCCACATTCAGGACAAATGGTGAAGCTGCCCTCATTGTTCCCATAGATTTTTTCAAGGAAAAACTCATGCCCGCAGTTCAAACATTTTATGATATTCATTTGTCTTTTCCACCTCCTTATCTTTTCTGATTTGCCATTCCGTGAAATATGCCTGTATGCAGCCTGTATTGGATATCAGGTATGCATACCAAAATATGCCTTTTGCATATCCTCCATCCCATGCAGGATGATCCCTCCGCAGATTCCGGTTCCGCCGATACGCTCTTCCCGAAAGAAAAAGCTGTATGGAGCGTAACTGTCATCCACGATCCGTATCTTCACTGCATCCGGCCACTGAAAATGACGGTCCAAAAACTTCCCAAGTTTTCTGCGAAGTCCCTTCATCTGGGCTATCTTTTCCAGATTGCTCCTGCTGCCAAATTCTATGACCGGCCTGCGGCGTTCCGGGAGGGAAAGCCGACAGCAGCTTTTCCCATCCTCACGGATACTTTCATCAACACAATCCAGGAAATCCTGATAGGTGATAGAAAGTCTCTCCAAACACCCTATCAGCTCATCTCCGCTGCTGTTAAGCCAGGTAACCTCGATTTGCAGGACATCTTCTCCTTCCGGATTTTTATGCAGATACATCCGCAAATAGGAATAGCCGTCAGCACTGAGAAGTTTCTGTTTTGCCTTCAGGCCATCCAGCTCCCTGCGCCATATCACAAACTGCCTCGATCTTCCATATTTTCTGGAATAGGTCCTCAATGAAATGAAATCCCCGTCCGCAGAAATCTTTATCATGATCCGTTCCATACTCTGCCCTCTCCTTTCTTATGCCGCCTCCATCAGATCCTCTGTCAGGACATCCACTAACAGCCGTCCTGCCAGCTCCCCGGTATTGATGACAAGCTGCTTTTCCCTCATTTCCGCAAATTCCTGCTCCCGCAGGCTGTGGCTGATCTCTGCAAGTTCTTTTTCCTCTCTGGTAATCCGCTTTGACACTTCTTTCTGCCATTTTTTTAAGAACTTTGTGGCATCTTTAATGTCCGCTTCCTGCCGGTCGTACATGGTACGCTTTTGGCGTACTGTCCCGTCAGGCTCAATCTCCAGAGTATAATAGGCTTTCTCCGGGTTGGCGCTGCGGCGGAGAAACAGGACATAGCTTTCCCTGCGCTCGATACGCTCCCAATAACGGTCGCTGCTCCCTACACAGTGATGGAGGTTCTCACCTTCCTGCAGTATGTCTTCAATACAGCGCGGGCTTACCACCAAATAATTTTTATCGCTGTACTCATAAATATCCTTGATGGATTCATAGATCTGCTCCACATGGGGGTAATTTTTCAGGATTTCACCTGCCTTTATCACCAGTGATTTGCTGTGGCACCTCTCTACCAGCTCGTCATGCCGCTTACGCAGCTTGTTTACCCGGTAGATAATGGCATCCTGCGTATCCATGTGGAAACGCTCCGCCATTGCCAGATAGTCGCTCCATGTTGTCAGGACCTCCCTGCTTTTCATGCCGTTCTCTTTCATCTGCCGTCTTACATAATTATAAATCTGCACCATGCTCATACGGTTACTGATGAATTTCAAATCTTCTGCTGTGATATCCTCCTGACAAAACCAGCTGATTACATGGTCGGGCAGCAGCTTTCCCGTTGCTTTCTCATACTGCAGCCATTTCAGGAACTGACTGCCGCCATTACACTTTCGCAGTCTTGCCAGTTCCTGGGAATCTATGCCCAGCAGTTTCTTTAAGTCGCCAAACAGACGGTTCTTAAAACAGCCCTCAATGGAACACCTGCCGTACATACATTCCATTGCCAGAGTGCCAAGCCCCGCTTTTGCCAGACGTTCCAGTTCCGGGATGTTCTGCCACTTCGCCAGATATTTTTCCGGGTCTATTTTTTCCATCATGGAAGCCATTTCCACCAGGCCAGTCTTACGCAGTTCCTTTTTCGCAAGATCCGGCAGGGTGCGTCCATATATACGCCCTTCATAAGTCGGGGAATAGTAATAATAGTAATAGAATGATTTTGTATAGCGCTGCCCAAGACTGGTTTTAATCCATCTTGTTTCCGTATTCTTATACTCGCCCCACGAATAAGCGCGTAATTCATACCCATCCTTGTCCAGGATAACACGCCGGACCTCTGAGAACTGGCACTTTGTATTATGGTAATCTTCCCGTTTGTAAAACCTGCTCCCTTCAAAGCCGCGAATCATCACGCCATCCTCACAGCGCTGCAGCAGATACATATGTGCCGTATCCGTCCTCACAACGCCTGCAGCCTTGCCCTCGGACTTATAGGTAATCTTATGGCGGCAGCAGGGACAGGTTGCCTCTTTGTTGTGTTTCGGATGTTTGATCGGAACCTGCTTTTCACAATAGGTACAATAGCCCTCTGTAACCCCTCTGCGGTCATAGCGGTAAAAAACGTAATTCTCCGGAATCCCGACTTTTAACACCCATTTCTCCCAGTCCTTGGGAAGCTCCGGGGTCTGTTCCATATCCAAATCCCACGGGTCAGTCTCCCGTCTGTGGCGCTTTTTCAGTTCATCCGCCCTGATCTGGAGCTGGTACTCCAAAATCCCTTTGTATCCTCCATTGGATACACCAAGGTATCTCCTGATGGTCCGGGCGCCCTCCGAATTAATCCACTTCTTTCCGGAATAAGTGACATACCCCGGCCACGGAATCATATCCAGCTTTGCCGTCAGCCACTTTTTCATCCCTCTGTCATAAGTCAGGAATTCGCCTGTCTGATTGTTAATATATAATTCATAGGCAGGCATGGCTGACTCCATCCGCATATATTCCGGCAGGAAAAAAGCCACCTTCAGGATTCCTTTTAATACCTGGCAGCGCATATAAAGCCCATAGGTATAGCTTTTTCTCGTATTGTAATATGACACTTCCCTTTTCACGGTATCATTTGCCGCCATCCGCATCATTTTTGGGGTAGCCTTTAATGTCCGTAATTTTAACAGCTCTCCTTTTTTCATAATAATATAACCTGCCTTTCTTTTAAGTTTGCATCATACCATTTACCCGCCATGATATTTGTGCCATCCACACAGATCAGTGCAACCTGTTCCACTATTCCTGTCTCCGGATTTTCCCTGGCCAGTGCCAGAATGTCTCCCATCTCTCCCTTTGCCACGGGGTCCATGCCCCTTACGACTGCATATCCGCCGTGTGCCTCCGCCCGGTCTTTCTTTACATGGCAGCTCCACTCCCGCAGGGGATGGTCCGCCATAAAGGCCAGACCATGCAGGAAAAACTCCCTCCGGGTTAATTTTTTTAAGACAGTCAGCTCCGTGCAGGAAATTTTTGAGTCAACATCATCCTCGTCAATATCCCCGCCTGCGCTGACAATACAATACTCTGAACTCCCCATATCCGGATAATAGGTAAGGCAGTCCAGCGGATTTTCAGCACAATGGAATCCGTTCTGTCTGCAGTTTGCTTTGTCTGTGCGGTTCAAGCCCATTTTGAACTTGTATTCCAGACAGATAAGCCCCTGCTCAAACGCCTTATAAGCAATCATTTTTCCCTCCTTAACTTGCCTGGTTTCCCTGCGACATCATATCCATCAGGGATATCTGCCCTGTCACCTGTACATTCTCCGTCTTTTTCTCCTGTTCCGGTTTCTTTTCCGGAACCTTGGCTTTTTTCTCCTTTTTTTCTGCTTTCTTTTTGGCTGTGGGCTTATAACCTGTTTTTCCCACATAAGGCTTGGGGACAAATTTTTCTTCTTCATCCTCGTCCTCTTTGGCAAGGGAATTCCTGAAATAATCTTCCGCCCACTGGTAGCACAGACCGTCAGGAATATCGCTCCCATAACCCTGCTGCCCTGTTTCGAGTCTGACATCATTGGCTTTCATCTCATCCTGGACATAATCCCATGCCTTCCGGTTAATATACTGGAAACAATGAACCATGCTTTTTCGGGGTTCCATCACCATGCGGGCAAATTCGGGATCTTCCAGGCAGAGCGTCTGGATATATTCCGCCACACAGTCTTTCATATTGCGCCGCGTGAGCTTTTCCGTATCGGCGCTGATCCGCTCCATGGACTTTTTCACAAGCTCTTCCTCGCTCATACCGTCAAGCGCTTCTTTTTGTTTCTGCAGGGCATCCTTTTTCTGCTGCTGCCTTGCCTCCCACTGCGCTTTCCGCTCTGCCTCTGCCGCCTCGTGCTTTGCCCGCCTGGTTTCTTCGTCTTCTTCCTGCGGCTGTTCCTCCGTCTGGTTGTCTTCCGCAGTATCCTCTCCTTCAGGCTCTTCCGCAGATTCTGCTGTTTCTTCCTCCACAGGCTCCGCTGACGGCGCAATCATATCTTCTGCCATAGGTTCCCCGGCAAACCCGGCTGTTTCTTCTACCGCAGGTTCTTCATATACGGCATCTTCCGTCGGCATTCCTTCTGCCATCCCTGCAACCTCCGCAGGAATTGCATATACCTGTTCCGGCGGAACCGGAAGGGTATCCATCTCCTGTACTGCTGCCTGATTATCAAATGGGGTTCCCATTACAGCATACTGCCATCCTCCGGCTGCCATATTGTTCTGATTCATCTCACTCATATTTCCTCTCTTTCCGCGCAAAAAAGACACGGCACCGGAATATTTTCCCGAACCATGCCCTTATTTGCCGCTCTGGCGCCGCCCTGTAATCTTATCAAAGCGGCAGGTTTACTTGTTCTTCATTGGTTTTGCCAGAAACGGGGAAAACCGTACCGGCACAAACTGAGGGGAATCCACATAATAGTAATCCCTTTTCTCCTCATCATACAGCTCTATAACATCAGAGGGAGAAATCGGTCTCCCCTGATAGTGCTGCAGATTTTTTTCGCTGCTGAAATCATGAAACAGCCGCCCTAACAGTTCTTTGTCCGTCATCACGACAGGACAGAATATCTTTTCGTCATACACCAGCCGGTATTTCCCGGCCGGGGGCTGTTCAAACCCTGCCTTATACATCCATTGTATTCCCTTGAACGCAAAGGCAATGGTCCTTTCCTCCTCCGAGAAGTCCAGCTGATAGATGCGGACTCCCTGTGTCCTGCGCTGTGCATCCAGTAGGGCTTTTAGCGCAGCCTTACCATCTTTGCAGAATATCTGATACTCGTTTTCCGTAAGCCCTAAAAACCCTGACGGGCTCCCTGCCTGCTGTCCGCCGGAATGCCACTGCTCTATACAGTTATCGACAGATTCCATATCACACAGACCATTCAGGTAACTCTGCTTAAAATCCATGCCCTCCTTTTCCTTATTTTTCCGCAGTGCGAGCTGCCAGTCATCCACCCCTTTGTAATTGGGGTTCCATGTCAGCCGCCTGCATTCCATGCCATACTTTTTTGCCAGCAGGTATATTTTTGAGCTGCCTTTCTCCGTCATCTCATTGCTGTACTTATCCATATCATGGGCCTCTATGATAAGCTCCGTCCCATTCTGTGCCAGCAGTGCAAACAGCGGATCAAGCTGCTGTACATTGTTTGCCCCCGCAATCGCCGCAAAAGAGCGGTTCATCAGCGAGTTTGCAATATCTGCTTTTAGCAGCCCTTCCGTTACATAAATTGTCCGCGAAAAGGGATTTCCCACAAAATGGACCGGACTGCCGGATGTCACACCCATTGGTTTACCGGAGGATGACAGCCACAGATATTTCGTTCCCTGCTTTTCCGGAGGATCATCTTTGTTCCTAATAGGCGTATCCAGCATAATCTGGGCGCCCCTTATCAAGCCGTCAATACCGACTGCCGGAATCAGGATGCCAGACATCCTGCTGCTGAATTTTACCGTCCACTCTCCTTTGTCCGTCTGATAGAAGCCCGGCACCCCCTGAACCACACAACCCTGCTTCATCAGCCGCTCCGTCAGGGAACGGCACAAAAAATATGGCGGTGTACTCTTAAATCCAAAACAGCTAATCTGCTCATCCGTCAGGCCTCTTTTGTCTGACCGCAGATGTTCCCTGTGCGCAGGCTTTAAGGTCAGCATCCCGAACAGCATGGAAAATGTCTGGTGAATATCCTGTGCGCTTGCCCGTTCGGATTGTGCAACTTCCTTTTGTTCATTTTGCAGGGGATAGGTGCCGGCGCCGACAGAACTGCCTGTCTGCGCCCTTTCGCTTTCCCCATATCCCCAGCCAGTGTCTCCTGCCTGCAGCGCATCACAGATTTCTCGATAGGCATCGGAATTTGTGGTGTTATGGTATTTTGCATACAAAGCCAGCATTCCGCCATGTTCATCACAATAGTTGCATCTCCAGACATTTTTTGTAAAGTTCACATTCATCTTTCCCCGGCAGTCCCCGCAGAACGGGCAGTCTGTATAAACACTGCCCGCCTGCCGGCGCCGTATCCTCAAATGCAGCAATTCCACCACATCCATGATCCCAAATGGAAAATTCTGTGGATATGAGGTCACTACCAGCACCTCCTTCCCCTGCCATATTCAGGATTTCTCCCATCAGCCTGCTTTTTTTGCCTCAAGGGAATCCAGCATAATCTTTGCTGCAGCCCGGAGGATATTGTTATCCCCCTTATAGCCTCCATAAACATAGTATTTCAGGCTGGGCGGACGTCTGTCTGCAACCTCGGCCATTGTCCAGCCCTTGCAGGCGCCTACATCAACCACGACTTTCTGCGCCTCCTCAAATGTCATACGGCTCAGGATTTCCTCTACGGGCGTACCCGGCATATAGCCTGACTCCGCCGCCTGTTCCTGAACATCCTCTTTTACAGGGATGCTCTCTGCTGTTATCGGCAGGCTTTCTTCGGAAGGCTGTGCGGTTACGGATACAGGCTGTTCCCTTACGGGCAGACGGGTTTCTTCCGGCATGACCGGCAGATGTTCTTCCGCAGGCTGTTGTACTGCCGTAGCTGCTGCCTGTGGCATCTGCACGACATTCTGTGCCGTGGCTGTCTGTTGTGACGGCTGCTGTGCCGGTTGCTTTACTGCCTGCGCCTGCAAAACAGGTGCGGGCTGTGGCTGTGCCACTCTCTGCTGTACCGCAGCCTGCGATACAGGCTGTTGTGCTGATTGGACTGCTTTCTGCTGTACTGCCGCCGTCTGTGATACGGTCTGCTGTGCTGGTTGAACTGTTCTCTGTACTGCTGCCGCCTGTGGTGACGGTTGCGGATTAGGCTGAACCGCTTTCTGTACCGCAGCCTGTGGTATAGGCTGTGGTGACGGCTGGGCTGTTTTCTGCTGTACTACTGCTGCCGCTTGTGAAACGGGCCGCTGTGCTGACTGAACTGTTCTCTGTACTGCTGCCTGTGGCATAGTCTGTGCTTCCGGCTCTGCTTTCTGTACTGCCTGCACATTAGGCTGTACCACACGCTGCTGGGTAACGGGCTGCTGTGCCTGTATGGGCATCTGCGCCGGAGCTGTCCCCGGAACATCAGATGTCCCAATCTGCTCTTTCGATACAGGAATCTCACTTCCATACTGCTCTTTTACCCCAAGCCCGGTCAGATCCGCAAACTGAATGCCAAACCCGGCATTGTTCAGCGCCACCGCCAGGGCTGCATCCTGCGCATCCCTGATATAGTCGCCGCTTTTTGCCTCCTCTGCCGTACACTGTGCAATATAATTACTGAAAGGCTCCTCGTCGCTCCGGTCCATATAGACCTGCGCCTCGAAAATGGCAATCTGCTCTGTGATCCGGAGGGATTTCAGCTTCATCCTCCCGTTGGGCCGCGCCATACGGAACCATGCTTTCATATACCGCAGATCAAGCCTCCATACTTTCTCCCTGGTATCCTCGGATACAGCCATGCGCAGGAAATTCAAAGGCTCAAAACCCGGAACCCTGTTCATTGCTGCTGCCGCAGGCACACTCTGGTACATACACTGACTCTGATTTTTGTTTTCGCTCATATTGATAATCTCCTCTCGTTAATATAAATAAGAGATACGAAGCGCTTTTTCTGCACCCTGCATCCCATTTTTTAACCTGCATTCTTTAATTTGTTCTCTGACAGGGCCGGTATCGGCATATCCGCCTTTTTGGAAAACGCCTTGTGATACATACAGATACGCTCGCCAAGCCTGGTATTTCTCCGGCTGATCTCATTCCGGTGGATTGCTGCAAAGAGCACGGATTTTTCACCCACCAGTATGACTTTCCTTTTTGCCCTGGTAATGCCCGTGTAGAGCAGATTCCGGTACATCATAATCAGATGGGCTTTCACCAATGGCATCAGCACAATCTCATACTCGGAACCCATCGCCTTGTGGATGGTAGCGGCATAAGCAAGATCCAGATTCACCATATCCTCCATGCCGTACTCCATCTTCCTGTTTTCTCCAAAATCCATACCGATCCGTCTGCCCTCCGGCGTATCCTTAATATAGCAGATAAATCCCAGATCGCCGTTGGATACCTTGTCTGTGTTCTTGGTCTGCATGATGCGGTCCCCGACACGGAATGTCTTTGCACCCATATGGATCTCATCCTCCGTTGACTGGAACGGGTTGACGACTTCCCTGATACACGCATTCAGCTTGTCGGCAGAGACAGCGCCCTCTTCCCGGAAAGGGGAAAGAATCTGTACATTTTCAATCCCGTGTTCTGCAATTTCCTTACAGTACTGCTCAATGATAACATCCGCCACTTCTTCCTGGGACTGCCCGGGCAGGAATATAAAATCATTCCCGTAATACAGCTTGGTATTTCCCGCATTGATGAATTTTGCATTATAGGCAATCAGGCTGTCCTTTGACTGACGGAAAATCTCGTCCAGCACCGTGACAGGTATCAGCCCGCACTGGATCAGATCCTTGAACACATTCCCTGCGCCTACGCTGGGGAGCTGGTCCGCATCCCCTACCAGCACAATCCTGCAGCCTCTCTTTGCTTTTGTAAAGAACTGCTTTGCCAGCCACATATCCACCATGGAAAATTCGTCCACGATCACCAGATCTGCAGAAAGGCTCCCACCTGCGTTTGTGCCCTGCCCGGTATCTTCCTCCCCGCTGAACAGCCCTAACCCGCTGTGCATGGTCTTTGCATCCTGAAATCCTGTGCTTTCCGCCATGCGGCGGCTCGCCCTTCCGGTAGGCGCCATCAGCATGATCCCGTTTTTCGGGTAAAAAATGCGGTACACCTCCAGAATCGTTTTCAGGACTGTGGTTTTACCTGTTCCGGGGGAACCGGTGATGATGGACAGGTTGTGGCAGAATGCCTCCCTGACCGCTGCCTCCTGCTTCCCGGAAAGCAATATTCCAAGCTGGTTTTTTACCTTTTCCAGCACTGTGCTGATATTTTCCGTGACAGGCTGTTCCAACAGGCGCAAGGCAATCTGCCTTGCCGTTTCGTCCTCCTGCTCAAATACTGCTGGCTTGTATATGTCATCCTTTGCGCATACAATTGCGCCTTTCAGGATCATATCCTGTATTTCTTCTTCCACCTCCTCTTTTTTTACCCTGAGTTCCGGCACAGGGACTTTATCATTCAATAATTTCACTGCGCTGGCGGACAGGCTTTTCCTCTCCATGAACAGATGCCCCTGTTTCCCCCTGGCATCATCCAGTGTGCAGTAAACCGCCCCTTTGATACGCATGGGGTCATGGAAATTACTGTTGGTCTTGCGGACAATGGCATCTACCCGCTTAAACCCGAATCCTGACATCTGGCACAGTTCAAACGGATTTTTCCGTAAAATATCCAGACTCGAAGGCCCGAAGTGCTGGTAGATCTTTAATGCTGTCTTAGGTGTCAGCTTAAACGGCGCAAGCAGGGTCATCAGGTCTTTCAGCATACGGTTTTCCGCATAAGAAGTTTTAATATCCTCCAGCTTATTTTCCGTAATGCCCCTTATCTCTAACAGTTTTTCCGGGTGCCGCTCCAGAATCTCCAGTGTATCCGTCCCGAAGCGCGCCACGATCTCTGCGGCTGTCTTTTCACCTATCCCTTTAATCAGGCCGGAGCTGAGATAACCCAGTACACCGTCCCTGGTCTTGGGAACAATTTCATTCCACTGTTCCACCTGCATCTGGTATCCGTATTTCCCTTTGACCCATTCGCCCTCCAGCTCCAGTTCCACTGCATCTGTCCTGGGCAGGTCATAGCCGACCACTGTAAACCGGATCAGGTGGTCCGGATACCTTCTTGTGGAGCGCGCCTCCTCCGGGATACTCTGGTCTGCAGTCTTGATGCGGAATACACAATAATGGCTTGCCGGGTTATAAAATATGGTATCGTCATAAGTACCTATACAACTGCTCATTCTTTTTCCTTTCCGTCAGGCTGCCGGGGCGGCGCTGACCTTTACTTGAAATCTGCGGTATTCTGAGATTGTGACAAACTCCTCATATAATTTCGGGTACTGGAGTTTCAGGCGCAGAAGGTTATCCTTTTCTATGACAGGTTTCCGGACCGGGTTATAGGTAATTGTATAATTGGCGCCGCCAGTCTCGCAGACCGCCGTACACCTCTGCCCCATTTCCGCAACCAGCATCGCCTTCAGCCGTTCCATTTCCTTCTGCAGCTTTTTTAACTGCGTTTCAGAAGCCTCTTTTTCTTTCTGTAGTTCCATGTACCGCGATAATACGGCTGCCGTGCTGTTGTCCATGGTAATCTTTTCAGCGCTTTCATCTGCCCTTCCCATATGCTGCCGCACACTTTTCAGGATCAGATTACCGTCCTCCGTATACGGCGGCGGTGTTTTCTTCATCACATGGCTGTTCCAGAACTCCGTTTCCAGAAAAATCATTTCTTCCTCATAGTCATAATCCCTCTTGATCTCCCGGATGATGACCTCGTCCTCGCTGTTCCCATACAGACAGCAGAAAAATACCCTGTCCAGATTTGTCACTGCCATGTACTGCCTGCCCTGGCATTCATAATAGACAGGGACACTCTCCTGCCCGTTCTTCCACCAGTTATCCCTGGCATTGTAATTTGTGGTCTTTATCTCCAGAATGGCAATGCTGCCGTCCGGAAGCCGCACAAAATAATCCACATCTGCCAGCATAAACGGATACTGCGGGTGATAGAACATCTTTTTGACCTTAAAAATCTCATAACCGGTCTTTTTTGCAAAGATGCGTGAGACCAGCTCCTCTAAAAGATTGCCCATTTCCATGGCGACCCAGTTGCTCTCGTCCGGTTCCAGCGGCGCAATATTCAGCTTGTCATAATAAAGGTCCCTGGCAGTCCAAAAAGGCGATATACCCATAAGTGCCGCCACATCGCTGCCGCCGATTCCCCTGCGCCGGAACTCCAGCCATGCCTCCCTTGGCAGGTTGGAAGTATCCGTCAGGACATAGGGGGAAATATCCCTCTGTAACTGATTTTCAGCAGACATCCATCATGCCCCCCTTCTCGCCCTCTGATGGTTGAATACGGGCCTTATGACTGTTCCCCGGTTGAAATTCTTCCGGTATTCTGCGCCTGTTTCCACAGCATAGTGCCTGTGGGGGTTCTTTCCCCGCATCTGGCAGCCCCTGCTGCCCTTTCTGTTCTTTGCATTCATACACTTTACCTGCCTTTCCTTTTCTGTTTATCCTCAAAGCCTTGCGGCATTTGGGCTGTTTCATGGAACAAAAAAAGCGGGAATGGTTTCCGCATAACTGCTGCCCATACTTTTGTATGAGCCGGAATCATTCTCGCTTATATATGGGATCTCTCCCTGCATAAAAAAAGCCAGTAATCCTGTCCGCACCAAGGCATAAGGATATTACTGACACAATACTGCAAACTTAACTGCGTGTGCAATGCAGAGCCTTCTCCGCATACAGATTTACTGTATTGCCCTGACGGGCGGCGCACAAAAATCAATTACAATGCAAGTCTATCACAAGATATGGTATAAGTCAATCTCTATACATAACATTTTGTGTCTGTAAATTTGTAACTGATTTTATACAAAGCTAAACACATTAATCTTATTCTTTATAAATAATAACAAAACTCTGACAAATTAGCAATTTTTACTCGCTAAAAATATGCGTTGCAAAAGCGCACGATTATTCAAAATAGGGATTTGCATACTTGTTATACTCTTATAATGCCTAATTTTATTTATACTAAAATAGTTATTGATAATTATATTATTGCGTATTCCATTTCTCTAGTCCATCCAACCTCTCCGTAATTGTCATGTGACAAAATATTATATATAGCCTGTCTCCTATCTTCTAAAATATTTGTAGGTAACCTTTTAATGCTAAACCATTCCAATGCGCCACATTTTTCCCTTTCATTAATAATAGGAATATTTTTATATGTATTAACTGCAAAATAAGCATTATAATATATCTTACAAGTTGCTGGAGTATATACATGCATTAATGTTAAAAACTGAATATCTTTCATATCGATTTCGATACCTATTTCTTCTTTTGCTTCTCTTACAAGTGCCATTTTCATAGATTCTCCAGGTTCAACATGACCTGTTGCTGCTAAATCCCATTTTCCATTTCCATATTTAGTATTTTGACGTAACTGTAGTAATATTTCATCTTCACCATTATTGCAACGAGTTAAAAATAATAAAACTGCTGACCGTTCTGTTACTTGTTTTTCCATAAAAGATACCTCCATTTAAAATTATTTCGACTAATTAATCCAAGTTATTTTAGTCCCAATTTGAATAGTAATGCCTTACTTATTACTCCTGCTGCCACTGAAATAACAATTTTCTGTGCAGTTGCCTTTAAAGACTTAAACACATTTTGAAATTCTTTTAGTTTAGCACTACAATCCTCCGAATCGGATGCCGTTTCTCCTAATGCATAAAGAATCCCTGATAGCTGCAGTTTTTCAGAATTTTTTAATTCAGAATATTCACTACCGGCAAGCTCCCTAGCAAAATCATTTATTTGCTCTACTTCATTTACACTAAATAATATTTTTTCTTCAGTTGCTTGAACGGTTACATGAACATTACTGGATTTTTGCGTCACATTCTGTATCCCACCATTATTAGTATTATTATTAAACACAAAAAGTCCCTCCTTATCTTTTTTTGTATGTTGATATGTAGATTTTATAATGGTTCGTAAATATTCTGAATATTTATGCATGAATGTTTCATATACTTCGTTAACCAATGCATATAAAAAAACATCTTCATTTATTTCTAATACTGCGTTTGTCTTTAATGACAGTGTTTTACCTGTCAATTTTTTTATTCTAGACCTTGCTCCAAATATAGAACTATACATTAAAGAAGCAAGTTCAGAGTTATTTAGCATATTCTTATATAAGACATCTTGTCGATTTTTTTCTTTTACAATTTGGAACAAAATATCTTCTTTAGAAACTTTCATAACACCCAATCGCTCTATAAATTTTTTATAGCCCTCTATAAAAATACGAAAACCTTGAGAATATTTTATTTTTCTCAGTTGTTTTGCATTAGTATTAGCTATAAACAAATTAACATCTTCAAACAACTTTAAAAAAGAATCAAATATAAAAGTGTCTAAATAACTGATTGAATATGGAAAAAAATTTCTATTATCATACAACTGTACTAAAGGGTTGCATACATATGCCTCATAAAGGTTTTCTAATGAAACTGCATATGCTTTTAAAAGAGAGGATCTGATTAAATTCTCTGAAGTCTTATTAATTGCGCCCTCTTTATCAAACTGCAAAATATATTCTGGTATAATTGCTTTTTCATTTTTCTCAACTGCTAACAACAATGGACAAAAAATCTCTTGCACCTTATCTTGCGAGTCATAAAATATTTTTACTTTATCATTTAAAAATCCCCCTTCTGTAGTTTCATCAATAATATAATTACTTAAGTTGTTAATTAATTTACCTTTACGCCAAGTAGGTTCCGTAAGTGTATTCAATTTTGCAACTAGTCTATCTCTTACAAATCTATCCATATAACATTGATACTTCGGTAAGTCCAGATAAGTTCCGCTCTTTTCTAATGCTTCTCCCGCAAAATCTTCTTTTTCAGGATTAATTGATATATATACTAATTTGGGATAACAATCTGTAGGTCTCAATAATGCAGCAAATTCATTAATAATTTGCCTTGTTATCGGTGACTGAAAATAATTTGCCGCAGGCAAAAAAACATTTTCACTTAGGAGACATGCATAAATAAAGTGTTTACGAATAAAAAGGTATTTATCTCTATTTTTCATATTATTAACTAGATTTTGCGCTTCAAAATTTCCAGCTAAGAAAACACTATCTCTATACACAAAAATGCCCCTTCAATTTTAGATATTTGGTATCCTTCGATATTTTGCCATATAGTTTTCAATGGTTTCTTGCATCGCATAGTCGTATTGCTTTCGTATATCAGAAAAATAACTAATTATCTCACTGTAATTTCCATCTTCATTATACATCTCATAATCAGAAAGTTTTCTTAACAAAGCAATATCCAAAGAGCGATACATTGAAATAATTTTTTTAGCTTTATTACGATCTTCTTCGCTAGGCACTTCACCTCGACAAAAAGACTGAAGATTGTAAATAATATCCATATCTTCTTTTTCCCATATACTAAAAACTTTATATACTCTTTCAACCTTATTGTCTATAAAACTATAAGGAAAACAAACCGCCTCCATATCCAAACTTTCTGAAATATTCCAAGAATTACATCTTTCCTTTGCATATGGTGTTAATGGTTCTATTCTTAATTTTTTTGCCAAGCGCGAATAATTTGTATTTATACCTGCCTGATATATAAAATTAAGGTTATTTACTAAATCCGTCATTGTCATAAATGGATCAAAAAGAATAAAACCTATATCAACATCAATGCCCAAACTATTTAGTGTCATTATTGCTTTGATACTTTTGAATTGCTCATTATTCTTTTTATATCTACTAATTTGTTCAGAGCTGCCGGACTCTACTCCAATGAACACTTCCCTAAGTCCTGCTAATTTTAATATTGAAAGAATTTCCCTAGCTTTTTCGTATCCCACACTATCCTTTCCTACTACAGAATCTACTCTCATATTGAAATAAAAATTCAGTTCCGGATTTAGTTTGTTCGATTTTTTTAAATCCATAATGCCTTGAGCTATCTTTATAACACGATCAACATTGTTTCCAAAAAAATCTTCATCTGTAAAATATGGTGAAACTACTCCTGCATTAGATAATGTAATTAACTCATTATAAATAAATTCTTCATCAAAAGGTCGCCATCTTGGATTTCCATACTTTTGAACAATACCGCAAAATGAGCAATTACCATATGCACATCCCCTGCTTCCTTCAAGATGAGCAATTCCACTTTTTTTAAGTATGTCAGGAAGTAATATTCTTGATGGGAAAAGAGCCTGTTTTACATCTAGTTCCTTTTCTCGTTCGTTAACTACTACTCCCTGATTGTAGTAAGCTATGCTTTTTATATTTTTCAAATACCCTCTGTATTCTTTGCCATATTTCTTTACAATATCAATTAATACTGGCAGATTTTTTTCACCTTCTCCTATCATACAAATTACATTTGGATTCCATTTTAAAACATCTTCATATGCATATGTACCATATATATCTCCCAAACATATTACTGTATTAAATGAGTATAACATAATCTCGTTAACAAGATTTTTTATCACATCAAATGAACCAATTTTTGAAGAAATGCCAATTACACTATAATTATTACTTTTAATATTACTAATTACCTTTTCTAATCCCTGTAATTCTATAGACATTGCGGTAACTTCTGCATTTTTAATATATGTTACTAGCGTTTCAATACCTATAGGTTCACTATATTCTCGTCGTGTAGTTCCTGTATCTACCAAAAGCACTTTCATGTTCTAATTTATCCTTCAATTGTATTGTACCTATATGCCACAATAATACTATTTATTGTTTAATCCTACCGTAAAATTCTAGTGCAAAATACTGCCCTTGCATATTCATAGTATTCCTTGCATTTTATCAAATCCTTTTATTTAGTTGTATTTTAGCACAAACACAAACAAAATGCAATATATCGTACCTTAAAAAGAAAAAAAATACTATATCTAGTAAATGCATTATCTTTTAACAAGCTAAACTTTTTGTTTGTATTAAATATTATTTTCCATGAGCGACAATATTCAAATTATCCATTCATATATTTTTTACTACCTTGCAGAATAAATGAAACCTGTGCCCTATTTATATATCAAATTGCTTTATTTCCGCGAGCAATGAGAAAAATAGCCATGCTTGCATGGATATTTGACGAATGCCGAGAGAGTCAAATACCGTAGCGTCCTTTGGACGCATTGTGCTTGGCAGTGAGGTATTTGACTGTAGGCTCGCCTATATGCAGGACAGCCTTCCGCTCCTTGACAATTTCATAAAGCAATCCGGGGGTTATACAGGTGCAGACGGACAGCCGGCATGGACGCCCGCCCTCTGCTTGATTGCCGTATAACGGCAGCCTGACAATACGCGGCAAAGCTGGCGCAGGAAAAGACCCGGAGTTGCGGTTTTAATCGAACATTTAATTTATTTGCTAATTGCAGTTGAAAGTTCCCCTGTTCAATTCGTATATATGATATGGAGAGTATTTACAGGGACTATGCTGATTCCGTTTCAACTGCATGGAAAGGAGAAGATATGGCAGTTGAAGAAACAAATCTACAGATACAGGCCGGTTCTGAGAAGAGGACTTATTCCGTACAGGAAATTGCGGACATCCTTCAGATCAGCCGCAGCATGGCATACAATCTCTGCAGGCAGTCGCTCTTTAAGACTGTGAAAGTCGGGAAATATGTCAGAATATCCAAGTCTTCCTTTGACGACTGGCTTGACAGTAAAAATTAAAGGAGGATCAGTATGGCTTCAATCGTAAAAAGAGGTAAATCATATTCCGTGGTTTACTACAAGAAAACAGAAAAAGGAAAGAAAAGCGAACAGGTCTGGGAATCCGGGCTGAGTTACACTGCAGCAAGGACCAGAAAAGCACAGATTGAACATGAGCAGGCACAGGAATTAAAGGAATCATCCCCACGCCCTGACAATGAAAACAGTCTTTCTTCCATGACCGTCAGCGAATTTTTATATGAGTTTGTTGAGAAGTATGGCGAGAAACGGTGGGGTTCTTCTTCCTATGCCGCTAACCTCGGTTTGATAGAGAACTACATACATCCTTATTTTGGTGAAAATAAACTGCGCTCTGTCAAGGTCAAGACCGTGGATGACTATTATCATTTTCTGGAAACAGAGGCAGAACCGGCTACCAACATGGGAAGGCCTGCAAGGGACCATGTTTCCGCATCCACCATCCATGACATCCACAAGCTGCTGCGCTGTGCCTTTAACCTGGCTGTCCGCTGGGAGTACATCAGCAAAAATCCTTTCCTGTATGCAACGCTCCCGGAACACAAGGAAAAGGAACGGGAGACCTTATCCCCTGAGCAGGTGCTGAAGGTGCTGGATTTTACCTGCAGGCCGGACAACTACGACTATTTCATGATCCACTGTGCGGTACTTATCGCTATCGGCTGTACATTCCGGGGAGGTGAGATTGCAGGGTTACAGTGGGACAGGGTTGACTTTGAGAAGAAAACCTTCTGCATGGACAGGGTGATTGACCGCATCAGCAAGGACAGTATCAAGAAATTATCCAAGCTGGACATCCTGTATCAGTTTCCTAACCTCTTCCCCGGCACCAGAACGGTCATTGTCCTGAAACAGCCGAAGACAAGGGGGAGTGTCCGGGATGTGGAAGTCCCGTCTTCCATTATGGATGCACTGGCTGTCCTGAAACGGATGCAGGACCAGATGAAAGCTGATTTAGGCTCGGACGGTTACATGGATTATAACCTTGTGATCTGTCAGGCAAACGGGCGTCCCCTTATGACAGAACACCTGAACAAGCGGTTTAAGGAAATCCTGCGGGAGATTGACGATCCGGACATCAATCCGGAAGAAATTGTTTTCCACAGCCTGCGGCATACCAGCGCCTCCACAAAGCTGACGCTTTCCAACGGAGATTATAACTCCGTAAAGCACGCCGGCGGATGGGCTAACCTCGAAATGCTGACAAGGCGGTACGGCTCCCATTCCTTTGAGAGTGACAGGGAGCGTCTGGCACAAAAGATGGATGATTTTCTGACTGCCAAGCCGGGAGCCCCGGTTCAGCAGGCGCCGCCCCTGCCTGCAGATGCCGAGGAGGCGCTCAAGGCATTGGCACAGGTGAACCCGGAACTGCTAATCAAAATCGCACAGTCTGTCCAATCTGCTAATATGACATAACCCTTATTAGCAGAAAAATTTGCAGGTTAAAAAATCGTATTAGCAAAAGGAATTAGCAAAATTGAAAAAATCGGCAGGATTTTCAAAAAATATTAGCAGATTTTTGCTAATGGGCAGGGAAACGCAGAATCCAAAATGGCTTGCCATACATTATCTGCATTAGCAAGCCATTTTCCGCGAAACCCGCTGTTTATCAGGGTTTCAGAGCGTCCCAGAGAGGATTCGAACCTCCGACACCCGCCTTAGGAGTTAAATCAACCTATTTTTTTGAGTCCAGCAAGTTCTCTGTTGTCCAT
>CAJTKW010000002.1:0-2956 GCA_910577035.1 uncultured Acetatifactor sp.
ACCATATGACAGAAAAGGCCGACAGAGAGCTGGCAGATTCTGTTTTGGAAGTAAGTATTAGCGCAAACAGGAAAATAGTCGAAGAGTTGATAGGAGATGAGAGTATGTATGAAGCATTGATGGAAATCATGGAGCCGAAAATAAAACAGAAAATAGTGGAAGAACGGAAAAAGGGAATACAGATTACTGTTAAGTCATTGAAAGACTTTGGCGTTGGCGAGGAAGATATTAAAAAGGTAATTATAAAAAATTATGGTATATCTGAAGGAGATCTCAAAGAATATCTTTAAAATGATTGAGAAAAGCCTTTTAGAAAGAACTTCGGTATTGTTTTGGAGTTCTTTCTAAAAGGAATGGAGAGCGATTAAGACTATTGGAAAGCGTTACGGTGAGGGATGCTTTATGGATGAGATTGTTGTACAATCAATAGAAGAATATATTGATGTGGTAGAAAGCTTGCCCGATTATTGTCTTTCAAGAGGCCAAACGGCAGATAGAAAATTACTGCCAACAGCGTTAAGATATGATGACGATGACAAACGTATATATTCGAGATCTAAAGTGAATTGTTTTAGAGGATTATAAAAGGAATTCCGCTATTTATATGCTGCAAGGCCGTGAACCTCAAAATGATTATGAATGGATGGTGGATGCACAGCATTTTGTGTTCCCACAAGGCTGTTAGATTTTACATATTCTCATATTATTTCTTTAATGTTTGCAATGGAAAAAGCCTTTAGCGAAGTTGATTTGGATAAAAAAGCCGTTGTTTGGTTTTTGAATCCTAAAAAGCTGAATATGTATTCAATGAATAGGATGGATATTATTAACGTATCTACTTTTGGAGATTTTAAATTGGACGAGTGTGAATATCCGGTCGTAATAAATTGTACAAAAAAGAATTCTAGAATACTGGCGCAAAACGGTGCATTTGTTTATTTTCAACATGATACTTTAGCATTAGATGAAGTAGACATTGCGGAGGAAGTTTTAAAAAAGGTAGTGATTTTATATAAAGATGCTAAAAAGATATTTAAAAACCTATATTTGTTGGGGCTTCGTTTTGGCAGTTTATATCCAGAGTTGTCTTCTGTATCAAAAGATATAATTTTAAAAAATGATGTGGTTGAATATATGAAAGAGGAGCAGGAAGATGAGTGGAGATAGAAATAAATTTATTGTAAAGCCTCAAACATTAGACCAATCTATTAAAACAATAGTAGAGGCGATTGATAAAGGAAATGAATTACAAAAAAAGGAAGGAATAGAGGAACTCACGGCAGAAGAACGTTTGGAATATAATGATTCAATAATTTTGCAACCGTTTTATCAGAGAGAGTACAGAGCAACAGTGGAAGATGAAAGTTCATTGATTGAATCCATTTTGGTGGGAATCCCCATTCCGCCAGTTTTTTTGTCGAGCACAAGGTATAGGGGGTTCAGGTTCTGGATGTAGTAGATGGGCAACATCGTCTTAAGGCATTTTATAGGTTTCGCAAGGGAGAGTTTGAATTAAGTGGTTTGCCATTATTGGAAGATTATGATGGCAAAAAGTTTGCAGATTTACCAATAGAAGCACAAGAAGAATTGATAAGTCATAAGTTGCCGGCATATGTGTTTAGAAATTTTCCTGGGAAGAAATTTGAATTAGAAGTATTTAATAGATATAATAAAGGGACAAAGGCTTTAACACAGCAGGAAATAAGAAATGCTGTTTATAGTTCTCCATTTAATGACTTTGTTAATGAATTTGCTAAAGGTCTGATAGATGGGAAAGATAATATTTTAAAGGAAGCATATAATGTTACTAGGGATCGTTATCTCAAAAAGAGAGTACAGGAAGGCATATTCACCATTTTGTGGGTGCTTGAATATGGAATTAATAAAAATTTCAAGGATTCTACAGTTTATGCTAATGAATATATGCGAGTAAAAGCTGAAGCATTTGAAAAGAGCGCGGTAGAGACCCAGCTTAATCTAGAGGTAGTAAAAAACATTTTTGTAGGATTTAATGAATGGATCAAAAGATTTACTTGCTATACAAATTATCCGTTTTCTAAAGAATTATATGGGATATCAAGTAAAAGTTATAAATTTCAAACTTCAATGGCTTTAATTTTGCCTGCAATTTATAAAAAAGAGTATTTAGATAAAAATTGTGAGAATTCATTTGAAGAGACTTTTGCAAAGTTGCAGAAAGCTTTGGCAAACTCATTTTTAGAAGATACCAATTACAATGCGTCTTCAACGAATTCAACCAAAATCGAAGAATTTGTTTCTCGATTTTAGTGATTTATAGAGGTATATGTGAAAGAGTGGTGGATTTTATTAGTGGGCAATGAAAAGTTTTGTCAAAAGTCATAGAAAGTTTTCTGTATAATCTTGGTGACACAAATGTGAAAATCAGGTAAAGGCAAAAGTAAATTATAAGAAGCTAACTATGAAATGAAAGACCAATAGGTCAATCCATAGGTCAATTTCTCTTAATCCGATTCTGAAACCCCTTGATTTTCCCGGCCAAACCGCCCCTGAAATGACGGACTCTGACTCCGTCATTTCAAGGTTCGAATCCTTGTAGCCCTGCGCAGCAGGGGTTGCCCTGCTTCAGAACCCCGGTGGAGAGATTCACCGGGTGTTTTTGTGCAGTAAAAGCAAGGGCTGCGGGATTCGTTACCAAAATAAAAGAGATTCAGGAAAGGAGGGCTTACCATGCAGAAGAACAGACAATATCAGAATAAAATAGAGAAACCGACAATCAAAGGTACAGCGCTCCGCAGGTATGATAGATAGTTTTGTCTTGAACAGGTTATTCCTGATACTTGTCAAAACTTTTATAAAATAATCTTGCTGTGGCGGCACCTTTGGGGTGCTTTTTTTGCGCCCGTTTTTAAGGAGAGAATAGTGCGCTGCCTGCCATAAAATTGCTTATGCACAAAGAGGGGTGTTTACACACCCT
>CAJTKW010000002.1:2966-10055 GCA_910577035.1 uncultured Acetatifactor sp.
GATTTGTGCCTACGCGCTGCAAAGTCATAAATGACTTGTCACAAACTCGTAAGCCATGTATGGCTTTGCGCAAAGAGGGGTGTTTACACACCCTCTTGAGCAGCGCAGAAATGGGGACTAATATGAAAACAGTGAAAGGCATTTATGCCGAAACAAAAATATTTACGGACGACGTGGAAGAGTACGCGGCGGCCCAGGTAACAACGGATGGGGTATACCGCATAGAAAAGTTCCACTGTGGGGGAAAGGGCGGCCAGAATGTGAACAAGGTGGAGACCGGTGTGCGGGTCATCCACATCCCTACAGGAACCGTGGCCCAGTCCACAGAGGAAAGGAGCCAGTTCCAGAATAAGCAGCGGGCCATGGAGAGGATGCGGGAGAAGCTTGTCGGTCTGCAGCAGGAGCAGTGGGAACGGCAGGCAGGAGCCGCATGGATGGAGCACTACCGCATTGTCAGGGGAAACCCGGTGCGGACCTATGAAGGAGAGCGGTTCCAGTTGAAGGAGAGAAATGATGGGGGCGGCGGCAGGCAGGCGCCTCCGTCAGAAAGCACCTGATTGTTCCGAGAGTCATAAACCCATGGCAGTCAGGAATATGTTCTTGTATCATAAGGCGCCCATCAGTAATGATGCAATGCAACTGAAAGCAGTAGACAAGAAGGTGCCATCCCTTTCTGACAGGAGGGAGGCACCTTTTTGTGTGCGCCCAGCGGGCGCAAGTTCTAACGGGTGAAAGTCCCCAATCTGCCCTAGTAGTGGGAAGGATATAGCCAAGACCAAGGGTGTTTATCGCGAGATGGAATCTGAAGGAAGGTGGAGGCAAATCTCCGGTCTGACGAACAGAAATCACATGAGGCTATAGTTAAGGATAAGGCTGCCCAACAAGTCAAAGTCCAATAATTACTCGGGGTTAACTGTAGTAGATGTGGCAGATATATGGAGAGAAAAAGTGTGCGAGTACCTGGGGAGGTCTCGTCAGCAAGTGAAAACAGAGTATGAAACTTGTAGTAACAACGAATGGCGAGAAGTCAGCAGAGGTCATAGTAGCATCATGGTTGTAAACATGATGTGAAGGACTGAACTTTAGGGGATACAAACTAATGAATGTAACCGAAAATAGATTTAAGGACAGACAACTTCATATGGAAGACTATCTGCAAATGGTATCTGCGGAACAGAAAGAGAATGCAGAAGTGTTCGACTATCGTAGGATTGCTGAAAAGAGCGGTATCATCAAAGACTATTGGACGGACAATCTACTGGACTTGATTTTGCGAAAGGAAAACCTTAATAAGGCTTATAAACGAGTAAAATCAAACTGTCCGCCGGAAAGGATGGAGAGCGCCACAGCCCAAGCGGGGATAGCAGACAGGATCTCTGTGATGCCGGACGGTTACAGCACAGTACTTGACGAGAGAACGCCCCTGTCTGGCGGAGAAAAGCAGAGGCTTGCACTGTCCCGATGCTTTATGCGCGATATTGATGTTGACAAGGAATAAATAGGCCAGAATAAATTCATTGATTGCTCAGGCGGATTTGCCAAAGACAAGAACAGGCGGGGAAAGCCCGAAAGGATGTTTGGAAAAACCTCCGGAGAGTAATTTCCGGAGGTTTTTGTACCCGAAAACGTGAGCTTTCGGCGGTCTTATCGTTAGCTGGTATTACAGCACAGGCAGCTCCAGACAGGAGGCTTTATCCCCGCCGAAGAAAATCCGGTCATGGGCCACGGCATAATCGCTGCCAAGAGCAGGGGGTTCCGCCGTGTTCAGGTTCCGGTTGATGCCGGGGAACATGCTGCCTGTGAGCTGGATGCCGATACGGTGTCCTGCAGGAATGCAATAGGCGGTGTGTCCCACTGCAAACTGATAGAGAACGGTTTCGCCGGGGGTCAGGAAGTCATTGGTAAACAGGCCGTTCCTGTGGCGGGCCCGCACGAAGCCTGCGGCGATCTGGCGCTGACAGCCCTCCGGGGAAACATCGGTCAGGCGGCAGACAAAATCCGTGTCCGGCACGTCGGTGTCCGCATACAGGTGCATACGGACGATGCCTGCCAGCGCAAGGTCTTCAGTCAGCATATCTGACTGGAATTCCACAATATCGTCTCGCCCGGAGATTTCCGACCAGTCCGCCATAGCCATGCGCTTCTGTTTGTCCACAATCATGGATGGAGCGGGATCCATGGGGTCATAGGTCAGAGGGACTTCCCCGGCGGAGGAGGGTGCGCTTTCCAGCTTTCCGCCGTCCGCCAGGTAGAATTTCACCGCTTTGGCCTGGGGAGGCGGCCAATCTCCGGCGGTATGCCAGTCGTTGCTGCCCTGCATAAAGTACCGTACACGATCCGGCAGGAAGGTATCGTCCTGCTGCTTCAGATAACGGTTAAACCAATGAAGCATGACGCCGGCAACGTTTTGGGCCTCGCCGGAATTATCCGCGCCGAAGTCCACATCTTCTACCTGGCTGGGCAGGCCGCCGCCGTGGGTCCAGGGGCCGATCAGCAGGTAGGCGTTCTCCCTGGTGCAGGGATCCGCAGAGCGGCGGGCTGCCATATAGTTGTCAATAGTACTGTTGCATGCGCCGTCCATCCATCCGGTACCGCAGAGCATGGCGGCATGGATATTGTCATAGCAGACGGGGCTGTGAATGCTGTCCCAGAATTCCTTCTTTTCCACACCTTCCACCAGATCCAGATAATCCCGGAGCATGGGAACTCCCTCCAGGAGAGCGGCGGGATTCTGATTCATGGGCAGGATCTTTGCATATTCTCCCAGTTTTTCCAGGTTTTCCTTCAGGATGGGAAGGATTCTGCCGCGAAATTCCTCATCCGGCAGGTATGTATCAGCGTGCTGCAGCAGCTGGGTATAGGCCCAGTTCAAATGAAAAGCTGCCACTGTCTGCATGGAGCTGGTGCCGAAGGAGGACAGGGAGCAGCACATAAAGGGGCAGATTGCTTTCAGATGGGCGGGCGCTCCGGCAGCAGCCGCAATCTGGGTAAAGCCGAAATAGGACAGTCCGAACATGCCGACATTTCCGTCACAGAAGGGCTGTGCGGCAAGATATTCCACGGCATCATGGCCATCCTCCTGCTCATTGCCGCCGTTTAGGTTCATTTTTCCCTCTGAGGCGCAGGTACCCCGGCAATCCTGGATTGCCACCACATAGCCGGCCTCCACGAATTCCGGATAATGTGAATAAAGCGTTTCCTGCATGAATCCCCTTTTATCATAGGGGGTGCGCATGAGGATGACGGGATATGCGCCCTCCTCATCGGGCAGATACAGATCCGTGGCAAGCCGGACCTGGTCTCGCATCACGCAGTAGAAATTTTCGATTTTTTTCATGGTAAGATGCCTCCTTTATAAGTTATCCTGTACCTTTCATATTAGCAGAAAGAGAAGAAACAGTAAAATCTGTTTTGAAAATTTTTCCCATGGCAGTTATAATAGAACTTGGATCATAGAATTGCGAAGCAAATTCTATGGTAGAACTTGGATCATAGAATTGCGAAGCAGATTCTATGGTAGAACTTGGATCATAGAATTGCGAAGCAGATTCTATGGTAGAACTTGGATCATAGAATCGCCAAGCGGTTTCTATGGCAGAACCTGGAGCATGAAAAAAGCAAACGCGGTAACGGACAAAAGGAGGAAAAATGTATGAACAATGTGGAGCAGGCCCTGCACCGAAGTGTGCCCTTTTTTGAGGACGCGCCCTGTTATCCGGCGGAAAAGCTGGTAAAACTGCATGGCATGAGGCGGAATATGCTGGAGGAAAAGGATCCTGCAAGACAGGAACAGATGGTGAAGGAGTATCAAGCTTTCCTGGACGGGATGGAGAAGCTGCCGGAGGCTCCGGAACGCATTTATCTGTGGCAGGAGGGGAATATGCCGGCATCGGGAACTTACCTGGAGAACCCGGGTCTGCGGTATAACCATGATCCGGATTTCAGGCCTTATATGTTTGAGATGCTGCTGCCGGAGGATGTCACTCCCCGGGGAGCGGTGATTCTGTGCGCAGGGGGAGACCATGGGGATTGCGTTATCCATGAGGCCTATCAGAGCTGCCTGGATTTTAATAAGCTGGGGTATCAGTGCTTTATGCTGCTGAACCGGCCCAATATGATGCCCTATACCGGTGAGGAATGCGGTGCCGACGCCGCGAGGCTGGTGCGTATGATCCGCAGAGATGCGGCAAAATACCGTATTGAGGAAAACCAGGTTGCCTTTGCAGGTTTTTCTAACGGCGGGCTTACCGGAGAAGAGTGTATCCGCTGTTATTCCGGCAGCCGGAGCGTGAAGGATTACTTCCCGGATTATGTGCCGGACGGGCTGGACAGCTATTCCGGTGCGCCGGATGCCTTTCTCTGCATATACGGACCTCGATTTGCGGGCAAAGAGATTGATTACACCGGAGTGGTATATCCGCCGGTATTCTTTGCGGTGGGCATGGAGGATACCGCCCTGGATAACCTGCACTGGGCGTACCGGGATCTTTTGGCCCACGGAATCCGGGCGGAGGTACATACCTTTACCGGAGTGCCTCACGGGCAGGCCGGAGTAACACTGTTCGGAAATTATGATTATCCCAATTTCGAGCTGTGGCTTCCGCTGGCAGATGCGTTTATGCAGAGAATTTACCGGAACGGGGAGCGGTGATTCCCATGCCTGCCAGGCCCATTCTGCCAAAAGTTGCATTTTGCCGGAATCATGGTATAATGAGCGTAGCGTAAGAAGGCTGCGTTTACTTATTGGGCGAGGGGTGAATGCCGCCCATGAATTCGGATTGATAAGCGGAGAGAACGGAGGATAAGAATGCAGGAATTAATTACGGCAAAAAAGTATTTTTCCAGAATGGGCTGGCTTTACCTGGCGGCTACCGCGATTATTTTCGGCCTGCAGGCGGCGGCAGGACTGATTATAAATGCGGTGAAACCTGAATGGTTTTATGATATGAACATCAGCCTCTTTTTTTCTGTGGCCCCCATGTACCTTGTGGGCTTTCCACTGCTGGCGCTGCTCTTAAAAAAATGTGTGCCCGCAGGGCATATTGAAAAGCACCGGATGACGGCGGGGCAGTATGTGATTTCAGCCATTATCTGTATAGGACTTGCTTATGCTGCCAATATTCTGGGGTTGATTATGACCACGCTCATCGGAATCTTCACCGGCAATTCCGTGGCGAACCCGATTACTGACGTGGTTACGTCCATGAGCCCCTGGTCTGTGCTGTTCTATACGGTGATCTGTGCCCCCGTGATGGAGGAGCTTGTCTTCAGAAAGCTGATTGTGGACAGGGCCGTGAGATACGGCCAGGGCGTGGCAGTGGTGGTGTCCGGTGTGATGTTCGGGCTGTTTCACGGTAATCTGAATCAGTTTGTCTACGCCGCGGTAATAGGAAGCTTCCTGGCCTTCCTCTATGTGAAAACGGGTAATCTGAAGATTACTGTTTCACTGCATATGCTGTTTAATTTCATGGGAGGGTTTCTGCCTACCGTGCTGATGAATCAGATGAATCTGGACAGTTACCTGGAGAGCGGGTCGATTTCGGAGCTGCAGGAACTGATGGTGCAGAAGCTTGGCTGGTTCCTGCTCTATGGCCTGCTGCTTCTGTTTATTCTCGGCATGCTTGTGGCGGGAGTGGTTCTGTTTATTGTTTTTGCGGCTAAGAAGAAGTTTGTGTTTCATCCGGGAGAGACATCTGTTCCCAGACAGCTGAAGCTCAGTCTGGCCCTGGGTAATGCCGGGATGGCGGCGTTTGGCCTGTTCTGGATCATTCAGATCATATGTCAGGTACTGGCATAAGCTTTACTTTTCAAATATTGATTGGTATGCGTGCGAAAGTACGCAAGGGGTATAAACATGTATACGTTTGAAAGCAGAATCAGATACAGCGAGGTTGACAGCGAGGGACGGCTCACGATGGCGGCTCTGATTAATTATCTGCAGGACTGCTCCACTTTCCAGTCCGAAGACCTGGGGCTTTGCGTCGAATATCTTAAGAAGGCCCATCTGGTATGGGTGCTTTGTTCCTGGCAGATTGTGGTGGAGCGGTTCCCTGTGCTGGGGGAAAAGGTGACAACCGGCACCCAGCCCTATGACCTGAAGGGATTTTTGGGCTACAGAAATTTTGCCATGCTGGATGAAAAGGGTAATTTCCTTGCAAAGGCAAATTCCCTCTGGAGTCTTTTGGACACGGAAACCGGCAGGCCGACTTCCGTTCCGGAGATCATGGTGGAGCGATATACCCGGGCTCCAAAGCTGGAAATGGACTATTCCTCCAGGAAAATTGCAGTTCCGGAAGGCAGTGTAAGGCAGGAGGCGCTGACGGTAAAGAAGCACCATCTGGATACCAACCATCACGTCAATAATCAGCAGTTTTTGGATATGGCCATGGATTTCCTGCCGGAGGGGTTCTGCGTTGCGCAGGTGCGGGCAGAGTACAAGAAACAGGCCTTCCTGCATGACGTGCTGGTGCCCTGGGTGGCGGAAGACGGCAGCAGGACGGTAGTGAAGCTGGCGGATGAGACCGGTGGAGCTTATATGATTGCGGAATTTTTACGAAAGGAGCAGGCATGATTCGGCTGGGGGAAAAACAGGAGCTTATCATTATAAAAAAGGTGGATTTCGGCGTATATCTTGCGGTGAATCCCGGGGAGGCAAGGGAGAAGGTGCTGCTTCCCGCCAGGCAGGTTCCCGAAGGGAGCGACGTGGGGGACAGGCTGGAGGTATTTATTTACAGGGATTCCGAGGACAGGCTGATTGCCACCACCCGTATGCCGAAGCTGCAGATGGGGCCGCCGGCTGAGCTGACCGTGGTACAGACGGGTAAGCTGGGGGCGTTTTTGGACTGGGGGCTGGAAAAGGATCTGTTTCTGCCGTTCAGGGAGCAGCGGGGAAAGGTTCGGGAGGGGGACTCTGTGCTGGTTTCACTTTATATAGACAAGAGTGACCGTCTCTGTGCTACCATGAATGTGTACGAGGCTTTGCGGACGGACAGCCCTTATCAGGCGGAAGACCGGGTCCGGGGCAGGGTGTATGAGACCAGTGATAATTTCGGGGCGTTTGTAGCGGTGGACAATCTGTACTCAGGGCTG
>CAJTKW010000002.1:10065-117697 GCA_910577035.1 uncultured Acetatifactor sp.
TACGGGGACATCAGACCGGGAAGCGACGTGGAAGCCAGGGTCCTGCGGGTCAGGGAGGACGGCAAGCTGGATCTGAGCGTCAGGGAAAAAGCATATTTGCAGATAGATGCCGATGCGGAGAAGATCCTGGAGCTCCTGGACAGCTTTGAGGGAGCGCTGCCGTTTAATGATAAGGCGGCCCCGGAGGTAATAAAGTATGAGACGGGAATGAGTAAGAATGAGTTTAAGCGTGCCGTGGGAAGGCTGCTGAAGCAGGGCCGGATCGAGATCGGGGAGAAGACCATTCGGCGGATCGGATGATTCATAAAAACGGGATTCTTAAAAATTCGGAAAAAGTGATTCTGATATGGTAAAACCGGAAAAAGTATGATAGAATGTGTTTGAGTTAGGAAGGGGGGCATGTATATGGATATTGCAGGCGTTTCTACAGCGTTGGCAAATATTTCCACACAGTCTCAGGTTTCTGCCGCCGTATTGGGTAAGGCGATGGATACCAATAAAGAACTGGGGGAAGGCCTGGTGCAAATGATTGATTCTGCGGCAATGGAACGCAGTGTAAATCCCGGCATCGGAGCAAATTTCGACATGCGTATTTAGTTCTGCAAGCTGCCTGACGTGTTACCGCAGGCAGTTTTTTTGTGAATAACCATAAAACCTATTGCCTTTTTGTTGATATTTTTGTAATATTTGTTATATGGGGTATTATTGCTCAGCCGGCATACGGCAGCATGAGGGAGGAGCAGGTTTTATGATTTCAAATCAGATTTTGCAGAATACCATCGACGGCCTGAAAAGCATTGCACGGGTAGAGCTGTGTGTAATGGACGTGGATGGCAAGGAGGTTGTGTCCACTACGGATATGGGAAGCAGTGCAAGGATTGTTGCGGAATTTGCTGCTTCACCTGCCGATTCACAGGAGATTCAGGGTTACCAGTATTTTAAGATTTATGACGAGCAGCAGCTGGAATATATTCTGGTGGCCGGGGGCACAGGCGAAGACGTGTATATGATCGGTAAGATGGCGGCATTTCAGATGCAGAACCTTCTTGTGGCTTATAAGGAAAGGTTTGATAAGGATAACTTTATCAAGAACCTGCTGCTGGATAATCTGCTGCTGGTGGATATTTACAGCCGTTCGAAAAAGCTGCATGTACAGACGGATGTGCCCAGGGTGGTTATGATCGTGGAGACCGGAGGCGAGAGGGATAATAATGCCCTTGAGCTGACGAGGAGCCATTTCGGCAGCAACAGCAAGGATTTTATAACGGCAGTGGATGAGAACAATGTGATCGTGGTAAAGGAGCTGTCCGACGGAAGCGCGGTGAAGGAAATCGAGAAGACGGCGCAGTCTCTTGAGCATTTTCTGGATAAGGAAGGTATCAGGGGGATCCGGATCGCGTATGGTACTGTGATCCAGGAGATCAAGGAGGTCAGCCGGTCCTATAAGGAAGCCAAGATGGCGCTGGATGTGGGAAGGATATTTTTTGACGAGAGAGATATTATCGCCTACAGCGAGCTGGGGATCGGACGCCTGATCTACCAGCTGCCCATTCCCCTCTGTAAAATGTTTATCAAAGAGATTTTCGGAGGGAAGAGTCCGGATGACTTTGACGAGGAGACGCTGACCACGATCAATAAATTTTTTGAGAACAGCCTGAATGTGTCGGAGACCTCCAGACAGCTTTTTATACACAGGAATACGCTGGTGTATCGTCTGGATAAGCTTCAGAAGAGCACGGGGCTGGACCTGCGGGTGTTTGAAAATGCCATAACCTTCAAGATTGCGCTGATGGTCGTGAAATATATGAAGTATATGGAGAATGCGGACTTTTAGAGGAGACTTTTATGGGAAGAAGGGAACTGCAGAGGAGGAAGAGGGAACAGCTGATCGAAGAAAAGGGCGTGATTTACCTGGATAATGTCAGCAAGGTTTACTCTACGGGAGCTCCGGCGTTAAACGATGTCAGCCTGAGTATACACAGGGGCGAATTCGTCTTTATCGTGGGAGACAGCGGCTCCGGCAAGTCAACAATGATAAAGCTTCTGCTGCGGGAGCTTACTGCCACCGAGGGCAACGTATATGTTATGGGAAATGATCTGGCGAAGCTCCGGCACAGGCAGATCCCGAGATTCAGACGTAATCTGGGGGTGGTTTTTCAGGATTTCCGTTTATTGAATGACAGAAATGTATATGAAAACGTCGCCTTTGCCCAGAGGATTGTGGAGACCCCGGCGGGTGAGATCCGGCGAAATGTGCCGGCGATTCTGGCTACGGTAGGTCTTGCGGGCAAATACAGGGCAAAGACAAAGCAGCTTTCCGGCGGGGAGCAGCAGAGGGTGGCGCTGGCCAGGGCGCTGGTGAATAATCCGGCTATCCTGCTGGCAGATGAGCCTACCGGAAATCTGGATCCCAAGAATTCCTGGGAGATCATGCAGCTGTTGGAGGAAATCAATGCCAACGGAACCACGGTAGTGGTGGTAACCCATAACAGGGAAATCGTCAATGCCATGCACAAGCGTGTCGTCACCGTGAAAAGAGGGGTTATTGTCAGCGATGAGGAAGGGGGCGAGTACATAGATGAAGATTAGTACCTTGTTCTATACCTTCCGGCAGGGGTTTGTGAATATTTTTCGAAATAAATGGTATTCCCTGGCTTCCATTGCTACGATTTCGGCCTGCCTTTTCCTGTTCGGCCTCTTTTATGCCATTGTGGCAAATTTCCGGAGTACCGTCATGAAGGTGGAGGAAGGGGTGTCGGTTACCGTATTCTTCCATGATGATAACGATAAGTGTGAATCACATGTAGTGCCTGACGATCTGAGAATAGATGAAATCGGGCAGATGATTGCCATGCGGGTGGAGGTGTCCGATGTCAATTTCATCACCGATGACAAGGCCTGGGTGGATTTCGTGGCGGGGCACTATGGGGAGAGCGCGGATTATGCCCAGGGCTTCCCGGAAAACCCCCTGGAGGGGATGTGCAGTTACGAAGTATATTTAAGCGATGTTTCCATGCAGGAGGCTTTGGTGAACTGGTTATACTCCATACCGGAGGTCCGCCTGGTGAACTTTTCGTCATTGACGGCGGATACCTTAAGCGGGGCGAATCAGTTAATCGCATATGTTTCTCTGGGAATCATTGTGATCCTGCTGGCAGTCAGTATCTTCCTGATTAGCAATACCGTGGCTATCGGAATATCCGTTCGCTCCGAGGAAATAAATATTATGAAATATGTAGGGGCTACGGATTTCTTCGTGAGGGCGCCTTTTGTGCTGGAAGGCATATTGATCGGCCTTTTGGGGGCGGCGATTCCCCTGTGGCTGATAGAGGTACTTTACAATTACGCGTTGGCATATATTGCCGAACGGTTTGAAATACTCAGCGGTTTGTTGAATTTCCTTACCACGGAGCAGCTGTTCAAGGTGCTGATGCCGGTGTCGCTTCTGGTTGGTGCCGGAATCGGCTTCCTCGGGAGTATTACTACAGTCAGGAAGCACTTGCATGTATAAAGGCAGGAAATTATGAGGAAAAGAAAAGTCATAATGTGCGGAATTGCCGTGGCTGTGCTGTGTGCCGCTTTTTTTTCCGACAGGGCAAAGCAGGACGCGTCGGCTCTGACCATGTCCTCTATTACCTCGGACAGTATTAAGGAGAAGGAGAACCAGATCCGTCAGGCGCAGGACGAGAAAAATGCGCTGCAGAACGGTCTCAGCAATCTGCAGAATATTAAAAAGGATCTGGAGACCCAGCGCTCCAACCTGAAGAATTACGTGGTTCAGCTGGACGGCAATCTTGCACAGATCGAGCAGAATATTCAGGAGCTCAGCCAGAAGATTGCCGTAAAAGAGGAAGAGATCAGCGTAACGGAGGGAGAACTGGAAACGGCGCTGGAAAACGAAGAAAATCAGAAAGACGCCATGACCAGCCGCATAAGAATGGTATATGAGACCGGTGATCCGCAAATGCTGGATATGCTGTTAAAGTCCTCCAGCTTCGGTGATTTCCTGAATAAGGCCGATTACGTGGAAAGAATCGTTTCCTATGACCAGCAGATGTGGCAGGATTACAAGACGGTCAGGGAATATGTGGAGCTGTGCAAACAGCAGCTGGAGATCGAGAAAGACATTCTGGATGAAGCAAAAGCCGGCGTGGAGGAAGAGCAGAGGAATCTGGAAGCTCTGATTGACCAGAAGAGAAGAGATATTCAGGCATACGAGACGGATATTACCAATAAGGAGAAAGCCATTCGGGAATATGAGGAGGAGATCGCAGCCCAGGAGAGCGAAATTGCGGCCTGGGAAGCACAGATCGCGGAGGAAAAGAAAAAGATTCTGGCAAACAGCGGCGTGGTGCTGACCTATGACGGCGGTGCGTTTAAGTTTCCCGTCGCCTCCTATACCAGAGTGTCGGATGAATACGGTCCCCGGATACACCCTACCCTGGGAATACAGCAGTTTCACAACGGCGTGGACCTGGCCTCCCCGAAAGGAACAGCCATTTACGCGGCGTATGACGGAGTCGTGGTAGCGGCGCTACCATGGGGAATTACGTAATGATAGATCATGGATCCGGCCTGTATACCATATATATGCACGCTTCTGCGCTTCATGTGAAGAAGGACGATATTGTGGTCAGGGGAGAGACCATTGCCGCCGTTGGCAGTACGGGACGATCCACAGGTCCGCACCTGCATTTCAGTGTACGCCTGAACGGGGAGTACCAGTCACCGTGGAATTATATCACAAAGCCAAAGTAAGGAGAGGACTCAATGGAGGAAAATCGGAATTATGATAACGGCATGGACGGTATCCGGCCGCCTGAGCCGACCCGGAAGAAGGGCAGCGGGAAAGGGCTCTTTTTCGTGGGAATGTTGTCCGGGATTGCCGTGGCGCTGCTGCTGGTGGCCATCGGCTATGCGGGCTGGGGAATTCAGCGTTCCATAGAGGAAAGCCAGGAGCGTAAGAATGAGGTGAAGCTGGATGAGGATTCGGCTTTGAATGCCGCCACCCTTTTCAAGCTTCAGGCACTGGAAGCGGCCATTAAAGAATATTTCTTTCTGCATGATATTAACGATGAGGAGCTGCAGGACGGAATGTACAGGGGGCTGCTGAAGGCTCTGGAGGATCCGTATTCCGAGTATTATACTGCCGAGGAGCTGAAGGAAATGCTGGAGCAGTCCCAGGGGATCTACTATGGGATCGGCGCATACGTGCAGCTGGATACCAGTACGGGCCTGCCCAAAATCAACGGAGTGATAAAGGGTTCTCCTGCGGAGGAAGCGGATCTGCGGGCAAATGACCTGATCTATGAAGTAGACGGTACGTCAACCTACGGATTGAATCTGACGGAAGCCGTGGCGCTGATAAAGGGACCTGAGGGAACGAATGTGGAAATAACGCTGCTTCGGGAGGGGGAGCGGGATTATATGAAGATGACCCTGACCAGGAGAAAGGTGGAATCGCCGACGGTAGAGTCTTCCATGCTGGAGGATGACATGGCATATATCCAGGTAACGGAGTTCGACGATGTGACGGTGGATCAGTTTGCCGATGCGCTGGCTACGGCCAAGGGCTCCGGTGCGAAGGGAATCATTCTCGACCTGAGAGGAAATCCCGGCGGAAATCTGGATGCGGTGGTAGACATGTGCAATATGATCCTTCCGGAAGGGATGATTGTCTATACAGAGGACAAATACGGGAACCGGCAGGAATATAAGAGTGACGGAAAGCATAGACTGGAGCTGCCGCTGGTAGTCCTGGTGGATATGAATTCCGCCAGTGCGGCAGAGATCATGGCGGGGGCCATTCAGGATTATAAGCTGGGTACTCTGGTGGGAACCACTACCTTCGGCAAGGGGATCGTGCAGCAGATTATGTCCTTCCGGGACGGCTCGGCCATAAAGCTTACAATCAGCGCTTATTTTACGCCAAACGGCAATAATATCCATGGGATCGGAATTGAGCCCGATGTGCCGTGTGAATTTGACGGTAAGGCATATTACGGCAGTGAAGAGCATCCCGACAACCAGCTGGAGAAGGCTAAGGAAGTGCTGAGAGAAAAGATGGACAGGTAAAGAGGAAGTAAGATGGAGACGGATAAGCAGATTTCAACATATAAAAATACAAAAAGGTTCCTGTTTTCCAGTGTTGTGTGCCTGGTGGCACTCTGCATTGTTGTGTTTGCGTTTGTATCGATTTATTTAAAAAGAAACAGTGACGAAACGATTAACAGCCTGGGGACTTTGTATATGTCTGAGATGAGTACGCAGCTGCAGCAGAAGTTTGACGCCATTGTGAATCTGCGTATCAATCAGGTGGAGGGCATTATCCAGCGCACGCCGCCGGAGACGGTGGAATACGGTCAGGATATGATAGATGAGATGGCGCTCAGTGCGAGTATCCGCGGTTTCAGCTATCTGGCCCTCTATTCGGAGGACGGCAGTGTGGAGCTTTTGTACGGAAAGCCCATGCGCCCCTATGACGAGAGTGAGTTTCGGGAAGTACTGGATAACGAGGAGAAGAATATTTCCAGCGGAATAGACGCCGGCGGTGAGAGGCTGATACTTTTTACTGTTTCCGCGGAATATCCCATACATGACGGAAAGAAGAGCACCATGCTGGTGGCCGGGCTTCCCATCAGCTATATGGAGAAGGCTCTGGTAATGGAGTCGGAGGATTCCATGACATATTTCCATATTATTCGCAGAGACGGTTCCTTCGTGATCCGAAGCAGCGCGGCTTACCGTGACAATTATTTTACGAGAATGCTGGAGGTCTTTGAGGAAAATAACGGCAAAAGGCCGGAGGACTATGTGAGAGAGCTGCAGGAGGCCATGGGAGGAAGAGAGGTTTATGAAGAGCAGGTCCTGGTGAACGGAATGTATCAGCAGATGTACTGCAATTTCCTGGGAGGGACGGATTGGTATCTGGTGGCAATCATGCCTTACGGCCTGCTGACCGATTCGGTTTTGGCACTGGCCGAAATACGCCAGGTGGTCATGCTGGCTGCCTGCGGTGTTATCCTGGTGGCGGTGTTTATTATCTTTATCATTTATTTCCGCATGTCCCAGCGCCAGATGCGGGAGCTGGAGAGGGCAGAGGCAGAGGCCGTACATGCAAACAAAGCCAAGAGCGAATTCCTGTCTAATATGAGCCATGACATCAGGACACCCATGAACGGTATCATGGGCATGACGGCCATTGCAACGGCAAATATTGACGACAAGGCAAGGCTGAAGGACTGTCTGGCAAAGATCACCCTGTCAGGCAAGCATCTGCTGGGCCTGATTAACGATGTGCTGGATATGTCGAAAATCGAGAGCGGAAAGCTTTCGCTGAATATGGACAATCTTTCTCTGCGGGATACCATGGAGAATATTGTCAGTATTATTCAGCCCCAGGTCAAGGAAAAGAACCAGCTTTTTGATATATTTATCCGTAAGATCGAAGTGGAAAATGTCTATTGCGACAGTGTCCGTTTAAATCAGGTGTTGATTAATCTGTTGTCCAATGCGGTGAAATATACCGGGGAGGGGGGACAGATTCATGTGGGCCTGGAACAGGAGGCTTCACCCCGGGGAGAAGCCTATGTACGCTGCCATTTTGTTGTCAGGGATAACGGCATCGGTATGACGCCGGAATTTCAGAAGACAATATTTGATTCTTTTACGAGAGAGAAGAATTCCCAGGTGGAAAAAACCGAGGGCGCGGGCCTGGGCATGGCCATCACAAAGTGTATTGTGGATATTATGGGCGGTACGATCCAGCTCACAAGTGAACCCGGCAAGGGCAGTGAATTTCATGTGACACTGGATTTGGAGCGGGCTGAACTGAAGGAAGAGGATATGGTGCTGCCGCCATGGAAAATCCTTGTGGTGGACAATAATGAGGATTTGTGCCTGAGTGCTCTGGATGCCCTGAAGGAGATCGGCCTGGATGCGGAATATGCGCTCAGCGGGGAAAAGGCCGTGGATATGGTGCAGCAACGTTACAATACCCGGGAACAGTACCAGATTGTTCTTCTGGACTGGAAGATGCCGGGTATGGACGGGCTCAGCACTACGAAGGAAATCCGAAAAATGCTGGGAGACGATACTCCCATATTGATTATTTCCGCATATGACTGGAGCGATATAGAAGAGGAGGCAGTCAGCGCCGGGGTCAGCGGATTCATTGCGAAACCGCTGTTTAAGTCGAATTTGTATACAGGCTTAAGCCGGTACATATTGAAGGGTGACGAGAAAGAAGAGCAGGACAGGAAGAGCCATGAGAAGAAGGATTTTGCAGGAAAGCGTATTCTTCTGGCCGAAGATAATGACATTAACTGGGAAATTGCGGAGACGATTCTCGGTGCCTCCGGCTTCAAGGTAGACCGGGCGGAGAACGGAAAGATCTGTGTGGATACCTTCGCGGAAAGCGCGGAAGGCTATTATGACGTGATACTGATGGATATTCGTATGCCGGTGATGAACGGATATGAGGCTACAGAGGCCATTCGGGCGCTGGACAGGCCGGATGCCGGACTGCCTATCATTGCCATGTCCGCGGACGCTTTTGCGGCGGACATACAGCACAGTCTTGAGTCCGGGATGAACGAGCATATTTCCAAACCCATTGATGTGGATAAACTGATCCGGGTGCTGGATAAGTACCTGCAGTAAATCGTAAGTCCGGGAAATACCGGCAGCGATGGGGAGGCTGAAGAAACGGGAGAATTGGATCAGAGGAAGACAGGGCGTGTATGCGTTTAGGAGTCCACGCCCAGGAGCTTATATTCATGTCCGTACAGCAGGTCGTTGGCTTCCAGGATGGACAGGCCCCGCTGCAGGGAGTAGAGGATGACGGCATCGCGTTCGTCTCTTGGGTACAGCTCACGGTTTTTGGAGGCTTTCAGTAAAGCCTGGGCTTCCGTGTCGGAAAGGCGCAGGCCAAAGGCCAGAGCGATCAGGGTATCCCGGGATGGGGTTTTCTCTCCGGAAAATAGTTGGTATACATATGCGTGGCTCAGCAATGAGCCGCGCACTACGTCTGCTTTGCTGATGTTCTTTTGTGACAGCAGCGCGTTCAAGTGTCCGGGCAGGTCATATTGTATCAGATTCTCTCTGTTATCTTGCAGAAATGTATCAATGCTTGCAGCGGATTTGATTTCATGCTGCAGTTCCTCGGTAGTTTTGGTTTCCATATTGATGTCCCTTTTGGTTTCATGAGATAATTGTAGCATCTTGCGGGAGATGTGACAAGCCGGAAAATCAGGCTGAAGCCTCCGGCGCAATTGCGATAGGTTTGACCTGCCATATTTGCGGTTCTGCGAAAGGAAAAGGTTATGGAGTACGAAATAGTACGTCTGCTGAAGAAAAGTAATAAAAGCGAAAGCTGTCTGGTGCGTGAAAAGGGCAGCGGACGGCTGTTTGTCCGGAAAGTGCACACAGGCAGGCACCCTGTCTATCAGACGTTGCAGAAATATTCCCACCCCTGTCTGCCAAGGCTGCATGAGGTGGAGCTTTCCGATGATTCCACTATTGTGGTGGAGGAGTATATAGAGGGGAAAGCCGCAGATTCGTGGGAGCTTTCCGGGAAACAATATCTGCGGATTGCCCGGGAGCTATGCAATGTTCTGGAATTTCTTCACGGAAAAGGTATTATTCATCGTGATGTCAAGCCCTCCAATATTCTTCTGACAGAAGAAGGAAAAATGTACCTCATTGATTTTGATGCAGCCCGCATGCCGAGAGAGGGGCTGGAGCAGGATACGAGGCTGCTGGGAACCAGAGGATTTGCGCCGCCTGAGCAATATGGCTTTGCACAGACGGATGAGCGGGCGGACATTTATGCCCTGGGAGTGACACTGGACCAGCTCCTGCCGGAAAAAATGAAAAAACCACATTACAGAAGGGTTCTGCGTAAGTGTATGAATCTGGATCCGGAGCGGCGTTATCAGTCTGTGGGGAAGGTGAGGCGTGCCTTCTTTTCCACGGGGAAGAAAGCTCTTGGAGGCCTATCCCTGATCTGCCTGCTGGTGCTTGCCGGGGGCCTCGGAGTGTGGCTGTATCATGGGGGGGGCACAGGCCACGGTGAGGGAACGGAAGACGCTGCCCTTACTGTCCTGCCGGCACCGGAAAATCCCCATTGGGTGGACGGAACCGCAAATCTTATGTGGGGAAATGTCCCGGAATCAGGCACCGGTGATGAGGTCAGGTTTCAGCTGAGATTTTACAGAAGGGATACGGAAACTCCGCCGGAGCCGGAGGACAGCGACTGGTACCGCGAGGAAACATTCCGGGCGGGAGGCAGATACAAGGATGCGGAAGTGATGGATTCCTATGTGGTAAAAACGTGGGACGGAAACGGATATTATTATTTTACGGTATCGGCCCTGGGGGAAGGCATTTATGCGGACAGTCCTTACGCTGTGTCGGATGTCTTTGAATATACGGGAGAAGGGGCACCTCCGCTGCCGTCGCCGGAGGGACTTGCCTGGAAGCTGACGGAAAAGAATAATTCCCGATACTATTGTGCCTCATGGTCCAATCTTGAGGACTATGCTGAGCAGGATGTTTTCAACGTTACCTTTTATGACGAGACAGATACCTATGTGATGAATAACAGGTGGCCAAAGAAGCTGATTGAGGAGCGGGGACTGGGGGGAGTTCCGATTCCGGCTGAATTTTTGTCTTCGCATCCGGGCAGTGCATACCGGTTTGTGGTGGAGGTCTATTCATCACGGCCCAACGAGTACGGGGCAAACATGCTGTCGGAACCCGTGCCGGAAGAGTGCTTCAGTCCATGGTACTACTGTGGTCCAATAGAGTCAGATACCCCGTAGCAATATAATGCTGCGGGAAGGGTAGCCGTATTTGGGGGCTGTCACACTGATTGTTATGTGTGACAGCCTCTTTCTTTGTTTCACCGGAAATCCCTTCTGCCGAAGGAATCTTGCGGGTACGCCAGTGTCGTACCTCGCCCGGAAAAGTCTGCCGGCAGCAGACCACAAAGAAGGTCATATCCGGTATAATCCAATCGGGTAATGAGAGGGTAGTGTGAAAATCTCAAAATCAAGCGGATTGGGGAAATTGTTTTGGAAAAGGGCAGGGGAATAAATCTGAAGGTGTTTCTGAAATGGCTGATTTTTCTGCTGCTCTTTATGGCCGGCCTGAAGGCAGCGGTGCGGCTTCTGTATCCGTCAAATATGGCTATGCGCATGTGGCAGCGCTTTTATACACTGAAAGAGGGAGAGGCCGAGCTGCTGGTGCTGGGCAGCAGTCATGCCTATGCCACCTTCGACCCGGCGGTCATTCGGGAGGTCATGGGTATGAGCAGCTATAATCTGGCCTCCAATTCCCAGAGTGCGGTTCAGGCATACTTTAATCTGAAAGAGGCGCTGCAGTATCAGCGGCCGCGGATTGTGATTCTGGAAGCCTTTTCGCTGGATGATAATAACAACTGGAGAAACGGACCGACTCCGGACCGGGACTGGAAGAAAGAAGCCAATATCGACGGAATGCGTTTTGGCCTGACCAAGCTGGAAGCCGTAAGGGAGCAGTATCTGCGGGAGAACTGGAGTTATGCGATGCTCCCCATTGCCAGGTGTCACAATAATTGGGAGGATATTACCGTCATCGGGTCCAATCTGGCATTCTGGGGCAGAGGGATACGGGAGTTTACCTCCTTCCACCCAAGTGCGACCTCCATGTCCGAGGAGACGGCGGCACTGTACGCTCAGGCGGAGTATAACGCTACGGAACGGATGATTTCCGCCACGAATGAATGCTATTTTCATAAGCTGGCACAGCTGTGCAGGGAGGAAGGAATTTCGTTTTATCTGGTGATGGCGCCCATGTACGACGAGTATATTCGTTCCATTAACTATGACAGCTGGGCGGATAAGCTCGAGGCCCTGGCGGAAAGCGAGGGCGTGTATTACCTGGACTGTAATCGGTATTATGGGGAGACAGGCCTGGAGGCCGGAGATTTTGAGGATGTATTTAACGGGTTCCACCATCTGAACGGGACAGGTGCCGCGAAGGTGAGCCGGTTTGTAATGGAAAAGATTCGGCATCAGGAATAATTACCGGGAGGGCAGGGCGTTGCTGTTTAATTCTATTTCTTTTTTGATCTTTTTTCCCGCTGTTGTGTTGGTGTATTATTTGATTCCTCAGCGGATGAAGCATTTCTGGCTCCTTGGCGCCAGCTATTACTTCTATATGAGCTGGAATCCCGGATATGCCCTCCTGATGCTTGCCGTGACAGTGATTACCTATGGAAGCGGACTGCTCCTGACTGTCTGTGGCAGGAGGCCCGGGGAACGGAAGAAAAGGATGAGGGCAGCGTGTCTTGCCGGGGGAATCGTACTGACTCTGGGAATCTTGTTTTTCTTCAAATATTATGCCTTTGCCGCCGGAAATATAGACAAGGTGTTTGCCTTATTGCATATTCCCGAGGGAATGCCCGTGTTTGACGTGCTGCTGCCGGTGGGTATCTCATTTTATACCTTTCAGGGAATGGGGTATCTCATTGACGTTTACCGGGAGGAGATTCCCGCAGAAAAAAATTTCCCGCGCTATGCCCTGTTCCTTTCCTTCTTTCCGCAGCTGGTAGCCGGACCCATCGAGCGCAGTAAGAATCTGTTACATCAGATCTCTGAGCCCCACAGCTTTGATGCGGAAAGGGTGAAGGAAGGGCTGCTGCTGATGGGGTGGGGCTTTTTTCAGAAGCTGGTTATTGCCGACCGGATTGCAATTCTGGTGGATGAGGTCTACGGGAATTATTGGAATTACTCCGGGCTGCAGCTTCTGCTGGCCACGGTTCTTTTTGCGTTTCAGATCTACTGTGACTTTGGCGGGTATTCCGATATTGCCGTGGGGGCGGCCAGGGTGATGGGCTTTACGCTGACAAAGAATTTCAGGAGTCCCTATTGTGCCGTTACGGTGAGCGAATTCTGGAGAAACTGGCATGTTTCCCTGACTACATGGTTTCGGGACTATATCTATATTCCCTTGGGAGGAAACCGCCGGGGGAAGTGGCGGAAATACCGCAACCTTCTTCTGACCTTTACCATCAGCGGCCTCTGGCACGGGGCCGGATGGAATTACATAGTCTGGGGCGGGCTCAACGGACTTTATCAGGTGGCGGGCGACATCACCGGATCCCTGCGCAGCCGTCTGCAGGAGAAGCTGCATATCCGTACGGATTGCGGCAGTTACCGGCTGCTCCGGCGTCTGATAACCTTTGCGGCAGTGGACTTTTCGTGGTTCTTTTTCCGGGCGGAGGGCCTTAAGACCGCTCTGCAGATGCTTCGTTACGGTATTCGGAATATGGGATTGTTTTCTTTCTTTGATCCGGAGACCCTGCTGGGCATCAACACCATGGTTTTGTCCGAAAAGAGCTTTTTCCTCATGCTGCTGTGCCTTGTCCTGTTGCTGTGGGTGGATTCCTTAAAAAGGCAGGGAGTGGACTTTAAAGGGATTCTGGCAAGGCAGAATATCTGGTTCCGCTGGCTGGTCTATTACGGCCTTATTTTCTCCATTCTCATTTTTGGAATCTATGGTCCGGGGTATGATGCCTCCGCCTTTATCTATTTCCAGTTTTAAGCGGGAGGTTTTCGGAAATGAGGGTTGTCAGGAAGACAGTGGCGGTAATATTGTTTGTGCTGATCGGAGGGCTTCTTTTCAGTGCGATGCAGGAGGTGTTCGTGGATAAGAGCTCCTATCCGCATTACCGTGCGTGGAAGGCCGGGGAAGATATAAATGTTTTGGTGCTGGGGAATTCCCATGCGGACAACGGAATCCGGGCGGGAGACTTATCCCTTGGGCTTACGGAGAGTACCGGGAGAGATATAAGGGTGTTTAATTATGCCGTGTATGGCATGCGCATGGAGCAGATGTACTATTTTGTCAGGGAAATCTTCAACAACCATGTGCCGGAGCTGGTGATCCTGGAGACTTATGCCTTCTGTCCGCTGGCGGACGGGGACAGGGAAATATTAGCCCGCCGGGCCTTCGACGTGTTACCGTTTAACCGGAATAAAGTGGAAGCGGTGAATTATTGCGTATTGGAGGAGCGTGAAAGCTTTTATCTGCCCTTTTTAACATACCATTCCCGCTGGGAGAGCCTGACGCCCTATGATTTCATGGTCTTATATGACAGCAGTCTGTGGCCCCGGTATGGCAGCAACGGCACATATACAGGGGAGATCATGGAGGATCCGGGTGACGGATGGTTTCAGCAGGCTATCCCGGTGCCGGGGGAACTGCGGGAAATTACTCCCTCGGAAAAGGAATGCCTGGAAAAGCTGCTTTTGCTGCTGGAGGAGAAACAGGTGACGCTGCTGTTTGCCAGTGTTCCCTTCAAGAGCCAGATGGGGCTGAACAGTATCGAGCAGATTAAGATTAACAATTATCTGCGGGAGAATTATGTCAACGGAAGCACGGTTCAAATGCTGGACATGAACCGCCTCTGGGGCGAGCTGGATTTTGACTATGATGACCTGTACAATGCCGGCCATGTCAATGGCAGCGGTGCAAACAAGGTGACGGCATGTCTTTTGGAATATCTGGGGGAGTTTCTGCTGCCGGCGGATCCAATAGGGCAAGAATAGGTCTTTATAAAAATTAATAAAAATATTTTACAAAGTATGCGGCGCAGGAAGCGCGGAAAGGGAGGATACAACGCAATGCAGGAAAAAAAGAGGAAGCATGGCAGTGTAAACCGGAAGGAAATCGCCAGGAGGGCAAGGCGTCTTGGGGCGGCAGGATTGACGATGGGGCTGCTGCTTGGTATGGGCGCGCAGGCGGAGGCGGCCACGCTGAAGGATATTTTTGACGAGAAATATTATGCGGATACCTATGCGGATTTGAAGGCGGCCTACGGATACGACAGGGAAGCACTCTGGCAGCATTTTATCACCTTTGGACTGAGCGAGGGCAGAACCATGAACGGTCTGCTGGACGTGGTAAAGTACCGGCGGGAATATGCGGATCTGGAAGCGGCATTTGGTGACCATTGGGACGCATACCTGGATCATTATCTGCAGTTTGGCGCCCGGGAAGGCCGGAATTCGGGAACCGCATTCAATGCCCTGGATTATGGAGCGAGATACGGGGACTTAAAGTCGGTGTTTGGAGAGGATGTGCTGGCTCTGTGGCAGCATTACCGGGCTTATGGGGCGGCGGAGAGCCGGGAGGCCAGATCCGAAAAGGCAGTGGAAGAGGAACGGGCGGCCAGGATAGCGGCCGAAGAAGCAAACCGGGAGCAGGAGACGGCAAAACCGGAGGAGACGCTTAAGCCTGAGGAGCCGTCAAAGCCTCAGGAGCCGGCGGAGAATCCGGGATATTCGGGGTATACGAAGAGAGTGGAGCTGAATGACGGTTTATATCTGATTAATGAATATAATTTCCTGAATCAGCTGATAAAAAGTACCATGTATAATTCCGAGGATGAATTGGTGGGCTGGCATATAAACAAGTATGATGACCAGGGAAAACTTATAGAGGCAGCAGAATACCGCCCGGACGGAAAACAAAGCGCCTTGATTGAACTGAAATATGATGCCGACAATAAATGTGTGGAAAAAACCAGTATTTTCTACAGCGAGGACGGGAGCCAGTCCCATAAGGTCAGGGAGGAGTATGGTGCCGATAATAAGCTTGTAAAGAAGACCGGGTATGATGCAAATAACAACGTAATGGGTGTGACAGAATACGAGGACGGCAAGATAGTAAAAGGAACCGACTATAAGTACGATGCTGACGGTAATATGACCGAGTGGGGAATGAGCAAATATGATGCTGAGGGTAACTGGGCTGAACAGGAAAGGTACGATGCGGCGGGTAACAGGATCGGCAGAACCGTCAATGAATACGACGAAAGAGGAAACCGTATAAAATATACGATGTATGATGCCAATGAAAATGCAACCTATGCTGCGGAATATTCCTATGAAGCGGATCAGAAGTATCAGCCTGTGGGTAAACTGGTAAAAAAAGTTTATTATTCTTATGATGCGGAGGGGAAAGGAACCGGACGTTGTGAAATGGTGTATGACGACACCGGTATAAATGTGGCTGAAACCATTTATTATGACGAGGAAGGTAATATAATCGGCGAACGCTGATGTTTCCGGCAGGGAAAATCAACCGGGATACGTTGGAATGGAAGATGAACTATGACCCTTATGACTGCGGGCGGAACAGATGTGCAGGGATGTGCCCGGTCCTGGGACATGAGCTGGATATGAAAAGGGGGAATGTATTTTACGATGTAAACATTTCCTATCTCAGAAATGACCTGAACGGCACGCCGTTTGAAGGGCAGGTGGATACCCGGATCATCAACGGGAAAAAGCTCTTTGGCCATCCGGAAAAACGGGATTCAGGGAATAAAAGGGAGAGACGGCGGCAGTCACGGGAGTCCGCAGTCAGGCTGCCTGGAGCAGCAATAATATTCTTCATGCCAGTATTTTCATACAACCATCCATACCATTGTAGTGCGAATCTGGATATTCTTGATAAAAAGCGGTTTCTTTAGTATAATAAAACCGTGAAAGAAGGTAAAGATTTAATCAGATATATGTTTTCTAAATTATGTAGAAAGGTAGTGTCTGTTATGTCAACATTACAGAGTCAGATCACACAATCTCTGGAGGGACTTTCGGATGACAGCCTGCGCTTCATTCTTGATATGATACAGCGGTTTGTGCAGCCGTCAGAATCAAGGCGTGTGAGTATAGATTATGGCGTTGCCACACAGGGCAAAAAAGAAACAGGCCGGCAGGAGCTGGCAGAAACAGGCAGCAGGATGTAAAAGGGAAAGAGCGAAAAGATTTCAGAAGCATACTATAAACTATAAGGCGGATAATGAGGTGGTCCAGCTTGAGACAAATCAGAACCATGTGACGGTTTATCTTAATGATACAATAATCGGGTCGATAGAATTATATACTAATTCATGGCATAAGCAAAACCAGTATTTGAAATTTAAGGATTTTAAATTTGAAGCTCAAATAAGTGAGGAAGTGTTTCGGAAACTATCTGATATGGTGCAAAGACCTTTGCAGATTATGACAAATTCTGAAAATCTGTCTCTGATAGAGTTTATCACAGCGGGTGGATTTGTATGTAAAAGAAAATGTTATGAGATTGAAGCCCGGTTGGGGGATTATATAGGAAAGGTTCGGATGCCGCATATTTTGCGGACTCAAAAAGGAGAAGCAGAGTATGAATTGTGCTGCAGGCTGATATATGAGCGATATGCAGAAACTCACAGAGCAATTAATCCGTTGACAGCAGATTACGCGGCTTTTGTATCTAATCTTCCGGATTGCGTATTTTATCAGGAAGAAGAAGGTTTCATTAGCAGTTTTGCTTTTGTGGAAGAGAATGAAATCGCATATGTGTACGGCGGGGAAGACGGTAGTTTTATCTCTTTTGCTGAAATGTTGGTTTGCCGCCTTATGAATGAGTATCCGACGATATGCTTTGAGGCGGATAACTGTGACGGAACAGCAATGCAATTGAAAGCCTTGTTTAAAGGTCAGAGTGAATTAAGCTTTGACACCTATATTAAGGCAGATTATTGAATTGGGACAGGAAAATGGGGGAGCATTTCCACGAAGAGAGGAGATGCTCCTTTTTCTGCCAAAGTAGTTTCCCGATGGGGGAATAAGGATTGCGTCGTTAGAAATAAGAACAAATATTCGGAACAAATGTTCTAAAAATTGCAGTATTCATCTATACATATAAAAGGTTCTATGATATAATCAGAGTTGTTTTGGCTTACCGGGTCTATTCCGAGTGAGTAAGGGCAGAATTTTGGATGATGTTTCTTGTTTTTGAGGAGAGTGCTTTTATGGATCATTTTAAGTTAGTATCTGAATACCAGCCTACCGGCGATCAGCCCGCAGCCATAGCCGAGCTGGTGGAGGGTTTCCAAAAAGGCAACCAATTCCAGACATTATTAGGGGTAACTGGAAGCGGCAAGACCTTCACCATGGCCAATATCATTGCCGCCCTGAACAAGCCCACGTTGGTCATTGCCCACAATAAGACCCTTGCAGGGCAGCTTTATGGCGAATTTAAGGAATTTTTCCCGGAAAACGCGGTAGAATACTTTGTGTCCTAGTATATTGATGATTTTAAAGGCACAATATATAGATGGATAGAAGCCTAAAATACCTATATATACTATTTATGTGGACGCTGAGGGACACAATGTATAGCGTGGATTAGGCATAACAGTGAACAGGATTCGTCGAGAAAGCAGTGGTAAAAGTGACGTATTGAATCCGGGCAGAAAATGATAGTGTAATTTGTGTGGTTTTTTGCTATAATGATAGTGTCTTTAAAAAGACTTGGGAGCATTTTTTCTGATTAAGACAGGAAATGAAGGAGAGGAAAATTATGGCAAAAGAAGCGACTTTGCAGATAAAAATGGATTCCGATTTGAAAGAGCAGGTAGAACTGCTGTATGAGAAGATGGGTACATCGTTTGCAGAAGCTGTAAGGATTTTTGCAAAGCAGAGTGTTGAAGATAAAGCTATGCCTTTTACCATGCACTTGGCGGCGCAGGGTGGGAAAAGGAAGCTGGGGATTGCAAATGGGAAATATGTGATTCCAGATGACATAGATGGCTGCAACGGTGAAATTATGGATATGTTCGGGGTAAAAGAAGCATGAAGATATTATTAGATACACATATTGCGTTATGGGCAATTGCTGATAGTGGAAAACTATCAAGTGAAGTGATGCAGATGCTTGAGTCAGAAAAGAATAAGATTTACTATAGCATTGCTTCGGTGTGGGAAGTGGCAATTAAGCATAATATAAAGCCAGAGCAAATGCCGATATCAGAAGAGGCGTTTTTTGATTTATGCGAAGAGACGGGATTTGAATTGCTTCCAGTAGAGGCAGAGCATATCTTTGCGGTGAAAATGTTGAAAAGACCAAAAGATGCACCTAAGCACAATGATCCATTTGATAGAATTTTGCTGGCACAGGCAAAGTGCGAAAATATGAATTTTCTTACACATGATTCACTGATTCCGTATTATAGAGAACGTTGCGTTATATCTATGTAATATCATGCATGATGTGGATCGCCAGAAAGAAATCCAAAGATATTTGTTGGTAAACTTCTGTGAAAACAATCCGTACAAGCCTCTTAGTGGAGACGAAATATTGTCGGAACTTGCTGAATCAAGGGCATGCTATGATCGAGGAGAGGGGGAAGACTTCGACAAAGCACTTGACGAAATTGGAGCAAAATATGGCTTATAAGGTTATTATCATGCCCCCTGCTAAGCGCAGATTGGAAATGTATGTGAGCTACACATTAGAGAAGCTGAAGAACCGACAGGCCGCCAGAGCTATTTTAGAGGATGCAAAAGCAACAAAAAATTGTTGGTTTGCCTTTGAACAGAGCGGAGGCTTATTTGGCGGAATATGGAAGGCAGTTTGTATAGGGGAAGAAACAGCATGGAATCGGATAAAATCTGGTGATATAGTGTATTGTGAAGAGGCAATAAAGGATATTAAAAGAGGGGGAAGTATTTCGGCAGAATAGAGATACTTCCCTTTTCGTGCAGAATTTTTTGATAGGAGGTTCAGATTTCTTCACTATGATAGATTTTCTACGGCATATAGCGTTTAAATTACTCCTGGATTCGACGCAAAACCGACATAATCAATTTGATATGCTGCAACCCACTCAGGAGATGAATCAATACGTTAATAGCGAGGTCAAACACCTAAACACCAAGGGATATTGCCATGGAGACCATCTCAGAGTTAAAGAAATCAGCTATCTCCTTGCTCGCGTAATATCTAAGCGGCTCTTGGTAATATTCAGTCCATTTTAATTTTGTTACTATGTTTAACCGGGCGGGTGGTGTACCTGATTTTTGTGAAATAAAATAGAACAAAAGTTCGATTTTGATATACAAACAGGCGGATTCATGATATACTTGATACATGCTACGGCGAAGCCGGAAGAGCAGGGGACAGACAGTGAGTGGGCTTTCATAAAGGACTGTCGCGGAAGGAGGAGCTTATGGCGTGCGGGAATCAGGGATATCTGGAGATGCTGGGGGATATTTTCCATGTCTCGGAGGAGCTGGGAATCAGGTCATATGTGTGGGGAGGATTTGCTGTTGACATCTTGCAGGGAAGATTCACGCGGGAGCATGGCGACTTGGACTGCTTTACGGAGAATCTGGCGGAGAATTGGGAGGAGCTGCGGCAGCAGTATGAAAGCCTGGGATATGATGCCTATTATATGAAAGAATTCTGGCTGCTGCGAATTGAAAAGGACGGGCTCCATGCTTCTTTCAACAGCATGAAGAATATAGACGGCATTGCCCACTGGTATCATGCAGGCCCTCACGGGACTGTGTTCTTCCCTTACGACTGGCTGGATGAAAGGCCGAGGACGTTTTGTGGGACACCTGTCCGAACTATTGGAGAAAGGCTGACTTACGTGCTGAAGACCAATGCTCATTTGCTGAATCCGGAATGGGAGCTACGGGAGAAGGACCTTACGGATATTGCAACATTGGAAAGGCTATTGATGGAGGGTGGGTATTCTGTGGATAAAGAGGAAAGCATCGGCGAGATTAAGAAAAGGGTGTGGAGCCATACGCCTTTTTGGTATGCGAGGGGATATGAGGAGTATTATTTTCCTATAGTCTTGGATGAAACAGAACAAAAGTTCGAATTTGCGTCTGTACAAACCAAAAAGTTTGTGGTATGATAAGAGGGCTTTTGATGAAATTCTTCTCTGAAAATATGTGGAGTATTTTGTGGACAGGATAGTGGACTATGCTGATAAATAATCGATGGGAGGTGTTGGATAGAAAAGGAAAAATATTGCATGAAGCTGCTATGAAAAAAGCGGAAAAGGAATAAGAGGTATTTCAAGTAAAACAGGATAAAAACTATATTTCGGAGTTTGACCGGGAAGTTGAGAGATATTTAAAAGGGGAATAATGAAGTGTAAAGTTTGAACTTGAGATAAAAATATGGGAAAGGCAGAATATGAAGAAGGAAAAGTTCGATATATTATATCACTATTGTACGCTTGAGGGATTCTGATTTGCATGATTCAATATTGACACATGTAGCTTGCTTTTCAGAGAGGAAAGATTGCCTTAGTCAATGGAGAGGGTATGCGGACGATGGAAAAGGGATGGCTATAGGATTTGATAAAAAGTTACTTGAGCAATAATCTAAACAATGGACATTTGGCCTGAAATTTGCTAAAGTCATTTATGATAAAAATGGGCAAGAAAGACATATTGAACGAGTTGTAAAAGAAAATTTGAAAAGAATGGAAGAAACAGGAGTTGGACACACAGCATTAGAGTTAAATAATAATTATAGAATGGAATTTTCTTTCTACAAACATCCTAGCTTTGCAGAGGAAAAAGAATGGCGCTTAGTATTAAATTCAAGGTCGCATGGTCGCGAAATAAAAGATAGAAATATAATATTTTCAGAACCAAAATATAGGGTAGCTAACGGAAAATTAGTTTCATATAGAGAATTATGCTTTTCAAATATTAAACAGGATTTTGTAAAAGAAATATGGATTGGACCTAAAGCAGATGTGGAATTACGAGATGTTAAGCAAGTTTTAGAGCGATACCAATATTATAACACAGAGATTGATTATAATATGGAAGAACCAATATTGATTACACGGTCATCAAGTTCTTATAGGTAATACTTTATTTTTTGAGGAGAGTGCTTTCATGAATCATTTTAAGTTGGTGTCCGAATACAAGCCTACAGGCGACCAGCCCGCAGCCATAGCCGAGCTGGTGAAAGGCTTCCAGGAGGGCAACCAGTTCCAGACTCTGCTTGGCGTGACAGGTTCCGGCAAGACCTTTACGATGGCAAATGTGATTCAGGCCCTGAACAAGCCCACTTTGGTAATAGCGCACAATAAGACCCTTGCTGGCCAGCTCTACGGCGAGTTCAAGGAATTTTTCCCGGAAAACGCGGTAGAATACTTTGTGTCCTACTATGATTATTATCAGCCGGAGGCTTATGTGCCCTCGTCAGACACTTATATTGCCAAGGACTCCGCGATCAATGATGAGATCGATAAGCTGCGCCTTTCCGCTACCGCCTCTCTGACAGAGAGAAGGGATGTGGTGGTGGTGGCCAGTGTGTCCTGCATCTATGGTCTGGGCAGCCCGGAGGAATTTCAGGGAATGTCCGTGTCCCTGAGGCCCGGAATGACAAAGGACCGGGACCAGGTACTGCGGGAGCTGGTGGACATTCAGTATACCCGAAATGAAATGGACATGCAGAGAGGGTGCTTCAGGGTGCACGGGGATGTGGTGGAGGTGTATCCTGCCCAGGGCGGCGATTATTTTATACGGGTGGAGTTTTTCGGGGACGAGATTGACAGGATCTGCCAGGTGGAGCCTTTATCAGGCAAGGTGCATGCCACCCTGAATCACATTATCATATATCCGGCATCCCATTATGTGGTGCCCATAGATAAGATTCGAAGGGCCTGCGAAAATATCGAGAAGGAGCTGGAGGAGCGGGTCCGCTATTTTAAAGGGGAAGACAAGCTGATTGAAGCGCAGCGGATTGCGGAACGTACAAATTTCGATATAGAGATGATGCGGGAGACGGGATTCTGTTCCGGCATCGAGAATTATTCCAGGCATTTGAGCTTTATGCCTCCCGGAGCGCCGCCCATGACGCTGATGGATTTCTTTCCGGAGGATTTTCTGATTATTATAGACGAATCCCATATGACGGTTCCCCAGATCAGGGGAATGTACGCCGGGGATCGTTCCCGGAAGCAGACCCTGGTGGATTATGGATTCCGCCTGCCTTCGGCCCTGGATAACAGGCCTTTGAATTTTCAGGAGTTTGAGACCCATATCGACCAGATGCTGTTTGTATCCGCAACGCCTTCGGAGTATGAGCAGGCCCATGAGCTACTACGCACGGAGCAGATCATACGACCTACGGGACTGCTGGATCCGGAGGTGGACGTGAGGCCGGTGGAAGGACAGATCGATGACCTCATCGGTGCAGTGAACCGGGAGGTGGAGAAGCATAATAAGGTGCTGATTACTACCCTGACCAAGCGGATGGCTGAGGATCTGACAGACTATATGCGGGAGGTGGGGATTCGGGTGAAATACCTGCATTCCGACATTGACACTCTGGAGCGTTCTCAGATCATCCGGGATATGCGGCTGGATGTGTTTGATGTACTGGTGGGGATTAATCTGCTGCGGGAAGGGCTGGATATTCCTGAGATTTCCCTGGTGGCGATTCTGGATGCGGACAAGGAAGGATTTCTGCGCAGCAGTACTTCGCTGATACAGACCATCGGACGTGCGGCGAGAAATGCCGAGGGACATGTCATCATGTATGCGGATGTCGTTACGGATTCCATGCGGATTGCCCTGGATGAGACGAACCGGCGTCGTGAGATTCAGATGAAATATAATAAAGAGCATGGTATCACGCCCCAGACGATCAAGAAGGCTGTCCGGGACCTGATCAGCATTTCCAAGACCATTGCCAGGGAGGAAATGCAGTTCGAGAAGGATCCGGAATCGATGAACCGCAAGGAACTGGAAAAGGTGATTGCGGATGTGCAGAAGAAGATGCAGCGGGCGGCGGCAGATTTGAACTTCGAGGCGGCGGCAGAGCTGCGGGATAAGATGGTGGAGCTGAAGCAGAAATTACAGGAGATGGATAAGGAGTAGGTGGCTGACATGAGCATGACAGATAACACAGCGGCAAAGATGGTGACGAAGCAGCGTGCCCGGGAGTATATCAAGATCCGGGGAGCTCGGGAGCATAACCTGAAAAACGTTGACGTGGATATTCCCAGGAACGAACTGGTGGTTCTGACGGGGATGTCCGGTTCGGGAAAGTCCTCTCTGGCTTTTGATACTATTTACGCGGAAGGCCAGCGCAGATATATGGAGTCCTTATCTTCCTATGCCAGGCAGTTCCTGGGGCAGATGGAGAAGCCCAATGTGGAACGTATAGACGGATTATCGCCGGCGATTTCCATTGACCAGAAATCAACGAATCGTAATCCCCGTTCCACGGTGGGGACGGTTACGGAAATCTATGATTATTTCCGCCTGCTCTATGCCAGAGTCGGTACACCGCACTGTCCCCAGTGCGGACGGGAGATTGCGAAGCAGACGGTGGACCAGATGGTGGATCAGATCATGGAGCTGCCGGAAGGAACCAGGCTGCAGCTGTTGGCACCTGTGGTCCGCGGCCGGAAGGGACGCCATGAAAAGGTGCTGGATCGCGCAAAGAAAAGCGGCTATGTACGGGTGCGGATCGACGGAAGCCTTTATGAGCTGACGGAGGAAATTACCCTGGATAAAAATATGAAGCACAATATTGACATTATTGTGGACCGGCTGGTGGTGAAGGCAGGAATCGAGCGTCGTCTGGCGGATTCCATTGAGAATGTGCTGGCTTTGTCGGAAGGTCAGCTGGTGGTGGATATTATCGACGGGGAGCCTGTGGTCTTCAGCCAGAGCTTTTCCTGCCCTGACTGCGGAATCGGTATCAGCGAGATTGAGCCCAGAAGCTTTTCCTTTAACAATCCTTTTGGAGCATGCCCGGAGTGCTTTGGCCTGGGGTATAAAATGGAATTTGATATAGACCTGATGATACCGGATCCGTCCTTAAGCATCAACCAGGGTGCGATAGCCGTTACGGGCTGGCAGTCCTGCATGGATCCGAAGAGCTTTACCAATGCCCTCCTGCAGGCACTGAGCAGGGAGTATAAGTTCGATCTGGATACTCCGTTTGAGCAATATCCCGAAAAGATAAAGAATGTTCTGGTCCAAGGTACCGGAGAGAAAACGGTAGATGTGTATTATGAAGGCCAGCGGGGGAAGGGGGTTTATCCTGTGGCCTTTGAAGGGCTGGTCAGGAATGTGGAGCGCAAGTACCGGGAGACCTTCTCCGACACCATGAAGCAGGAATATGAAACCTTTATGCGTGTTACACCCTGCAGGGAATGTAAGGGGATGCGCCTGAAAAAGGAAGCGCTGGCGGTGACGGTGTGTGACAGGAACATTTACGAAATCACATCCGTACCCATCCGGGATCTGCATGAGTTTTTATCGAATATGGCGCTGACAAAACAGCAGCAGATGATCGGCAGGCAGATTTTAAAGGAGATACGGGCGAGGGTGGGGTTCCTGGTGGATGTAGGACTGGATTACCTGTCCCTGTCCAGGGGTACGGGTACCTTATCCGGCGGAGAAGCCCAGAGGATCAGGCTTGCCACCCAGATCGGCTCCGGACTGGTGGGGGTCTGCTATATTTTGGATGAGCCCAGCATCGGCCTGCATCAGAGGGACAATGACAAGCTTCTGAACACCCTGAAGAATCTCCGGGATCTGGGGAATACGCTGATTGTGGTAGAGCATGACGAGGATACCATGCTGGCGGCGGATTATATTGTGGATGTGGGGCCGGGTGCGGGTTCTCATGGCGGTGAGATCATTGCCTGCGGCACGGCGGAGGAGATTATGGCCGTACCGGAATCCATAACCGGGCAGTATCTGAGCGGCGCGAAGAAGATACCGGTGCCTGCGGAACGCAGAAAGCCCTCCGGGTGGCTGACGGTAATGGGGGCACAGGAGAATAATCTAAAGAATATTAATGTGGAATTCCCCCTGGGTGTTATGACCTGTGTTACCGGAGTTTCCGGTTCCGGTAAGAGCTCCCTGGTAAACGAGATTTTATACAAGCGCCTGGCCAGGGAGCTGAACCGGGCCAGGTGTATTCCCGGCAAGCATAAGAAGATTGTGGGAATGGAACGGCTGGACAAGGTGATAAATATCGATCAGTCGCCCATCGGCAGGACGCCCCGTTCCAATCCCGCCACTTACACGGGAGTATTCGACCAGATCAGAGATCTTTTTGCTTCTACGGCGGATGCCAAGGCCAAGGGGTACAGCAAGGGCCGTTTCAGCTTCAACGTGAAGGGGGGACGTTGTGAAGCCTGCGGGGGAGACGGAATCATTAAGATCGAGATGCACTTCCTGCCGGATGTGTATGTGCCTTGTGAGGTCTGCGGCGGTAGGAGATACAACCGTGAGACCCTGGATGTAAAATATAAGGGTAAAAATATTTTTGACGTCCTGGATATGACGGTGGAGGAGGCGCTGCCCTTCTTTGAAAATCTGCCTTCCATCCGTAATAAGATTCAGACGTTATATGATGTGGGACTTTCCTACGTGAAGCTGGGGCAGCCTTCCACTACTCTGTCCGGCGGGGAGGCCCAGCGGATCAAGCTGGCTACGGAGCTCTCCCGGCGCAGTACGGGCAAGACCATTTATATTCTGGACGAGCCCACCACCGGCCTGCATTTTGCGGATGTGCACAAGCTGGTGGATATTCTGCACAGACTGGCGGACGGCGGGAATACGGTGGTGGTGATTGAGCATAATCTGGATGTGATCAAGACGGCGGATTATATTATCGACATCGGCCCGGAGGGAGGAGAGAGAGGCGGAACCATCATTGCCGAGGGTACGCCGGAGGAAGTGGCAAAAAATAAAAAATCCTATACAGGAGCTTATGTGAAAAAAATGTTGGACAAGGCCTAAAGAATTCTGTTGCCTGAGCCGATAAATACATTGAGCACGGATGCGAAAAACAGGCAGGAAGTCTGCCGCTTTGCAGCATCCGTGTTTTACGTCAGCGAATTTTTTACTGTCCCTTATGTAAAATTTTCATAAAATACTATGAAAAAAAATGAATTTCGGTTATAATGAAATTCGTATGACTACGTTTCGTTTGATTGAGGTTCAGCAGAAAGGGGCACAGGTAATATGCAGTGTACAGACATTGGTATTGATTTGGGCACAGCCAGCATTTTAGTATACATCAGAGGAAAGGGCGTTGTTTTAAAAGAGCCCTCCGTTGTGGCATTTGACAGAGACACTAACAAAATCAAGGCGATCGGCGAAGACGCGCGTCTGATGCTGGGAAGGACTCCCGGCAATATCGTGGCGGTGCGTCCCCTGCGGCAGGGTGTTATTTCCGACTATACCGTCACCGAGAAGATGATGAAATATTTTATTCAGAAAGCGCTGGGCAGAAGGACTTTTCGGAAGCCCCGCATTGCCGTCTGCGTCCCCAGCGGGGTCACGGAGGTGGAAAAGAAGGCGGTGGAGGACGCTACCTATCAGGCGGGAGCCAGAGAGGTGGCCATTATTGAAGAGCCCATTGCCGCGGCAATTGGTGCCGGGATTGATATTTCCAAGCCCTGCGGGAATATGATTGTGGATATAGGAGGAGGTACCTCCGATATTGCGGTGATTTCATTGGGAGGCACCGTGGTCAGCGCCTCTATTAAGATCGCGGGAGACGATTTTGACGAGGCGATTGTCCGTTACATGCGGAAGAAGCATAATCTGCTGATCGGTGAGCGGACTGCGGAAGATCTGAAGATCAAAATCGGTTCTGCTTATCCCAGGACTGAGGTTGACTATATGGATGTGAGAGGCCGTAATCTGGTAACCGGCCTGCCTAAGACGGTGAAGGTCTCTTCCGAGGAATCGGAGGAAGCACTCAGGGAGACTACGGCACAGATTGTGGAGACGATCCACAGTGTATTGGAAAAGACGCCGCCTGAGCTGGCTGCGGATATTGCGGACAGAGGGATCGTGCTGACCGGCGGCGGAAGCCTGCTGCGGGGTCTTGAGGAGCTTATATCCGCAAAGACGGGAATTAATACCATTACCGCAGAAGACCCCATGACGGCGGTGGCAGTGGGAACGGGCAGATATGTGGAATTCCTGTCGGGATACAGGGAGAATTAACGGAATACGGAGGGAACGCTGATGCTAAAGGGTTTGTATACCGCATATACGGGTATGATTAACGAGCAGCACCGAATGGATACTATGACCAATAATCTGGCGAACGCCAATACCGTCGGTTATAAAAAGGAGGGCGCCACCAGCCAGTCCTTTGACCGGATCCTGGCGGTAAAGATCAAGGATGAGTCTGTCGGGCTGCAGAATGTAAAGAGGCTGGGGTACAACAATCCCGGCGTCAAGATTGGTGAGAACTATACGGATTTTACACCGGGTTCCTTCAGAGTAACGGACAATACGTATGATCTGGCTATTGCAGGGGAAGGTTTTTTTGCCATTGAATTTACCAATAAGGCCGGAGAGACCTCTACCATGTATACCCGCGCAGGCCAGTTTACCCTGAACAGGGAGGGCTACCTTGTGACGGAGGATGGGGATTATGTCCTGGATACGCTGAACAGGCGGATCCAACTGGATACCCTGCTTGACTCCAAGATTTGGAATGACGGTACTATTTCCCAGAACGGTGTGAACATAGCGACGATCCAGTTGGCGGACTTCGAAGATTATAATTACCTGGAGAAATACGGTGAGACATATTACCGTCCCGTGGAGGGAGCCACCCGGATAAATTCGGACGCGGAAATCAAATCGGGATATTTAGAGATGGCAAATGTACAGATCGTGTCGGAAATGGTGAATCTGATTTCCCTCACCCGTGCCTATGAAAGCAACCAGAAGATCATTCAGACTTACGATTCTTCCCTTGAAATTGCAGTGACACAGATTGGACGCATATAAGGATGACTACATATTCGCTACAGAAAGGAACGATGTAAAATGGTACGCAGTTTATGGACAGCGGCAACCGGCATGATTGCCCAGCAGACAAATCTTGATACGATAGCAAATAACCTGTCAAATGTAAATACCACCGGCTATAAGACCCAGGTGAACGAATTTAAGACTCTGCTGTATCAGAACCTGCAGACCAGGACCACCACGGCGAACGGGGCTCAGAAGCCTACCAGCGCACAGGTAGGTCTTGGTACTCGTAATTCGGCAATTACTTCGGTATTCAGAGAGGGCAACATCACCCAGTCTGAAAGCGATACCGCTTTTGCAATCGACGGAAAAGGCTTCTTCGGGGTACGGGGGGAGGATGGCAATATATACTACACCCGCAACGGCAATCTGAAGTTTACCCTTGCCACCAACGGGAATATGCTGGCTACTACGGACGGACTTCCCGTGCTTGACACCAATGGGCAGCCGATCATATTGAATAACACTTATATGATGAGTAAAGTCACGGTGGATAAGAACGGCGAGATTTGCTATCCGGATGAAAATAATAATGCACAGCCGATCGGGCGTGTGATCGGCATTTACCAGTTTAATAACCCTAACGGGCTTGCCAAGCTGGGAGACAGCCTTTACCAGCAGACTGCGGCCAGCGGCCAGCCCATCAACGAGGCGACTAACCCCAATGTGGAGAGAAGTGCGATCCTGCAGGGGTACCTGGAAGGTTCCAATGTCCAGGTGGCAGATGAGATGGTCAACATGATCGTGGCACAGCGTGCATACGAATTGAATTCCAAAGCTATTATAGCTTCCGACGAGATGCTTCAGCAGGCTAATAATCTGCGGCGCTAGTGTAAAAAGTATATCTAATTGAAAAACGGCATGCCGGCGAGTTGGGGCCATGAAACACATGCCTGCATGATGATTCCGGAATTTGACAAGGGAGAGTACTCATATGATGGATTTCAGCAATATAGCCTCCATGTACAGCGATACCTATGCCAATGCGGCGAACCAGTCGGCATCCCGACTGCAGGATAAGGTGGGCAGTACGGACTACACTAAAGCGACGGAGAAAGAGCTTCTGGATGCCTGCAAGCAGTTTGAGGCGTATTTTGTAGAACAGCTTTATAAGGGAATGTTAAAGACGATACCCAAGAGTGAAGAAACATCGAACTATACCAGTACCATCATGGACTATTATAAGGATCAGATGATGCAGGCCATGGCAGAGCAGACTACGGAGCAGAGCGGCCTGGGTCTGGCACAGATGCTTTTTGAGCAGATGAAGAGGAATTACGGCCTGGATACGGCTTCTGCGGAGGCTGCCGCGAGTGCATCCGCAGCCGGGACGGTGCCGGAGGAAGTTTGAAAGGCGAAAAGAAATTCTATGTTTCGCTTTGCGTGACCTATGCGCTTTGCGCGACTTTTGCGCTTTGGTTTCACGGATTGTTTGTGCCGCCGCCGACGGCACTGCCGAGGAAGTCGGCACTGCTGCCTGCGGCGGCATGTCTGGAAGTGTGAAACAGTTTTAGGGCTGCCGGGAGAAGGCAGCCTTTTCTGTGTAAACAGTGGGAGCGGATGTATGGAAACGGTCAATGGATATGTGGATCACATTATTTACCAGAACAGTGAGAATGGCTACACGGTTATGAGCCTGATGGCGGAGGGGGAAGAAATTACCTGTGTCGGTATGTGCAGGGGACTGACCCAGGGAGAAACGATTTCTGCCCTGGGAGATTATGTGGATCATCCGGTCTATGGAAAGCAGTTCAAGCTGAACAGCTACCGGACGGTGCCCCCCAAAGACAGTGCAGGTATGGAGCGCTATCTGGGCTCGGGGGCTGTTAAGGGAGTGGGGGCGGCATTGGCGGCCAGAATCGTGAAGAAATTCGGTGATGATACCTTCCGTATCATAGAGGAAGAGCCGGAGCGCCTGACAGAAATAAAGGGGATCAGCCAGCGCAAGGCCCAGGAAATTGCCACGCAGATGGAAGAAAAAAAGGATTTGCGGGACGCTATGGTCTATCTGCAGCAGTATGGCATAACAAATGCCCTGGCAGTAAAAATATATGATACGTATGGGATGGAGCTTTATGGAGTGCTGAAGGAAAATCCCTACAGGCTGGCGGAAGATATAACCGGAGTGGGGTTTCGGATGGCGGATGAGCTGGCATCCAGGATAGGGATTCATACGGATTCTGATTACCGTATCCGAAGCGGGATTCTTTATGTGCTGCTGCAGGCCGTGGGAGAGGGCCATTGCTTTCTGCCTGTGGAGGCGGTGCTGGAGCGGGCACAGGCGCTGCTGCAGGTGGCAGGGGAGAATATTCGTCCCCAGCTGGACAATCTGGTGATGGACAGGAAGCTGGTCATAAAGGGGGACAGCGTCTTTGCATCTTCCTATTATTATGCGGAGCTTGGGTGTGCGCAGATGCTGAAGGAGATGAACGTCCCCATGGAGGAGGGAGTCCCTGACGCAGCCGTAGAGAAGCGTCTGGAAAGGCTGGCGGGGGAGCTGGGCCTGGAATTGAACGAATTACAGTTTAAAGCGGTGACAGAGTGTATCCGGAACGGATTGTTTATTTTGTCAGGAGGACCGGGGACGGGCAAGACTACTACCATTAATATGATTATCCGCTATTTTGAGGAGGAGGGGCTGGACATTTTTCTGGCAGCACCCACCGGGCGCGCCGCCAAGCGAATGACGGAGGCAACCGGTTATGAGGCCAGAACGATTCACCGTATGCTGGAGCTGAACAGCGCCCTTTCTGACGAAGACAGCAAGAAGGTGCGGTTTGAGCGGAACGAGGAAAATCCCCTGGAAACAGACATTATAATAATTGACGAGATGTCCATGGTGGATATTCAGCTGTTTCTGGCATTGCTGAAGGCTGTTGTACCGGGAACGAGGCTGATACTGGTGGGAGATGTAAATCAGCTGCCCAGCGTCGGACCCGGCCAGGTATTACGGGATCTGATTGGGAGCGGAAGGTTTCCCATGGTGGAGCTGGAGAAAATTTTCCGGCAGGCAGAAGAAAGTGACATTGTTGTCAATGCACACAGAATTAACAACGGACAGCAGATTGCATTGGATAATAAATCCAGGGATTTCTTTATGCTGGAGCGTAACGACGCAAATGTCATTTACAAGCATATGATCCAGCTGATCCGGGACAAGCTCCCGAAATATGTGGGAGTGACGCCCTTTGATATACAGGTTTTGACACCCATGCGGAAAGGCAGCCTGGGCTGTGAGACGCTGAACGGTATCCTGCAGCAATATCTGAATCCCCCGGATGCACGGAAGCGGGAGCACATCGCCGGATCCGTCATTTACCGGGAAGGGGATAAGGTTATGCAGATCCGGAATAATTATCAGCTGGAGTGGGAGGTCGTCAGTAAGTACGGGATTCCCGTAGACAAGGGAACGGGAGTTTTTAACGGAGATATGGGCAGGATTCTGCAGATCAATGAGAGCGCTGCCAGCCTGGTGGTGGAATATGATGAACAGCGCAGGGTAACATATCCCTTTTCCCTGCTGGAGGAGCTGGAGCTGTCTTATGCCATCACAGTCCATAAATCCCAGGGAAGCGAATATCCGGCAGTGATACTGCCGCTGCTCGGCGGTGCCAGGGCGCTGATGAACAGGAACCTCCTGTATACGGCAATCACAAGAGCGAAAAGCTGCGTCACAATCCTGGGGAGCAGCGGAACCGTCCGGGGGATGATTGACAATACCAGCGAAAACAGGCGTTATACGGCACTGACGTCACGGATCAGGGAACTGGCGTGAGGCCGGTGCCGCGACATGGAGGGTAGAGTGGGAAATATAAGGGAAAATATGGGAGGGGTGAGAAACGGCATATTACAGGCAGTTTATCCCCGGCGATGTCCTGTTTGCGACGGCATTGTCAGGCAGCGGGGAGAGAAGATCTGCCTGGAGTGTATGGACAGGCTGAAGCTTCTGACGCCGCCCTGGTGTATGCGCTGCGGCAAGAAAACGGAGGAAGGGCAGGAATTCTGCGGCGACTGCCGGGAGGGAGGCCACCTTTATGAACGGGGGCGGGCTCTTTACGAATACGACAGTGCGGCGGAATCCATATACCGCTTCAAATACGGGGGACGAAGGGAATATGCCGATTTTTTCGGGGAGCAGATTGCGGATTACCTGGGAGGCTTTATCCGGGAGGTGCATCCGGACGGATTTGTTCCGATCCCGCTGCACAGGCGCAGAAAGGCCAGGCGGGGATACAATCAGGCCGGGCTGCTGGCAAAGGCAGCAGGACAGCGGATGGGCATCCCTGTTTTTGAGCATTTGCTGGTGCGGGTGAGGGATACGGTACCCCAGAAAAAATTAAATCGTCCGGAAAGGCAAAATAATTTGAAAAAGGCTTTTATTATGCCTGAAAATGATGTAAAATTAAAGACGATTCTAGTTTTCGATGACATTTATACCACCGGCGCCACAATCGACGAGGCGGCAAGGGCATTGAAGGCGGCCGGTGCAGAGAGGGTATATTTCGTCACTCTGGCCTGCGGAACAGGTGTATAATGAATTTTGCCGCTAAAACGGAGGATACTATGAATATTAGAAATTGCAGAGTCTGCGGACGAATCTACAACTATGTTTCCGGGCCCAATACCTGCCCGGCATGCCGTGAGAGCCTGGAGGCGAAATTTCAGGAGGTGAAGGAATATATCCGTGAGCATAAGGGCGCGGGTATTGCGCAGGTTGCGGAGGCCTGTGAAGTGGATGCGGGACAGATCCGTCAGTGGCTGAGGGAGGACCGTCTTGAGGTTACGGAGGATTCCCCCCTGTACCTGACCTGTGAAACCTGTGGTGCGCCAATCCGCAGCGGCCGATTTTGCGAAAAGTGCAAGAATAATGTGACCAGGGATCTGTCGGATGTGCTGAAGGCGGGACGTCCCCAGCAGCCGACGCTTCAGAAGAAGAGCAAAGAGGACGGCGCTAAGATGAGGTTCCTGAAATAGGAGGATTTCCATGCTGAACGAGGAACGTGTAATATTGATGACGCATTTGTCGTCCTATGAAAGCGGTGAGGGAAAAAAGAATGTCCGGATCGGCAATTATTTCCGCAGTGATTATATTGCCATCCAGATCCTGAAGTCCGTAATCAGCGGAACCATCGCTTTCGGGATTATATTTGCGCTGTATATCTTTTATGACTTTGAGGTGTTTATGGAGGATCTGTATAAAATAGATCTGATTGCATTTGCGAAGAGCGTGCTGAAGAATTATGCCGTTTTCATTGTGGCATACGGCCTGCTTACGTACATTGTCTGTACGTACCGCTATGCAAAAGTCAAAAAGAGCCTGAAATGTTATTATCATAATTTGAAAAAGCTTGGTTCCCTATACGGCGACGGGAGCGCCCGGCGGCAGAACGCCCGGCAGTAATTGCCGAGATGGAACCGGCTGGAGGAAGTAAATGACTGGATTGTTGGAAATAAGGGAAAGAGTAAAGGCGATTTACAGCAGGTATGAGGTGTTTATCCTGCCGGTAATAAAGTTTTTATTTGCGCTTATCGTACTGAATATGCTAAACGGCAAAATAGGTTACATGACAAAGCTTAACAATATTGCCATAGTTCTGATCGTGTCATTGATGTGCTCTTTCCTGCCCACCGGGTGTATCGTAATGTTCGGGGCGGTGTTCAGCATACTTCACATGTATGCGCTGTCCATGGAAGTGGCCCTGGTGGGGCTGTGTATGTTTCTGATTATGTTTTTGCTGTTTTTCAGATTCAGTCCCAGAGATTCGCTGCTCGTATTGCTGACACCCATGCTCTGCGCACTGAAGATACCTTATGTGATCCCCATCGTGGCGGGATTGCTGTGCACCCCGGTCTCTGCCGTATCGGTGGGCTGTGGTGTGGCGGTTCATTATCTGTTCCAGACGGTGACCGCAAGTGCGCCGGCCCTTGGCACCATGGATGATTCCGAGATAACGGCGAAGCTGAGGCTGATTATAGACGGAATCGTGAAGAACAAGGAGATGCTGGTGGTAATTGCCGCGTTTGCCATTACCATCATGGTGGTTTATCTGATCCGGCGGATGCCCGTTGACCATGTATGGACCATTGCGATGATTGCGGGCGTTATGACGGATATTGTGATCCTGCTGGTGGGAGATCTGATTTACGATATAAACATCTCCATTGTCGGGGCACTGCTGGGATCGGTGCTGGCGCTGGCGGTGGCAAAGGTGATAGAGTTTTTCCGCTTCTGTGTGGATTACAGCCGGACGGAAAAGGTGCAGTTTGAGGATGACGAATATTATTATTATGTCAAGGCAGTTCCCAAGATGACGGTTGCGGCTCCGGCCAAGACCGTAAAGAGAATTAACGCTACCCAGCGGCACAGGGCAAATGACCGCGGCATGACTGCGGAAAAGGCTTATGAAGGCAGATCCGGCGGTTCTTCCCGGAGGACAAGAGGAGATTACAGGGGCGGAAAAAGCGTTACGGTGGGAAATGTGGATTTGGACATGGAAGATCCGGGAAGTGAAGACTACGAAGAACTTTTTTAAAATTTTCTAGATAAAGTGAGACATTTGACAGATGCAGTGGGTTGATACATTAGTTGATTACGCGAAAGATTTCAGCAGATACCGGACGACGATCAAGGCAGGAGACATTCTGGAGATACTGATCATCGCCTGTCTGATGTACTACATTTTGGCCTGGATGAAGACGACCAGGGCCTGGCAGCTGATGAAGGGACTCATTGTGATCTGTATGGTGCTGGTCCTGGCCTATATTATGGACATGAGTACCATACTCTGGCTGGCGCAGAACCTGTTGAGTTTTGCGGTGATCGCCATCGTGGTGGTGATGCAGCCGGAGCTCCGGCATGCCCTGGAGGAGCTGGGCAAGAAGAATTTCCTTCCGTCCGGCGTCTTTTCCGATGCCTCAAAGCGGGAGCAGGAGTTATTCTCGGAGAAAACCATCAGTGAGATCGTCAAGGGCTGTTTTGAGATGGGCAGGGCAAAGACCGGCGCGTTAATCGTCATTGAGCAGAATGAGTCTCTGAGGGATTATGAGCGGACCGGCATCGAGGTGGACGGCATCGTCACAAGCCAGCTTCTTATCAATATATTTGAGCATAACACTCCGCTTCATGACGGAGCCGTTATTGTGCGTGGCAACAGAATTACATCCGCCACCTGTTATCTGCCGTTGTCCGATAATCTGGATCTGAGCAAGGAACTGGGAACCCGGCACAGGGCAGGCGTGGGTGTCTCCGAAGCTACCGACTCCCTGACCGTTATTGTCTCGGAGGAAACGGGGAAGGTGAGTGTGGCTTACGAGGGGCGGCTGGAGAGAGGCCTGAATGCCGACGAGCTGAAGACCAGGCTGCAGCAGATCTTAAACCGGCAGGAAGAGGAGAAGTCAAAGGGCAGGGAAAAGCGTATCCGAAAGGGGAAAGGCAAGGCAAAGAATGAAAAAGAAAATATTTCATAACTGGGGCCTGAAGCTGGCATCCCTGTTTCTGGCTGTTTTGCTGTGGTTTCTGGCGATACAGATAAACGATCCTCCGGATGTGGTTACCTTTTCCGGGATTACCGTCAAGCTGACGAATACAGAGCTTCTGGAGCAGGAAAACAAGGTATACGAGATATTGGAAAATAGCAATGTGGTGCGGGTGACTATCCGCGCGCCCCGAAGCATTACAAAGGACATCAGGGCCACGGACATTGTGGCTGTGGCGGATGTGAGCAAGCTGACTGACATTAATACCATTGCCATATCATATAGTATTCAGGGAGTCTCTGCTGCCAGGTACGATACCATAAAGGGAGACCACGAAACGGTGCGGCTCAATGTAGAAGAAAAGGTCAGCAAGGTAATTCGGCTGCAGAGTCAGATCACAGGCGAGGTGGCGGAAGGGTTTCAGGTAATGAATTTCACCACCGATCTGAACCGGATCCAGGTTACAGGTCCGGAATCGGCGGTGGAAAGGATCAATTATGCACTGGCGGAGGTGGATGTGAGCGGCGCCAGCAGCAACCTGTCCCAGAATGTGAAACCCAAGCTTTATGATGCGGAGGGCAATCTGCTGGATTTGCCCGGTGTTGTCATGGATGTAGACTATATTCATATGTCGGTGGAGGTTCTGGCAGTTAAGGAGGTTCCCCTGGTGCTCAATGTGACGGGCGAACCTGCGGAGGGATACCTGGCTACGGGCAGGGTGGAAAGTGATGTGGAGACCGTGCGGATAGCGGGAACGACATCGGCGGTTGCCGGCGTGAACGCCATCACAATTCCTGCGGAAGAGCTCGATATATCAGGAGCCGAGGGCAATGTGGTAAATGCCCTGAATATCCGGGATTACCTGAAGGAAAACATCAGGCTTGCGGACAGCGGCTTTAACGGGCGTGTGACGGTAACCGTCTATGTGGAGCCTGTTGTGGAGAGGACGTATATCCTTGGAATGAGCGATTTTGAACTGATGAATATACCGGAGGGCTATGAGGCAGAGCTGGTGGAACCGGAGGGCGGTTATAAGCTGACCTTTTCCGGACTGGAGGAATATGTTTCCGCAGTACCTCAGGGAAGTATCAGAGGACAGGTAGACTTCGGAGCATGGCTTGCGGAAGAGGGCCTGGAGGAACCGGAGGAAAAAGATTACAATATCCCGATCACGCTTACTCTGCCGGAGGACTTATTCAGGGAGATTTCCGTGGAACGGGAGATAACGGTAACAGTAAGACTTATAAAATTGGAGGAGATTTAAACATGGCCAGATTATTTGGAACGGACGGCGTCAGAGGCGTCGCAAACGAGGACTTAACTCCGCTGTTTGCCATGCAGCTGGGGCAGGCAGGAGCGTATGTATTGTCGAAAGAGAAGGAGCATAAGCCTACTATTATGGTAGGCTGCGACACCAGGATTTCAGGGGATATGCTTGCCAACGCATTGATGGCAGGGGCCTGCTCCGTGGGGGCAAACTGTGTCTATGTCGGCGTGATTCCCACGCCGGCGGTGGCATATCTGACACAGAAATACAGGGCGGATGCCGGTGTTGTCATTTCCGCATCCCACAACCCGGTAGAATTTAACGGCATCAAATTTTTCGACGGGAACGGATATAAGCTGCCTGACGAGCTGGAGGACGAGATCGAGGCTTTGATCCGGGGAAATATGCAGGACATAAAGTTTCCAGTAGGACTTGGCGTGGGAAAGGTAAAATATCGGACGGATGCCAGGGAAGAATACATAAACCATTCCATCAGGGCGGTTCCCGTGAATCTGAGCGGATTGAAGATTGTGGTGGACTGCGCGGAGGGAGCATCCTACTATACTTCTGTGGAAGCGCTGAAGGAGCTTGGGGGCAGTATTGTGGCAATCCACAATAATCCGGACGGGACAAATATTAATTCCAACTGCGGATCCACCCATATGGAGGAGCTGCAGGCCAGGGTAGTGTATGAAAAAGCTGATATAGGTCTTGCTTTTGACGGAGATGCCGACAGGCTGATGGCAGTGGATGAGAAAGGCAATGTGGTGAACGGGGATCAGATCATGGCGATTGTGGGAAATCACATGAAAGGCCAGGGCAAACTGAAGAAGGACACCATCGTTGCCACAGTCATGAGCAACCTGGGCTTTTTCCTGATGGGCCAGAAGAACGGGCTGACCATTGAGCAGACCAAAGTGGGTGATCGTTATGTCATGGAGCGCATGAAAGAGATCGGGGCAAGCCTTGGAGGAGAGCAGTCAGGGCACATTATCTTTTTGGACGAGAATACCACGGGTGACGGCCTTTTAAGCGCCCTGCATCTGCTGCAGGTGATGGTGGAAACAGGCCGCAGCCTTTCCGATCTTGCCTGCATCATGGAGATGCTTCCCCAGGCGCTGGCCAACGCCAAGGTGGCGGACCACAAGAAGGAAAAGTACCTGGAATATCCCAGGGTCGCCGAAGCGATCCGCAGCCTGGAGACAAAGTTCGCGGGCGAAGGCCGGGTGCTGATCCGCCCTTCCGGAACAGAGCCGCTGGTACGGGTGATGATAGAAGGGAAGGATCAGGATGTCATCCGAGAAGAAGCGGAGAAACTGGCAAACCTGATCCAGGATGTCATGTTCTGATCGGATCGGCCGGAGGAAAAAGCACTTGAGATTAACAATTATTCATGCTAGAATAAGATTAAGAGAAGGATGCTGTAGGACAGCAGAAATTGGAGGGAAGCAAAATGGTAAGTCAGAAGGTAGTTATTAAGAATCCTACAGGCTTGCATCTCAGACCAGCGGGCATTTTGTGTAAGGAAGCAATGCAGTTCAAATCCTTGATTACGTTTACATTCAGAGAGAATACTGCGAACGCGAAAAGCGTGTTGAGTGTGTTAGGGGCATGTGTAAAGTGCGGTGACGAGATCGAGTTTGTGTGTGAGGGCGAGGACGAGCAGGAAGCGTTGAAAACACTGGTTCAGGCGGTGGAGAACGGATTAGGGGAATAGGAAAAGAAAATTTAGGGGCGGCGCGAAATGCGCTGCCCCTTTTTACGAGCGGGGCCGGACACTGCCCGGCCCACATTGTTATCGGAAAGTAAAATTATCGCCCGCCTGCACGATACAGATCATGGTCTTTCCTGTATTTAAGGTAATTTCTTTGCCGTTATCATCATAATATCTGGTAGCGCCGTAGTCACTGCTTTTGCTCCAGGTTACGTGAATGCCCTTTCCGTTGGTAAAGAACCAGCCATCCTCCGTATTATCCGTACAGTCGAAGGCAAGATAGCCGTCGCCCAGATCGCGGGCTTTGGTATTCTGTACCAGAATATTCTTAAAGCAAAGCTGCTCCCCGGTTGCTCCGTCGATATGGGGCCCGTCTGAGCCGCCGGACAGATACTGGGAACGGTAATAAAGACCGTCCTCCGGATGATATTCGAAATAGCAGCGGGTTACGGGATAACAGCCGGACATATCAATATAGACGGCGCTCTGTGCAGCAGTGCCATATTGTTCCAGTGTGTTTTGGGCGGAAGGGCCTGTAAACTGAAAATGGCTGTCGTCGGCAAGCCCCCGGTATTCCAGAGGATACCCCTTCCTGTTTACCGCATTCAGAATCTTCTCTCCCGTCACATAAGCATTATGGGGGCGGGAACGGCTTTCGTCCCGGTAAAAGGCCTCGGAATCAGGGTAATTGCTCTCGTTGATGGTCTGCGTATCGGGTGCTGCAATCAGCTCGTCCACATAGTAAGGGTGGCCGATATGGAGGATCAAAGCATCCCACTCAAACGCCCAGTATGCGAAATAGGTGCGGAGGCTTCTGACGTTTCCGGTTTTTTCCAGATCCTGCCAATCCTCATAAAGGGCAAGCAGCCGTGTCATGCGGCCCTCTACGTTTGCTTCATAAATAACAGACGCTTTCGAAAGACTGTAATGGGGCTGCGCATTTTGTTCGTTGGGCATCATGACGGCAATGGGCCGGGTGTCCGCCACGCTTTTGTCTACCCATTCATTTGTCAGCCGGCTGTGAACCATTCCCTCCCGGGGAGGTAGGGAATCATCCTCCGGTTGAGTGGAGGAATCCGCCGGATGCAGGCTGTCAGGCGGCGATTCGGAACCTGTGGGTTCCGGATTGGAATCGGTGGCATCGTTCTGCGGCCCGCATGCACATAATGTCACCACGCTTATAATAAGAATAAACGTAAATTTCAGTTTCTTCATATGTGGTTCCCTTTCGGTAATTAGATAAGCATAGTATACCATAAACAAGTTATTTCGTCTCATGCCGCCTGCAAAATTAAGAATATTTAACATTTTGCGGGCGGATATGTTATGCTATAATTGACAGGGGAAATAAAAGGGGCATCCGGGGAGGCAGTGTGTTCCCGGGAGATAATGCGGAAAGGATGTATCAATATGGGTTTGCTGAGTGTGATAGTTCCCTGCTATAACGAAGAGGAGAATATAGCGCTGTTTTATGAGGAACTGATAAAGAACGATAGCTTTTTCGGAGAAAAGGGAATAGAGGCAGAGATTCTTTATATAGATGACGGCTCCACGGATCGAACGGTGGAAGAGGTTAAGAAGCTGCGGGAAAAGGACGGGCGTGTCCATCTGGTATCCTTTTCCAGAAATTTTGGCAAGGAGGCTGCCATATATGCGGGACTGGAACATTGCAGGGGAGATTATGCGGTGCTGATGGATGTGGATCTTCAGGATCCGCCGTCCCTTCTTCCGGAAATGTTCCGCGGCCTGGAGGAGGGGTATGACTCCGTGGCCACCAGAAGAGTGAGCCGCAGGGGCGAGCCGCCGGTCAGAAGCTTTTTTGCCCGGCTTTTTTATAAGCTGATGAAGAAAATATCCAAAACGGAAATTATGGACGGAGCCAGGGACTATCGGCTGATGACCAGGCAGATGGTAAATGCGATCCTTTCCATGCAGGAGTACAACCGGTTTACGAAGGGAATCTTCGGCTGGGTGGGATTTCGCACCAAATGGCTGGAATACGAGAATGTGGAGCGGGCCAGGGGAGAAACGAAATGGAGCTTCTGGAAGCTGCTGATTTATTCACTTGACGGGATTACGGCATTTTCCACGGTGCCGCTGATGATTGCGGTGGTGGCGGGGGTGCTGTTCTGCCTGCTGGCATTTGTGATGATTCTCTTCATTATTGTTCGAAAGCTGATTTTTGGCGATCCGGTGTCGGGCTGGCCGTCCCTGGTGTGCATTATTTTGTTTTTAAGCGGTGTCCAGTTTTTCTGCACCGGAATACTGGGGCAGTATCTGGCCAAAACCTATATGGAGGTCAAGCGGCGCCCGATTTATCTGATCAGAGAAGAAATATAAATCTTAACGGTTTCTTAACGGCTTAATATATTCACGAATTGACTACAATGTGATAATATATAGTTGTTCTTACAAAAGAAAGAGTGTGCGCTGTAAGAAAGGAGGAAGTTGCGTGGATATATGCGACGTTAAGGACTGCGAACTGGAAAGATATATTACAGATATTATGCTGGATATAGGCGTCCCGGCTCATCTTAAGGGATACCATTATCTGAGGGATGCAATATTATTATCAGGAAGGGATATGGAGGTGGTAAGCAGCGTGACAAAGCTTCTGTATCCTACAATAGCAAAGCGTTTCAAGACAACGGAACAAAAGGTGGAGCGCGCCATCAGAAATGCCATTGAGGTATCCTGGGCAAGAGGTAATGTGGAGACCTTTGAGAAAATGTTTGGTTACTCCCAACGGACCGGGAGGCCAAGGCCGACGAACAGCGAATATATTGCCCGTATTGCTGACAAAATCCGTATGGATATAAAGGCTATGTAAAAAGTGGAAAACTCTTTTGCAAGAACATGCGAGCAGTCAGGGATCATCAGCTGGCTGCTTTTGCTTGTATGGACATTGGATATATGGTATAATATGCCTATGGAAAGACAGGATTCTATTGCAGATATAATTGTGCTGTTTATAATTTTGATAACGGGTGCGGCGGAAGCCGCCCATTTGGCAGGTGTTTTTTTACACAGGCCGGTTTCCGGATGTACGGTACTCTTTGGAATATTTACAGTGTCTGCGGCGGCGCTTTTATTTATTCTGACAGCGGTTCGGCGGCACAGAGGCTTCTGCCGGAGGGAAGCGGGGGAAGGAAGGGCTCGCTTTTCCCGGAAGGAAATGCTTTTGCCGGTGCTTTTTGGGCTGCTGGCTGTTTCCCAGATCATTTATATACTCTGCGGGAAAAACGCATATTTGCAGGGTGATATGACAGTGGAAACGGTACAAAGCTTTCTGGAAACCGATACCGTTTACGGGGTGAACCCCATGACAGGACGTGCATATGAAGGGGGGATCCCCACAAGAATAGAGATATTGTGCCTGCCTACGCTCTATGCGGTGCTCAGCAGGATTTTTCACATCAGGCCTGAGAGATTGATTCTGCAGGGTATCCCTGTAATGGTCCTGATCGGCTGTTATGGGGCATACGCCTGCCTGGCGAAAGGGCTATTTCCCGGAAACAGAAGGAAGCAGTTCTGCTTTCTTATTGTGACCGCCTTTTTGATCTGGATCGGGAGCGGCAGTTTTGGAGCGGATGGCTTTGGACTTCTGCTTTCGGGCTGGCGGGGGGTAACAATACGAAACGGGATCTTGGTTCCGTATGCCGTTTCGCTGTGCCTGAGGAAAAAATTTATATACCTTCCCCTTTGTATTCTGGCGGAGCTTTGCATTGTCTGGACGCTTTATGGCATGGGAGTCTGCCTGGCCGTGGTCCTGGGGATGATGCTGGTTTCGCTTTTCACAGGCAAGGGGCGGGCGGGAAAGGAGGCTGCCGATGGCGGAACTCCTTAGAAATGCCTGGCAGGGCTGGCTGTCTTATACAAATGCCGGGAAATTACCGGCGGCGCTGTTGGTTTCCCTGCTGTTTTTATGGATATATTATAAACGTATTCGGCAGAAGGAATTTCTGATTTATACAACGGCTGTTACCGTATGTGCCGTTTTCCCGGTGACGGCAGCGGTGTTGATGCTGTACCAGACCCGCTTCTATGACTATAAATGGATATGGAGCATTGTGCCGATGACAGCCGCGGTGGGGTTTGCCGTAACCCTGTTTGTGACGGAATTCTTGCAGGAATTGACAGCAGGCGACAGAAAGCGCCAGGCTGTGACCGGACTGCTTCTGGCGGCCGCACTGCTGTTTTGCGGCGGAATCGGGGGAAGGGACCGGGAAAGCTACGGGTGTTATGAAGAGCGGCAGCAGGCGGAAGAAATGCTTGCAGAATTGCAGGAACGGCTTCAGGGAGAGAAAATCTGTCTTTGGGCCCCCCGGGAGATATTGAACTGCGCCAGAGCGTACGACGGGGGGATAGAGCTTCTTTACGGAAGAGACATGTGGGATGGGGATCTGAGGGCCCTTTCCTATGATAATTACCCCGGCGGCCTGGAGGATATGTTCCGGTGGATGGAAGCACTCCCGGGAGAGGAGGCAGTACCGGATTTATACTGCCTGGAGGCGGCAGAATCTGCGGGGGTCAACTGTATTCTTCTGCCGGAGGACAAGCTGCCGGAAACGATAGCGTGTTTTGAAAGGGTGCTGGGCGTACAGGCGGAAAAGGCGGGAAATTACTACTTATTTATAAGATGAGGGAATTGTATTGGAGGAATTGGTTAGTATTATCGTCCCGGTCTATAATGCGGAGCGGTTCATAAAGGAGACGATGGACTGCGTTATGGCGCAGACCTGCCCCCAATGGGAGCTTTTACTGGTGGAGGATGGCAGCAGCGACAGGACGGTATCCGTGATTGAGGACTATATCAGGGAAAAGGGAGAAAAAAGGATTCGGCTGATCCGCCAGCCGGAAAACCTCGGGGCGGCAAGAGCGAGAAACCGCGGCCTGAAAGAGGCATCGGGGCGCTATGTCGCCTATCTTGACGCGGATGACCTGTGGGTGCCGGAGAAACTGGAGCGAGAGCTGGCATTTATGAGAGACCGGAATGCCGCCTTTGCTTTTACCGGGTATGAGTTTGTCAATGAAGACGGAAAAAGTACGGGTAAGGTGGTACGGGTGCCGGAGACCCTGAACTATCGGCAGGCGTTGAAGAACACTACCATATTCACCACCACGGTTATGTTTGATACGGATAAGATCCACAGGGAGCTGCTGGAAATGCCGGTTATGAAAAGCGAGGATACGGCTCTTTGGTGGAAGATCCTCAGGAATGGGTATACTGCCTATGGGCTGGATGAAAATCTGGTGAAATACCGCAGGGCAGGCAGGAGCCTGTCTTCCAACAAGCTGGAAGCCATAAGGCGTATCTGGAATTTATACCGGAAGGCAGAGGGCATGGGTGTCGTGAGCAGTGCCTGGCATTTCTGCTTCTGGGCAGTCCGGGCGGTAAAGAGAAGAGTATAGGTGCTGCCGGAGATAAAATATGTGGAATCAAATGCGGGTGGAGGACTATGTCTGATAAGAAAGTTACCAACGAAAAAAAAATAAGGAAACGGGAAACCTTTAAGCGTATGATTAACCTGGGACTTGTAGGGATTTGCCTTGCCCTGGAGGTATCCGTTTTCTATTATCACTGGCTGACCTATTTCCGGCTGAACCTGGTGGAAGATCTGAGCAACCTGTGGTCAAGAGGTATGTTTGCGGAGGTAGGATTGTACACGGTGGTGCTCCTGTTTTTATCCGCTACTTACGGAAGTATCCGCCTGGGGTACCAGAAAAATGCGGAAATCGTGTTTTCCCAGGTGCTGTCTACTCTGCTGGCTAATGTAATTATTTATCTGCAGCTTTCGCTGATGGCAAGAGCGCTCTTTTCCCTGGAAGTGTTCCTGATTATGATGGTCCAGCAGGCGGCGCTGGTGATTGTCTATATCAATATAGCCAATATGATCTATAAGCATCTTTTTCCGCCGAGAAAGCTTTTTCTGATCCATGGCGACCGTCCGGTGGATGAAATCTGCAGTAAGTTTGAGCGGCGGAAGGATAAATACGTTATTACAAAAAGTATCCATGTAAAGGAAGGATTTCAGGTGTTATGCGATAAAATCATGGAGGCTTATGAAAGCGATGAGTGCAATGCGGTGGTGCTGGGGGATATTTCTGTCGAGGAGAGGGGGCCGCTGTTGAAATTTTGTTACGGACGCTCTATCCGCGTATATCTGATGCCAAAAATCACGGACGTTATTCTTATGGGAGCTGAAGAACTCCATGTGTTTGACAGCCCCATGCTGCTGACCAGGGAGTACAGCCTTACCATGGAGCAGCGCTTTTTTAAGAGAGTGATAGATATTGTGTGTTCTCTGATCCTGTTGGTCATTGCTTCGCCCTTCATGCTGATTACTGCCATTGCCGTCAAACTGTATGACGGCGGGCCGGTTTTGTATAAGCAGGTAAGGTGCACTTTGAACCAGCGGGAATTTTATATCTTAAAATTCCGCAGCATGAGAACGGATGCCGAGAGGGATGGCGTGGCCAGGCTGGCGCAGAAAAACGATGACCGCATTACTCCTGTGGGCAGGATTATCAGGAAGTGCAGGATCGATGAGCTGCCACAGCTGTTCAACATTCTGAAGGGCGATATGTCATTCATCGGTCCCAGGCCGGAGAGGCCTGAAATTATATCCCAGTATCTTGAAGTGATGCCGGAATTTGTATTCCGGATGAAGGTAAAGGCCGGACTTGCGGGATTTGCCCAGGTATACGGAAAGTATAACACCAATCCTTACGACAAGCTGAAGCTGGATCTGACCTATATTGAGAATTATTCTACCTGGCTGGACTTAAAGCTGATGATGCTGACCTTGAAGGTCCTGTTCTGGCCGGACAGCACAGAAGGAGTGGAGGCAGAACAGATCACCGCCCTGCGGGAGGAAAAGCAACGTAAGGAGATGGTCTCCCCGGAGCAAATCTCTCCGGAGCAGGAACCGCAGTAAAGAATGGAGAGAGTTATGTGGGAAGCATGTTACGGGAAAGAACCCTTTGATTTACGGCTGACAGTGCTGAGGATGATACGGCAGTGGAAAACGCTGCTGTTGATTACCCTGGCGGGGTCTCTGATTTTCGGCGGAATCTATTATCTGGGGAATACCCTGCTGCGGGGAAGAAGGGAATATGCGGCCGGATCCGTTTACCGGGTGGATTATGGCGTTGACGATGTGGACGCAAATGCCGTCATGATTAATTCCTATACGTGGAATACCTATATGCACACCGAAGAGTTCCTGGACATGGTCCGGAGCCGGCTGGCCGGGAGCGGCATGGAGGAAATAAGTGACCAAGAGCTGGGAGGATATATTCAGGGAGAGATAGAGTCCGACTGGCGTGTACCCTCTACCGGAGTGATAACCGAAGACCGGAACAAAAGCACAGTTATTGCCCGGGCAGTGGAGGAAGCGGTGATACAGGATTTTGTCCTGGGGATCAGTGAGATTAAGGCCATCCGTGTACTGGATCATGCCGGGGAAGCCCAGGAGATCCTTCCGGATCTGCGTATCGGCAGGGCTTTTACACTGGGAGCGGTGCTGGCGGCCTTTTTTGGGCTGGTCATCCTGCTTCTGAAGGAGCTGGGAGAGGATAATATCTGGCTGCCGGCTGCCATTCGCCGCAGATATGGAGTGAAGGTTGCAGGAACCTTAAATAGCAGGGAACTAAAAGAAAACATATGTTATTTGTTTGCGGGGGCAGACCATCCCGTTGTCTGCAGTGTGCAGGAGAACTGTGATCCTGCAGAAACGGCGGAGGCCATACGGAGGCTTTGTGGGGGGACGGCTGCCGGAGAAGCGGACTGGCAGTCACTGCCTTCCCCGCTGGCGTGCCCGGAAGCGGCAGAAAAGCTCAGGGCAGCGGACGGGATTCTGCTGGCGGTCAGGGCAGGAGCCCATGGAGGAAAGCAGCTGGAATATACGTTGGATTTCCTGGCACAGCAGGATTGTAAGGTAACGGCAGTTATTTTATTGGACGCAGACGAAGTCCTGCTTCGACTGTATTATGGCTTTCAAAAAACGGATGGAAGGGCATGGGTAGAAGAGTGAAGGTTCAGGTGCTTGCGTCGGTGATGAATCAGACCGCCAGGGGGATTGCGGAAAAAATGCACCTTGATTCTGATGCTGTCGTGATCAACCAGTGCGACAGGTTCGGATATGAGGAACTGGAATATAAGGGGCATAGCGTGCGCTTCTTCTCCTTTCCCGACAGAGGGGTGGGAAGAAGCCGCAACGAAGCGATTCTGAGAGCGGAGGGAGATATTTGCCTGTTTGCCGACGAGGACATTGTTTATGAGGCGGGATACGCTCAGGCTATTGAGAAAGAATTTGAGAATCAACCCCAGGCAGATATGATTCTTTTTAACATAGAGATAGACCAGTCCCGGCGTACCTACCATATCACTCGGCGAAAGCGGGTGCACTGGTACAATTGCGGCAGATATGGGGCAGTGAGCTTTGCCGTGAAGGGGGAGAGCCTGCTTGCCTCCGGTGTAAGCTTTCATCTGTTGTTTGGCGGCGGCGCAAGATACAGCAACGGAGAAGACAGTCTCTTTTTAAAGGAGTTTATCAGGAAGGGCTACCGGGTTTGTACTGCCCCGGTTACCATCGGACGGGAGGAAGCCGGAGAGTCCACCTGGTTTTCGGGATACAATGAAAAGTTCTTTCATGACAGGGGAGTGCTCTACAAATATCTGTATGGCCGCCTGGGCCGGGCAATGGCTCTGCGCTACCTTCTGGCCCACAGAGAAAAGCTTTGTGGGGAGGCCGGTATCGGACAGGCTTACCGCTGGATGAGGGACGGAATCAAAAGTGTGCGCTGACGCTGTCAGGCCCGGGATTTCCCCGAATGGAAATGCCTTAAAGAGGTGGAATGTGAGGAAAGATGGAAAGCAGTGTTCTGGTATACATTTTTTTAACAATTACGGTTGTTATTCTTGGGCTGTTTGTAAGGAACCGGGAATATACGGTTTCGGCAGCCCGGGGCGGAGAGAAGCCCGGGATGTCTTCAAAGGGCATTATGCTGTCTCCGTGCAGCCGGCAGAAGGCGCGGAACAGGGTTGCCGCCTTTGGGGTGTACTGCCTGCTGGCGGGGGTATCCGCCTGCAGGATTGCGGTGGGCAACGATTACTGGGTGTATACTGCGAACTTCAGCCTGATTTCCCAGGAACGGCACGTTTCCTCGGAGATAGGCTTTAATTCTGTTGTCAGGTTTTTTCAGATGCTGTTTCCGGAGGGAAAGATACAGTATGTTGCCATTTTTGCATTTTTCTCGCTGACAACCGTGTTCTTTTTTGTAAAGGCCTTGTGTGACCAGGGCGGCCGCTTTGCTTTTTCCCTGTTTCTGCTGCTGACGGGGGGCTATTATTTCAATAGCCTGAATTCCGTGCGCTATTATTTTGCCCTGGCGCTGGCACTGTTTTCCATGAAGTATGTGCTGCGAAAAGAGTATGGAAAGTTTTTTCTCTGCGTTATGGCGGGAATGCTGATTCACAAGTCCGTACTTCTCACGGTGCCGGTTTATCTGCTGGCCCGCTTTCTGGCGGGGAAAAAGATCAGGCGCTGGTTCTGGATTCTGGGCAGCGTCTTTCTGGGCAGCCTGGTATTCTGTCAGGATCTGTACCGGGAGCTGATCTTTTACTTTTATCCTTTTTACCGGGATTCCGTATTTGATAACGGGCGTATTTCCTGGGTAAACCTGTTGAAGTGTATTTGTGTACTGCTGCTGTGTGTGATTTGTTACAGGAGGAGTCTCAGTGATCCCGAAAAGCATGTGGCAGACCGTTTCTATTTCTTCCTGAATTTGTTCGGATTGATTGTGTATTGCTGCGGCTCTTTTATACCGGAGACTTCCAGGGTGGGATATTATATGATTATTTCCCAGGTATTTCTCCTGCCGGACCTTCTGGCAGAGATGGAGAACGGGTGGCTGCGCAGGCTTTGCCAGGGCGGAGTGCTGGCAGCCTTTACGGTGTATTTCGCATTCCAGTTGAAGGGGATGTATGCCACGGACATCAGGCTTCTGCCATATTTAAACTGGATATTTCATTAACGGGGAGGGAGTATGAAAGTATTATGGCTGTGTAACCTGATGATGCCGATGATTGCGGAGCAGCTGAAGCTGGAGGCCTCCAATAAGGAGGGATGGCTTTCCGGACTTGCATCTGCAATTCTGGAGAAGAACGGCGAAAACGGAATCGAGCTGTCGGTGGCTTTTCCTGCGCCCGGTAACCTGGTATCCGAAGGGCATGACGTCTGTATGCACACGATTACTGTCCGGGGGAGCAGAATAACCTGCTATGGTTTCAGGGAGGACGTGTCCAGGCCGGAGCATTATGAGAAGGATCTGGAGGAGAGATTAAGGAAGATTGTGGATTCTGCCGGGCCGGACCTGGTACACTGTTTTGGCACCGAATATCCTCATACCCTTGCCATGTGCAGAATATTTCCCCGGAAAGAAAGGCTGCTGGTCAGCGTGCAGGGACTTTGTACCGCAATTGCCGACAGCTATTTTGCGGGTATGCCGGAAAAGGCGGTCCGTTCCGTCACCCTGCGGGACCGTCTGCGGAAGGACAGCATACGGGAACAGCAGCGGAAATTTGTAATGCGTGGCAGAACCGAGGTCGAGGCAGTCAGGCTGGCGGGAAATATAGCGGGCAGGACGGAATGGGATCGTGCTTATATAAAGGAGTGGAATCCGGGAGCCAACTATTATAATCTGAATGAGACACTGCGGGAGAATTTTTACGGGGCGGTGTGGAGGGAGGAAGACTGTATTCCCCATTCCATATTTATCAGCCAGGGAGATTACCCCATCAAGGGATTCCACTATATGCTGCAGGCCATGCCGGAGATCCTGGAGGCATTTCCGGATACAAAGCTGTATGTGGCGGGAAACAGCCTGATTAGCTGTAGTACACTGAAGGATAGGCTGAAGCGGTCGGGATACGGGAAATATCTGAAGAAGCTGATTGACGGGAACGGTCTGCAGGACAGGGTCATCATGCTGGGAAGGCTGGACGGGGAACAGATGAAAGAACGATATTTAATGAGTCATCTGTTTGTCTGTTGTTCCGCTATAGAGAATTCGCCCAACTCTCTGGGAGAGGCGATGCTTCTGGGTATGCCCTGTGTCGCTGCGGATGTGGGGGGGATTCCCAGCCTCTTTACCGGCGGGGAGGATGGTATGATGTACCGGGGCTTCCGAACCGGGTTAAATAACGACAGTAATCTGGAAGCCATCTCAGGAAGACTTGCAAAATCGGTAATTGAAATCTGGAAAAGCCGGGATAAGCTGGATTATTTTTCCAAAAATGCAAGAAAGCATGCAGAAAAAAACCATAACCGGGAGCGAAATTACGCGAAAATGACAGAAATCTATACAAAAATGGCGACGGAATCGAGGGAATAAAATTTGAATACGAGCGTTATTGATAATCCTTTTTTTGTATTTGTATCCAATTATCTCAATCATCACCAGATTCCGTTCTGTAATGCCATGTATAAGCTATGCGGAGGCAGCTTTGCGTTCGTGCAGACAGAGCCGGTGGAAGAAGAAAGAATTCGGATGGGCTGGGATGATAAGGTCCGGCAGCCCTATCTGAAACTGTATTATCGGGAGGCAGAGGAATGTGCTGCACTGATTGCCGGGGCGGGAATTGTCATGTTCGGCGGATGTGACGACGAAAGCTATATTGTAAAGCGGCTGGAGGAAGGGAAACCGGTGATCCGCTGCAGTGAGCGTCTGTACAAAACAGGCCAGTGGAGGGCCGTATCGCCCAGGGGCCTGCGGAAAAAGTACCACGATCATACAAGATACCGGAAAGCCCCGGTGTATCTTCTCTGTGCCGGCGCCTATGTGCCTTCGGACTTTTCCATTGTAAGGGCTTATCCGAAAAAGATGTACTGCTGGGGGTATTTCCCTGAGACGAAGCGATATGACCTTGACAGGCTGATGGCGGAAAAGGGCTGGCGGGAGGAATACCGGAGGGGTATCGGAGAGGCGGCAGGACGGAAGGACACTGAAGAAGCAGGCCGGGTGGAAACCGGCGGCAGGAAGGGCAGAATTCCGTATATACTCTGGGCGGCAAGGATGATTGACTGGAAGCATCCCGAGCTGGCACTGGAAGCTGCCAGGTATCTGAAATCCAGAGGGCTTTCCTTCCATATGGACATGATCGGAGGCGGTGAGCTGGAAGAGAGGGTGCGGGCTCTGCGGACAGAGTATGGCCTGGAAGAAGAGGTGGGACTACCGGGGTTTATGCCTCCGGCACGGGTCAGGGAAACCATGGAGCGGGCGGATATTTTCCTGTTTACCAGCGACAGGCAGGAGGGCTGGGGAGCGGTGGCGAATGAGGCCATGAACAGCGGCTGCGCCCTGATTGCCGGCCATATGATCGGTGCGGTGCCTTATTTGATAGAAGATGGGGAAAACGGCCTGGTCTATCGGGACGGAGACCGGGAGGAATTATTCGGATTGGCGGAAAAGCTGGTGAAAAGCCGGGAGCTTTGTGACAGGCTGGGCAGGAACGCATACAGGCAGATCACCGAGGTCTGGAACGCAGAAAATGCAGCCGGCGCCCTGTGGGAGCTTTGCGGGAGGCTGGGACTGATAAAGGAGCGGAAGCCCGGGAAAACGGCGGCCGGGGCAGAAATTGCAGGCGGGTTTATACCCTGTGCGCCGGCGCCCGTAATCCCGGAGCGAAAGATGTATGCCCTGCTGAAGAAGGAGAAGAAACGGTGATCAGTGTTATTGTACCGGTATATAATACAAAAAAATATTTGCGGCGCTGCGTAAATTCCCTGTTGCAACAGACCTTTCAGGATCTGGAAATTATTCTGGTGGACGACGGTTCAACGGACGGCAGCGGGGAGCTTTGTGACAGCTATGCCGCCAGGTATGAGAGGATCCGGGTGCTTCATAAGGAAAACGGCGGCTCTTCTTCGGCGAGGAACCTGGGCCTGGACAATGCCAGGGGAGATTATGTCGGCTTTGTGGACAGCGACGACTATGCAGACCCGGATATGTATGAGCGGCTCTATGCCGGGATTCGGGGGTATGGGGTGAAAGCCGCACAGATTGGCAGGGACGAAATTGACCCGGAGGGCAATGCGCTGCCGGACATATGTATCCCGCCGGAGCATAGTGAAATTCTCCTGCCGGATAAATTTATGGAAGAGCTTCTGCTGCATCGGGGGGACTGCTCTTTTTGTACAAAGCTGATTGCCCGCGGCCTGTTTTCTGACGGAAAGACCGGAAGTATGGATGGAGAAAGGGAAAACGGGGAAGAATATCGGTTTCCGGTGGGTATCCTCAACGAGGATTTCCATCTGCTGATCCGCATGCTGGACCGGATCGGGCCTATAGTGTCCCTGCCGGGCCATGCTTACCACGTATTTTACAGACTGGGCAGCAATTCCAGAAAGGAGAGCCGGGAGAACTTCTCGAGGGTGTTTGCAGATTGTGTGGATAATGCGGATCTGGCGGCGGGGATTGTCGCGGGGAAATATCCCCGGCTTGAGGAAACCGCCTTCCGCTTCGGGATCTTCCAGAGACTGGAGTACCTGCTGCATATCCCCGTGGGGCAGATGAACAGGGAAAATGGGGAATATCGGGATATTGTGCAATATCTCAGGAAAAACTGGTTTCATGCCATGAAAAATCCCCTGCTGACGGGAAAGAATAAACTTTATCATACGCTCTTTGCCCTGGCACCCCGGGGGGTCAGGAAGCTGCACCGAAGTCTTAAGAAGTGCATTGGTTGACTTTGGCAGAATCATGGGTTATGATAGTAACGGTGTCATTTACGCCCGGAAGGAATACGAAGCAGAAGGTATCCGAATGAATGATAGTATAAGAGTTAAAAAGGGCATATACACTGTGTGCTTTGTACTATTGTGCCTGATCGACCAGCTTGTGGGCAGCGCTATGGGAAGGGTTCAGTACGTAGCAGTCAACTGTACGGGCTATGTGATTGCGGTATTAATATTTACAGGCTGCCGGTGGCGGGAGTTTGTGAAAATACCCTATGCCATATGGACGGCTGTCTGTGTAATCGGGTGCACTTATGCGATTCATTGGGGCCGGGAAAATTATGCTTACGGCGGCCAGTGGATTACCGCCGTGCTGAATGTGGCCATATACGGGTATCTGGTGTTACGGTTATTTCTTCGCATTTTTGTGGATATGAGCCTGCCGCGGATGAACTGGAAATGCCTGGTTCTGTGGGCGGCTGCAATGCTGGGCATGGTGCTTTCGGAAAACGAAGCCCTGTGGCCCCTGTGGTTCTTTGTGATGTTCGGGTGCTTCTATCTGACGGAATACTCGGAGGAAGAGCTGGATGCCCTGTTTAACGGGATGCTGAACGGGATCATTATCGGATTCTTTATCCTGCAGGGCTTTGCTACCATGTACAGGGCCTTTGACCAGATACGCTATACGGGCATGTATACGAATTGTAATATGAACGCGCTTTTTTACCTGATGGTGCAGGCAGCAATCTTGGGGAAATGGTATCAGTTCAAACGGCATGGGGCTGCAATCCTCTGGCAGGTGCTGGCGGGTGCAGGCAGCGGCATTTTGCTGGCATACTGCTTCCTGACCATCGGCCGTACCGCATTGGCGGTGATGCTGCTGAATACCGTCCTGTTGGTCGGGATCTTCTTTTTCCGGGAGGAAAAGAGAAGGCTTCTTAAGGCAGCGGTCAGGCTGGCGGCAGTGCTGGCGGCGGCGGTGATCTCCTTTCCGGCGGTGTTTGCAAGCGTGAGGAATATTCCCGCACAGATGTATTCCGTCATGGTTCTGGCCTCGGATTCGGAAGGTAAAATTCAGGGAATGGTGCCCTATGAGGATACAAGATATATAGAGATGGATGAATTCCTGAAAGAGGCGCTGGGGAGATTTTTTGAATTTTTCAGCCGGCTCGGCAAAACCGGGAGGTCAGATGCGCCGGATACAGGAGAAAGGCTCGCCGGCCTGCTGCTGCCGTCTATAAAGGTACAGGCGGCGGAGGATATTCCGGAGGAAGACCCTGCAGGTGAAATCCCCTGGGGATCGGGCTTAAGCCCGGAGGATCCGGTATGGACGGAAGGCAATTACGGAGATTCCGTCAATATCAGATGGGCCATTTATAAAGCTTATCTGGGACGGTTAAATTTCACCGGTCATGAAAGCAGTGAAGACGGGGTGTGGCTGAAGGCAGATCTGTCGGTGCCCCATGCACATAACTTCCTGCTGCAGATCATGTTTTCCCATGGGGTTGTCACAGGCTTACTGTTCCTGGCAATTCTGATACTTACTTTCCTGCACTGCCTTGTACGGTGCTTCGGAAAAGGGACGGAGAACTGGTATTATATTGTGGGGGTTCTGACGATTACTTCCTTTGTGGGCTTCGGGACTCTTGAGGTAGACTGGAGACTGGGGCAGCTTTCCTTTACCACACTTTTTATTGTGCTGTACCTGTTGCTTCACAGGTGCCCGGGAAGGCGCGGGAAGCCGGATGTGGGAAGCGGGGAGCTGACGGAGACGGAATAGGCGGTTATGGGGAAGAATGGAAGAAGGCAGGTTAACTGGATATGGCCTTTGCTGTGCGTGGTTCTGGCCGGGCTGTCCGTGCTTGCCGCAGGCCGCAGCCTGCTGATCGGGCTGGATGCAGACGAGCAGTATGCCGTTACCCTGGCTTATCGGATGGCGAAGGGAGACCGGTTGATCCGGGATATATGGGATCCGCACCAGACCTCGGCAATCCTTCCCGCGCTTTTGATCCGGCTCTTTCATGTATTTGTTCCGGATAATACTTATCTGCTTCTGTATTTGAGAGGGGCGGGCATCCTGCTGCAGGGGGGAGCTGCCGTCCTGTGGTATGGTACGCTGAAACGGGAATACGGCAGCCGCCCGGCCATGGTGACGGCACTGGTGCTTTTCCACACCCTGCCGAAGTGGATTGTAACCCCGGAATTTGCCAACCAGCAGCTTCTGTTCTGGATTCTGACAATCCTCTGGCTGTACCGATTTGAGAAAACGGGGAAGCTTCGCTGCTGCATATCGGCCGGAATTGCGTTATGCTTTGCGGTTCTGGCATATCCGTCCTGCGCGCTTTTGTTTGTGCCTTATATCATCTGGCTGATTCGGCGGGAGCGGCGGGGAGCGTTGGTGTTTACCCTGACCTGCGGAGCAGGGGCCGGTATTTTTATTGGTTATCTTTCTTCTTATCTCGACATTTCGGAGTTTGTGCTGTACATGGAGCAGATCCTGGCCGATCCTTCCCACAATGCCGGACCGGGGGACAGGCTGGCCGGATATTGCAGGGAAGCCATGGGGCTGTCCCTGTATCTTCTGGTATATCTGGCACTGGGCGCGGTTCTTTCCTTCCTCTTTTACAGGATCTTTCGAAGTAAGAATACGGGGAAAGTCCGGGCTCCGGGGATCTTCGGAGACGACGGGGTATATGTGCTGTCCTTCTTTACGCTGTGTACCGCAGTGGCGGACCAGGTGCGTCTGTGGGCCTTCGGGCTTGTGCCCGCGGTGTATCCCCAGTTACATTATCTGCTGTTGTACCTGCTGGGGGGGATTCTATACCACAGGGCGGCCCCGGGGGTACGGAACCGTTGGAAGAAACTGTATTGTCTGGCCTGGATGCCCTCTCTTGCAGGTTTCGGAGCGGTGCTTCTGCTGACCAACCTGGATCTGAAGGCTTCCTTTGTACATTTGCTTCCCGGTATGCTGGCCGCCCTTCTTTTCTGGTGTGACGGAGACAGGACGCAGGCGGCAGACGGGGATAAGCCGGTTCCTCAAAAGGCGGAACAGACTCTTTCCCTCAGGCTGCTTTCGGCAGTGATGTGGCTGATCGTTCTGATCGGGGCCAGGGGGTATCTAATCCGCGTTGACGAGGGCGTACCGGAGAATGTTTTCTGTGTAAAGCAGAAGGCGCTGTATGGGGCGGCAAAAAACGTATATTGCGTTTATATGACGGGTTATGAATATAACAGTGATACGCTTTTTATCGAGGAAAGCCTGGAGCCGGGGGCAAAGGTGCTGTATATCGGGACCCGCCTGGAGCTTATTTACCTGATGAACGAGATAGAAGTGTGTGCTGCTTCGGTAATCAGCACGCCGGTTTATGACGACCGTTACCTGAAGTATTATGAGCTGAACCCGGACAAGCTGCCGGAAGCAGTGATTATTGACAGGGAATATTTTGGGATCATGGAGGAAAGAAATATTCCTATCTCCGCATGGATCCGTGAGCAATACGATTGGGAAAACAAATCGGAGTCTGAGTTCCTGTGGATCATGGAGCGCAGGGAGGGAAAATATCGTGCCGATTGATGACATTTTTAAGAAAATATGTTATACTTGGCGTTGATGGCAGGAAAGGTAAGGGTGAAAGTCTGTGAGCGGAAAAAGTCATTTCCTGAGAGGACAGAAAAGCCGGATTGTGGCATTGATTTTACTGGACGTGATGAGTGTGACCATTGCGGCCTTTGTGGCGATTTTTATTCGCTCGGAATTCAGTTTTAAGGGCAGTATTTATGTGGAGTATATGCCAAAGCTGGAAAGGATTATTCTGCCGGATATTGCAGTTACACTGCTGTTCTATTTCATATGGAAGCTGTATAAAAGTGTCTGGCGGTATGCCAGCGCAACGGAGCTGATTAATATTATTTTTGCCGCCAGCTGTTCCGCGGCCGCCCAGGTGATTCTGTGCGTTGCCACGGGAAACCACATGCCCAGAAGCTATTATATCTTATACTGGTTCCTGCTGATGGTAGCTACCTGCGGTGTTCGCTTCAGCTACCGGATTCTGCGCATTTTACGGAATAAGCGTACCAGTTATACGGCAAAGAAGCAATGTGTGAATGTCATGGTTATCGGCGGCGGTGCCGCAGGGAACATGATTCTGAAGGAGATTGAGAACAGCGAATACCTGAACATGCAGGCGAAATGCGTCATAGATGATAACGGCGGCTGTCACGGCAAGATTCTGCGGGGCGTGCCTATTGTGGGGGATCGGGACATGATCCTGGAGGCGGCTTTACAGTATGGCATAGACGAGATCATCTTTGCCATTCCCTCGGCAAGCGTACAGACCAGAAAGGAAATTCTGGACATCTGTAAGGAATCCGGCTGCAGGCTGCGGACCGTGCCGGGGATGTACCAGATGATCAACGGGGATGTATCCGTATCCAAGCTGAAAGAGGTCGAAATAGAGGATCTTCTGGGCAGAGAGCCCATACAGATCAATTCGGAGGAGGTCCTGGGGCATGTCAGCGGCAAGGTGGTACTGGTGACCGGCGGGGGAGGCTCCATCGGAAGCGAGCTCTGCAGGCAGATTGCGGCCCATAATCCGGGACGGCTGATTATTCTGGACATATACGAGAACAATGCCTATGAGATACAGCAGGAGCTGGTGCGGAAGTATCCTAATCTGCATCTGACGGTACTGATCGGTTCCGTGCGGAATACCAACCGGATCAACAGTGTATTTGCTCAGTATCATCCCAACATTGTCTACCATGCGGCGGCTCATAAGCATGTGCCTTTGATGGAGGACAGTCCCAACGAGGCCATTAAGAACAATGTCATGGGTACCTACAAAACAGCCCAGGCGGCAGACCGCTATGGCGCGGAGAAATTTGTGCTGATTTCCACGGACAAGGCGGTGAATCCTACGAATGTCATGGGGGCGTCCAAGCGTATCTGCGAAATGGTGATTCAAATGATGAATCAGAAGTCGAAAACGAATTTTGTGGCGGTGCGTTTCGGAAATGTGCTGGGAAGCAACGGCAGTGTCATTCCCCTGTTTAAGCAGCAGATAGCGGAGGGCGGACCTGTGACGGTGACCCATCCTGATATTATCCGGTATTTTATGACCATTCCCGAGGCAGTTTCCCTGGTAATCCAGGCGGGAGCTTATGCAAGGGGCGGGGAAATCTTTGTGCTGGACATGGGTGAGCCGGTGAAAATCCTTGACCTGGCTACCAATCTGATCAAGCTTTCCGGCTATCAGCCGGGGGAAGACATAGAAATCAAGTTTACCGGCCTGCGGCCCGGCGAGAAAATGTATGAGGAACTCCTGATGAACGAGGAGGGACTGAAAAAGACCGCAAATAAGATGATTTTTATCGGAAAACCTATTGAGTTCGAGTCAGAAGTGTTTGCACGGCAGCTGGACAGGCTGATTGCCGATGCCCGGGAGGAGTCGGCGGATATTCGGCACCTGATTAGGGAAATCGTACCTACGTATGTGGTGGGAAGTGGGGAATAAGGGGGTTGACGCGGAGGAATTCCGGAAATTCTCGAAGCGACTGTTGCAAGTTAAGAATAATCATGTTATTGTATCAGTATAGAGATGAGGCTTCGTGGAAAAATGGGAAATACTCGTTCACGGGAAATTACGTATGAAAAGGAGAAAAAGAGGGTAATCTACCGATGAAACAGAATTGATTGCGGCGAAGGATTGTGCTACAATCAGGTGGAGTACCTTTGGAAGGTACTGGGGTGATAGGATGGCAGCAGGTAATACGATGAAACCACAGGTTACGGGACAGGTATCCGCTCAGTCGGCAGAGATGACAGCGGATGCCTTTTTGCGCCGTCTGAGAGAAGACAGGGAGAGCCGTGTGTCCAGGTTTTCTCAGGCGATGGGAGAAGACGAGATCGCTGGATTTACAAAGGCGCTCAGACTGTTTGATGACCGGCAGGATGTGATGGGAGAGGTATTTGAGCGCTGCCTGGAGCAATATTTCGACACACTGATCGGTTTCCTGGAGACAGCCATGGAGAAGCTGAACAGCGGCAGCAAGGATGCCTTATTGTACATTCAGGCCTTAGAGGAATTATATTTGGTCAACTGTGAAAGGTTAAAGCGGGACAACAGTTACCGAATCTTTTATAACCACCCGATGCTGCTGATTAACAGGCGTCTGGATACTGAAGTGCTGAGAATGCTGGAGGAAAAGAAAGCGGCGGCCGGTAATGGCGAGTTTGTAAAAGCGGATGCAGAGATTCTGGATTATGTTTTTAAAGCCAAGATGAAAAATCGCTGCAGAATGAAGCTTTACGGCCGGAATCAGGTATACGAGACAGAACGCGGCAAGAATGCAGGGGAAGACGGATTTGTTTGTGCAGGGCCCTTTGAGAAGTCGGAGGACTGTACGGAGATTCCTCCGATCAGAATCTGGGAGAAAATAAAAAATTACCAGCAGCTCCACCAGAAAGAGGAGCTTTCTTCCATTCATATTGCCGTGTTTGGAAATCTGCCCCAGGACTCTCTGCAGAATGAGCTGCTGGAGAAGCTGTCAGGTGTTAAGGTATACTGGACGTTTTTCCGGCATGAAACTGAGACGGAAGGCTATTTATTTGCGGATGCGGACGGCGAATTGTATGATCTTCTGGATATGAGTGACCTGCAGACGCTTGTGGATCAGTATGAGATAATAGCGTTTCTGGATCAAAATTGTTTTTACCGTCAGGGACAGGCGGAGAAGGATGAGAAGGAAAAGGGTGCGGATACGATCTGCAGGTGGAATTATGAAAGAAGCCGTACCCAGAAAAAATTTAAAGATAAAGCGGCTTATTACCAGGTGATTTACAATCGTGTCGGCCAGTGGATCAATTCGTTTGACAAAGACAAGTCCGCTTCCTTTGAGTTTGACGAGAGACTATACAGAAATCTGGAAGCCGTGCCGAAGAAAAATACGGATATTTATCTATATATCCGATACAGTGACAGGATTGGCGAATATGATTTGACGAATAACGGGATCTGCAATGACGAATATTACAGCGGAATTTCTTTAACGGTCTGCAGATTGACGGAATTTGACAAGCCGCAGTTCAACGAGGATTACGGGAAATTCCTGGATGAGAGCAGTGAGAATGAAGACAACAGGGAGGGAAGGCTTTCCGTTCCTATCAGATTCTGGAAATTGCTAAAAAGTATCAGTAACGAATATTGTGATGAGATATTGCGCCGATACGGCGGGGGGGATATTGCGCAGCTCAGGGATATTATTCTTTTCCTGAATGAATCCTGCCTTATATTGGGGTATCACATTAATGCCAGAGATGAAAAGGTTACGGTTCGATATGAACTGCAGATGGGAGAAGATCAAAAATATCCTGAATTGCAGGGGGCAATGGCAAATATTGTGAAGGTTATTTTACAATATGCGTTTGGCGAAAAAGAGCTCTACTGCATGAATCGCTATTTTGAGAGACTGCTGATCCACTCGGTGATCTCTAATGCCAACGATGTGGGAGACTTGATTTTTGCTTATTGGATGGCAACCCACTGGTATACGATAGACGGACTGAGGGAAGAAGCATTGTCGCGGCGGATGGAACCGGATAATCCTTCTGCCGGACAAAGGAACCGATTCAAGGTAAAGAAGACTATTTTCTCTATGGTAAAGCGGCTGGCGGAAATGAGAATCCGGGACCTCCCGGAAATGCAGGAATACTTTTCTGCGTCCTTTCATGGCAAGGTATGCCCTGAGGTAACAGATGAAAATCTGATGAGAACACTCCGCACAATCAGGGAATATAGTGAATATCTGCAGTATACAGGCAGTTATTTGTATCTAAACAGCGGACTTTTGATGGGAGAATAGGAGGAACGATGCCGGGAGATAAAAACGCAGTCGATGTACACGTAATACATTCCATGAAGGGCGGGTGCGGTAAAAGCACCTGCGCCCTCTTTAAGGCCCTGCAGATTGCGCAGGAACAGGGGATAGAAGACAAGAAGGCACATGTGCTGCTTCTTGATGCGGATTTTAAGGGCTCAGCCATGACGGAAATCCTGTTTCACAGAAAAAAGCTGTCAGAGGAGACGGAAGGGTCATTGGAGGAGCGGGAACAGGTGCAGAAATTCAATGAACTGGAAAAGAAATTCGGAGAAAAGATGACGCAGGGAACCGGGATGCGGCATAAGCTGGCAATCCCGGAAAATTTTGAACAATATATAACAATTAGCGATTACCTTAAGGATAACTCACGATACTCAATAAATGACATTATATGCCGTTCCTGCTCCTATGAGTACACGGAAAAGGATCAGGCAAAGGGCGGTGTGGAAGAAAATGAGGCAAATAAAGTGCAGGAACAGACGGATGCTATCAACGGATACCTGGACTTTATACTTTCCTCGGCAAATTCCGAGAGCAAGGATTGGTTCCGGCATACCCATGGGAAGATCGCTGCCGGGGTTTACAGCTACAGGATGGATGTGCTGCTTCGTAATCTTTTGAACAGAGGGAGAGTAATTGAGGGAAGGCCCGGTGATTACTGGGATATAGTAATCGATATGCCGCCTGGGTATGATGAGTATTCCGATATTCTGCTGGAGCTGCTGCGAAAAATTGCCGCAGAAAATACCGTTGTGCGACTACACTATTATGAGGTTACCACAGAGGATATAGGACATAAAATTCTGACACAGGGCAGCATTAAAAAAGCAATCTGTGAAAACACCAGATATAAGCCGTTTTCCTCTGTGAATCTGATACTGAATGATGCTTCGCACACGGACTTTTTGAAATTGACGAATAAAGAAAAGGAATTTTACAGGAGCTGGCTGGAGAGCGGCTGCAGTCCCGAAGGGAAAGTATATGTAAATACCTATTCCGAGTCTTATCACAGATTTTGCCGGGAGGGAACCATCGGGGAATTCGAGCAGAGTATAAAAGAAGTGCTCAGGGAAATCTGAATGGCAGGGGATTGAGAAGGAGCAGGATGACAGAAAAAATTAACCGTGAGGAAATGCTGGTTTATTTTGAAGGTTTTGACAGCCTTCATCATAAATATTTCAACGATGAGGCAGATTCGGAAGATTTTGCCTTAAGGGAGGAAATTGCAGGCTGCTTTGGCGTAAAGAACCAGCAGGGTCATGAAATTCAGGAAGTAACGGAGATCTTCCGGACGATCGATAAGGTGTACCATTACGGAAGTGATGAAAACTCCAGAGAAATGAATCTGCTGGAGCAGGTAACAGATAAGTTTCTGGTGCAGTATGTGGATATAGACGGGATGAAGGAGCTGTTTCGCCCTTCTTTCTTTCACTTTGAATGGATGATGCACCTGGAATACGTGCAGAAGAAACATGATTACAGTTATTACAGAGACCATTATCTTCATCAGATCCGCAATCTGTACGAGATGCTTTTTTTGCTGCAGGAAAAAGGCCTGTGGCGGGATTGCATGGAGATATACAGGCAAAGACGGAATACAGTGGCAAACCGCATGGCAGAAAGTGTGGAAGGGCAGAAGAAGGCATTATCGGGGGAAAGTGCAGGGCTGCTGAGCCGGTCCTTTGGAGACCCGGATGAATGGTGCTATCACTATATTATTTTTTCCACGGCTATTGTATCGGCGCTGGTGCACGATATAGGATACCCGATTACCTATATGAAGCGAAATCTGGGTACTTTACAGGACTTTTTGCCGCTGTCAAATCTGTTCATGGGACTGGACGACGGAATTCCAAGGATAAAGAGCCTGCTGGGCAGCAGTCTGTTGTTTGAGACAGTGGATAATAATGAGATTGTCAGAAAGCTGCGGGAGGATGATCACGGTGCTTATTCCGCAATTATTTTATTGTGTCAGTATTACGACAACGGTAAAATATTCAGTCTGGAGCCTGCAAAGCGTATGATTATTGAATTGTCAGCGCTGGTGATCTATAATCATACCCTGCGCCATCATTTTCAAAATGAGAAAAAGTATGACAGATACCAGAATGTTTTTACGGATAATCCTATCTCTTATTTATTCAGACTGTGCGATGACATGCAGGAATGGGAGCGGGTTTATTTTGAGATAACAGGGAAAGGGACTTTCTTTATTTGCGATAAATGTAAAAAACCTATGATCCGCAGCAGGAACAAATCACATTATTATGAACCCAAAGATAAGGAAGGCCGGATGGACGAGTGCCAATATGAGTATGAATGCGGATGCGGGGCAAAAGGGATCAATACGACAACCTTTCCGTACCGGCGTCTGATGAATGTTGCACCCTTCACGGAGCTGATACTGGAGGATGACTATAAAGCTGCAGGTGATACGTCCAATGCCAAAGGGGTAAAGGCAGCAGCCGGGAAAAAGCCAGCGCGGCGGGAAGAACAACGGTGGACTCTGGAATTGAAATGTAATAAGGGCGTGCTGCTGCAGCTGGCCAGATACAATCCGGACTTTGCAGTGCAAAGGGCAAGAGGAATCCGGGAGCTGCGTGGTCTGACCAGGGGGCAGGCGATGCTTCCCCACCTGTTTGTCAGTACGTTTGTGTCAAACAATCCGGTAGCAATCAAGACCGAGATACTGAACGAGTTTATAAAGAGAAATCCGGCAATTCAGAAGCAAATTGCAAGTGTACTGGAGAATAGAAGCATAAAGGATGCTTATGGGGAAAAGGAATTTTGCGAAAGCTGGAGGGAAATTATTGGCGGCATCAGGAGGATGCCCATTGAGGACATACAAGGGCAGATAGCTGATATTTTCCGGAAGGAATACTGCAAAATGCACCGGATGGACAAAGGAGGGAATGCGGAAGAAAAGGATCCGGCAGAGGCGGAGGAAGTAGCCTGGATCCCGAATACTTCCATCGGCTTCTACCTTTTTCTGCTCATTTTTTGCAATATTGTAAATAAGGTTGCGTTTGAGAGCGAGGCAGGAAGGGATACGGATGGCAGGAAAAAGCGGGAAGCATATGAATTGGCATTGAATGCACGGTTTACTGAGTATGGGAACAGGATTGCTGCCGAATGGGAAATATCGGATCCGGAGCTGACGGTTCTGATAGCGGATTGTATTGTCTGCAGGTATGGCAATATTTCCGCCGATGATTTTTTTGAGGGAAGGAATTCTTTTCGATATGATCTGCGTATTCCCCTGCGGACTGATCTGAGGGAAATTCTCAAAAAGTATACCAGGGAACCGGAAAATACGGCATCAGGCGGACAAAAATATGATTATTACTCCGATTATTATTTTTTCTACATAATGGATTACCTGAATATGCACATTTGACGAATTTTAGCGTCGGATTCATTTCAGCGTAGAAAAGTTATTCTTGCTTTTTTTCCTGCAGAGTGTTAAAATCACGGTAATGTAAAATATCTAAAAGTATCATTTCGAGGGTTCCTGAAGCGTGGGCACTTGAACCTTTGAGGGTATCACATATTCGGATGCAGGACAGGTCCCGGAAACAAGGGGTGCGCATCGACATGATTATGCCATGGCAGAGTACGTCTGCCGGGCATAAATGGCGAAGCTTACCCTAAACAGCCCTGTGCCGCAGACTGCTACGGCAGGAGGAATGGAGTATCCATAATGTGGAGGGTATGACAATGTATTATGTGCTGCAGGTGGCACCGGGAAAAGAAGCAGATACAGAAGCTTATATCACAAAAAGGGTAGCGGACGAACTGTATTCTTCCTGTTTTCACCCCGTGCGTTGTGTGAGAAAGAAGTTTCATGGGGAATGGAAGGACCGGCATGAGAAGCTGCTGCCCGGATATGTGTTTATGAGCAGTGAAAATGCAGAAGAGCTGTATCTGGCATTGAAAGATATACCCATGCTGACGAAGTTTCTGGGATGGGATCTGGAATATGTTACGGCACTTACCGGGCAGGAGACGGAATGGCTGGAAGCACTGGTCTCCGCAGGCCGGGACGGCAGGACTACCGGAGAGGTTTCCCTTTCCCGGATAGAAGTAGACGAAAATGATGAAATAAAGATTCTTTCCGGGCCCCTGCAGAACATGGAAGGTATGGTAAAACGGATTAACCTGCATAAACGGATTGCGGAGGTTGAAGTGGAGTTTATGGGAAGAATGACGGTAATCCATCTGGGAATTGAGATGGTGGAAAAGAAATCAACAGAAAAATAAAGTGAACTAAAGCTTTTGAGCGCCGAAAGGCGCTTATTTTATTGTCCGCAGTTTGCGGCCATTTGACTGGAAAGGAATAGGAGGAAATGATGCGAATCCTGTTTTCACCGCCGGATATATCTCAGGCGGAAATAAATGAGGTGGCAGATGTATTGCGTTCAGGCTGGATAACAACCGGATCACGCACGAAGGAACTGGAAAGAAAATGTGCGGAATGGATCGGTGTGCCGGAGAGTGTCTGCCTGAATTCCCAGACAGCCTGTGCGGAGATGACTCTTCGGCTGCTGGGGGTCGGAGAAAAGGACGAATGTATCACATCTGCTTATACCTATACGGCTTCAGCATCTGTAGTCTGTCATGTAGGTGCAGGGCTAAAGCTGATAGATGTTCAGGCGGACTCCTTTGAAATGGACTATGATGCACTGGAAGCCGCCATAACGGAAAAGACAAAAGTCATTATTCCGGTAGATTTAGGCGGTGTTCCCTGCGACTATGAACGCATTTTTGAGATCGTGGAGAGAAAGAGGGGGTTATTCCGCCCGGCCAACGCACTCCAAAAGGCAATTGGCAGGATTGTCGTGATGGCGGATTCCGCCCATGCGTTTGGGGCCCGGTGGCGTGGACAGATGGTGGGAAATGTGGCGGATTTCTCCTGCTTCAGTTTCCATGCTGTGAAGAACTTTACGACTGCTGAGGGGGGCTGTGTTACCTGGAGGCAGATAGAAGGGGTAAAGGACGAAGAGATTTACCGACGATACCAATTGCTGTCCCTACACGGGCAGTCGAAGGATGCCCTCGCGAAGACAAAATGCGGCAGTTGGGAGTATGATGTGCTTGGCTCATGGTATAAATGCAATATGACAGATGTTGCAGCAGCTATCGGGTTAGGACAGATGGAACGCTATGCCGGGCTGCTGAAAAGGCGGCGGCAGTTGATCGAACGGTATGACAGAGCGTTTCGGCCGCTGGGGATAGAGACCCTGTCTCACTATACGAATGAACACGATTCCTCCGGGCATCTGTACATCACCAGGATTCCGGGGATCACAGGAGAGCAGCGCAACGAGATTATTGCCGGAATGGCGGAGGCAGGAATAGCCTGTAATGTCCATTATAAGCCCTTACCGCTGCTGACAGCGTATCAAAAGATGGGATTCGATATAAAGGATTATCCCAATGCCTATGCGCATTTTGTGAACGAAGTCACACTGCCCCTGCACACTAGGCTTACGGATGAGGAAGCTGCGTATGTGGCGGAGGAGTATGAGCGGATCGTAAAGGAATATTTGTAGATCAGATCGGTTATTCTTATATTTTGTCAAAGGATTATGTCAAATGGCGATAAAAATTGTCTGGGTGGGATGCCACAGCGAAGGGCTGGACGCCTTTAAAAAATTATTGGGCAGCGGCAGAAAAATTGAGACATTTATTACATTGGATGACGATGCGTTTCAAAAACGTTCATCCGGAACTCGGGGATATTCTGAGCTATGTGAAAAATATAGGGTTCCGGTCAAACTGGTTTCCAGCATAAAAAGTGACGAGGCATATCATATCATTGAGGAAAACTGTCCGGACTTGCTGATTGTCCTGGGCTGGAGTGAAATTCTGCCGGAAAGGATTTTAGAGATACCGACAATAGGAACGGTGGGGGCGCATGCTTCCATGCTTCCTCACAACAGGGGAAGCGCTCCGATTAATTGGGCAATTATCAACGGGGAAACGGAGTGTGGGAATTCCCTGATGTGGCTGGATAAGGAAGTTGATCAGGGTGATATTATCGATCAGACGGCCTTTGAAATTAGTCCTTATGATACGTGCGCCACATTATATGATCAGGTTGCGTTGACGAATACGGACATGCTGCTGCGCCTGATTGAGCGCCTGGAGCAGAATTTGGGTCCGGTGATGCTCAGAAAGAATATAACGGAAGAACCTGTTCTGCCTCGTCGAAGGCCTAAAGACGGTCTTGTTTTCTGGAATCAATCCAGTCAAAAGATATATGATTTTATTCGTGCTCTGACGGTTCCTTATCCCGGAGCTTTCTCCTTTTTCAATCAAAAGAAATATTATATCTGGTCGGCGTCTTTACTGCCGGGAAACCTGGTGAACGAATGTCCCGGGGCAATTCTCGGAAACGTATACAGTCCGGTGGAGGATGCCTGCGGTATTCAGGTGGCTTGCAAAACGGGAGCAATCATTATACATGAACTTGAGGAGGAAGCGGGAAAAACATACAGAGGAAGAACTTTGACGGAAGCTGATTTTAGCGGCTGCTTTACACAAGGGGAAACATGCGGGGTATGGAAATGAAAAAGGTATTGGTGGTGGCCGCCCATCCGGATGACGAGCTGCTGGGCGTCGGAGGAACAGTGGCACGGCATGTTCAGGCGGGCGATGAAGTATATTCGGTCATTGCCTGCGAAGGGGAATCCTTACGGTATCAAAAGGATGTGGGACAAGCCGAAGCGATAAAAAAGGCGGCAGAAATATTGGGAGTCAGGCAAGTGTTTCATTTGAAATTCCCGGATCAGCGGTTAGATACCTATACGCTGGTTGATATTATTTCTCCCCTGGAAGACATATCCAATGAAATTAAGCCCAACATCGTATATTGTCAGTGGGGAGGAGACGTCAACAGAGATCATAAAATTTTGTTTGAAGCTGCTACAGTTGCATTTCGTCCTTTGGACAAGTGGATAGAGGAGTTTTTAACGTTTTATACCGTGAGCAGTACGGAGTGGGGTTATCCCAGAAATTTTGTGCCTGATACGTGGGTAGACATTACAGAAACGATTCATAAGAAATCGGAAGCATTTCGAGCTTATCAATCGGAAATAAGGGAATACCCACATCCCCGATCGGAAAGAGCTTTGGAAAATGCAGCGCGGTTTTTTGGCAATCAATGTACGATGGACGCTGCGGAAGTTTTTATGACAGTCAGAAGAATAAAAAGGTAGTGCCATGAAAAATAAAAGTTATGCGGTAAAACGAATTTTCGATTTATTATTATCCGTGTTTGCCGCTGTGATTTTATCGCCCATTATGATAATTGCTGCAGCAGGGATTAAAATATCTGACAGAGGGCCGGTATTATATAAAGCCAAACGTATGGGAAAAGAGATGAATCCCATTGATATATATAAATTTAGAACAATGCGTGTAAATTCAGATCGGAGCGGAAGTATTACGGCGAAAAATGATTCGCGCGTTTTTTTGTTTGGAAGGCTTCTTCGCAAGACAAAAATAGATGAGCTCCCGCAGCTTTTTAATATTTTGAACGGCAGCATGTCTGTGATCGGGCCAAGGCCTGAAGATGTGGGGATCGTGAACAAATACTACTCTGATGAACAGAAAAGAACACTGAAGGTTCTGCCCGGACTGGCAAGTCCTGGCAGTATTTTTAATTATACCCACGGAGACCGGTATTTATCGGATACAGATACGGACCAAGCCTATATTGAAAAGTTAATGCCCATTAAGCTGGCCATGGATTTGTACTATGTGGATAACTGGACTTTATGGTATGATGTTGAGCTGATTTTCAGGACAATTATGGTTATTATCCTGCGACTGTTAGGGAAAAGGAAATTTTCATATCCGAAAGAGTATGCTGCGGAAAAATGTAGAGCGGAAAGATGAAGATATTACCGGCAAACCGTTTTGCAGGCGCTCCGGAGACAGGGGTGGAGTTCGGGCCTTATTACTTTGTAAAGGAATGGATTGAGAGAGGAATTTGAAAGGATGAAAAGAAAAGCTGATAAACCGGAAGAACTCATTAAAGATATTGTGGAGTGGGATGTTAAAAACTGGTGGAGAGCAATTGAATACTGGGAAGAGACGAAGCAATTTGATGATATGAAAGGAAAGAAGGTTCTGGATATAGGTGGAAGAGGAGGGGGCCTATCCTTATATTGGGCGCTGAAGGGCGCTGAGGTTATCTGCTCGGATGTCAGCGGAGATAGTTTTGAAAACGCGAAATTGCTTCATCAAAAGTATGGGGTAGAAAACAAAATAAAATATGAGGTGATAGATGCGACGAAAATTCCGTATCAGAATGTTTTTGACATGATCTGTTTTAAATCCGTTCTGGGGGGAGTGGGGTACGATGACAATTTTGACAGGCAGAAGCAAGCAATGGAGAGTATTTATGCGGCATTGAATGAAAATGGAACACTCTGTTTTTGTGAAAATCTGATAGCATCTCCGGTACATCAGTTTGCACGAAAGAAATTTACAGGCTGGGGGAGCAGGTGGAGATATTTAACTACAGATGAAATAAAGGAACTGACAAAAGAATTCCAGACGATAAAATTTCGGACTTTTGGTTTTTGGGGGGTATTTGGAAGGACAAAGTGGTTATCCAATGTTTTAGGAACATTGGACGGATACATTGACAGATCTATAAAAGAAGAGAACAGATACATTATTTCCTGTGTCTGCAGTAAAAAAGGACAAAAGGCAACCTGTAGAGTGGAAAAGGACAGGATTGCGGGTGGGGAGGAAGTATGAACATACTGCTGATTAACCACTATGCGGGATCCTTGGAGATGGGGATGGAGTTCAGACCTTATTACTTTGCAAGGGAATGGACGAAGAAGGGGCACCATGTGGATATGATTGCGGCAGATTACTCCCATCTTAGGATAAAAAATCCGAAAGTGCGGAAGGATTTCCAGACGGAGGACATTGACGGCATAACATATCACTGGATCAAAGCCGGAGAGTATGAAGGAAACGGCGTAAAGAGAGCCCTTACTATGTTCCGGTTTGTGGGGAAACTGTGGCTGCATGCGGGAAAGATTGTAAAAGAGTACAGGCCGGATGTGGTGATTACATCGTCCACCTATCCGCTGGATACCTATGCAGGGCAGCGGATTGCGAAAAAGGGCAGGGCAAAGCTGATCCATGAGGTGCATGATATGTGGCCGGCAACGCTGATAGAGCTGGGAGGAATGAGCAGATACCACCCTTTTGTATTACTGATACAGTTGGCAGAGAATTGTGCCTACCGTCATTCGGTTCATGTGGTATCACTTTTGCCGTCAGCCAAAGAGTACATGACGGAGCACGGGATGAAACCGGAGAGATTTGTAACGATACCAAACGGGATTGTGAAAGAAGACTGGGAGAATCCGGAACCGTTGCCGGAGAGTCATAGGAAGGTACTGGAAAAACTGAAAGCGGACGGAAAATTTATTGCAGGCTATTTTGGCGGACATGCCCTGTCAAATGCCTTGGATGTAATATTAGATGCTGCAAAAGTAGTAAAGGAAGAAAAGATTCAGTTTGTTCTTGTGGGCAACGGGGTGGAGAAGGAACGGCTGGTAAAACGGGCAGAAAAGGAAAAAATCAGCAACGTATTGTTTCTGCCGCCGGTGCCGAAGAGAGCCGTGCCGGATTTGCTGCGGTATTTTGACTGTTCTGTCATAAGCTTATTGCGGTCTCCGCTGTACCGGTTCGGTATCTGCCTGAATAAGATGTATGATTCCATGATGGCGGCAAAGCCGATTCTTTTTGCCGTGGATGCACCCGGTTCTCCGGTGGAGGACTATAGGTGCGGGATTACAATAAGGACGGGACAGACGAATGAGATCGCAGAAGCCATGGAAGAGCTGTACCGTATGCCGGAGACAGAACGGTGGGAGATGGGGGAGCGCGGAAGAAAAGCGGTGCTGGAACATTTCACTTATGATGTTCTGGCGGAAGAATTTGAAAGGCTTTTCAGGCAGAAAGGAAGCATGCAGTAATATCACGAACACAGCGGCCGGATATCCTAATTGGAATATTCGGGAAAAGACAGAGGAGTGCATCATGGGAATGAAAGAAGAACTGCTTGGAAAGATTAAGCGGAGAGAGATTATCGCCGGAGTGGTCGGCCTTGGATATGTGGGCCTGCCGCTTGCGGTGGAGAAGGCGAAGGCCGGGTTTAAAACGATCGGCTTCGACGTGCAGGAAGAAAAGGTCAGGCTTGTGAATGAGGGACACAACTATATCGGGGATGTAGTGGATTCCGATTTGGCGGAGCTTGTAGAGAAAGGAATACTGTCAGCGACAAGCAACTTCTCCTTTGTCCGGGATGTTGATTTCATCGCGATTTGTGTCCCGACTCCCCTTGATATTCACCAGGAGCCCGACATTGGCTATGTCAGGGACTCTGCAGAAGCCATAGCAAAGTATCTGAAGCCCGGGACAATGGTGGTGCTGGAATCCACCACTTATCCGGGGACAACCGAAGAACTGATAAAACCTATTCTGGAGAAGAATTCCGGTCTCACTTGCGGCCGGGATTTTTATCTGGGCTTCTCACCGGAACGGGTGGATCCCGGAAACCTAATCTATAAGACGAAAAACACGCCGAAAGTAGTGGGCGCTATCGGCGAAGATGCGGCAGAGGTTATCAGCGCCATGTACAGGGCAGTTTTGGATGGGAAAGTGTTTACCGTGTCATCCCCCGCGGTGGCGGAGATGGAAAAGATTCTCGAAAATACCTACCGCAATGTCAATATCGGCCTGATCAATGAGATCGGGCGTCTCTGTAAAGAGATGGGCATCTCCGTCTGGGAAGTAATTGATGCGGCTAAGACAAAGCCATACGGTTTTCAGGCGTTCTATCCAGGACCGGGGCTGGGCGGGCACTGCATTCCGTTAGATCCGTATTACCTGACATGGAAGGCGAGGGAGTACGGTTTTCATACGACGTTGATTGAGAACTCCATGGTAATCAATGATGGACAGCCGGAATACTGCGTGGAAAGGGCAATTTATATCCTGAACCGCCATAAAAAAGCCATCAATGGGGCAAAGGTGCTCATGCTTGGCGTAAGCTACAAAAATGACATTGATGATTACCGCGAATCTCCGGCTATCCGTGTAATGAAGGAATTGAAAAAAGTCGGCGCGGATGTGGAGTACTATGATCCATGGGTGCCGTCATTTAAAAATATGTACGGGCAGAGCGCTGAAAGCCTCAAGGACCTTACGCCGGAAGTAGTGCAGAGCTTTGACCTGGTGATGGTCACGGCAGCCCACCATAACGTGGATTATGATATGGTTCAGAAGAACGCGAAGGCAGTCTTTGATACCAAGAACGTGATGAAGGATATTAAAGACCGCAGTAATATCGAGGTACTGTAGAAAAAATCCGCTATCAGTGCTGTGCAGGAAAAGATGGCGGAAGATCTTGTAGAAGAAAGAGGCATAAATGACATGAGGTATGCGCTGATAGGCTGCGGACGGATTTCGCCCAACCACATCGTGGCAGCAAAAGAAAATGGATTGGAATTTGTAGCTGTCTGTGACATCGATAAAAGGGCGATGCAGGATAAGGTATCAAAGTTTGGGCTGGGAGATGTCCATCAGTATACAGATTACCATGAAATGCTGGAGAAAGAAGAACCGGAACTAGTGGCAATCGCCACGGAATCAGGAAAACATGCGGCGATTGCTTTGGACTGTATTGAGGGTGGCTGTAATGTGATCATAGAAAAGCCCATCGCCCTGTCACTTGCGGATGCCGATGCAGTTATAAAGGCTGCAAAAGAAAAAGGTGTTAAGGTCTGCGCAAATCATCAGAACAGGTTTAACAAGTCTGTGCAGAAGATCAGGGAGGCGTTGGAAGAGGGACGCTTCGGGCGGATGTTCTACGGGACAGCACATATCCGCTGGTGCAGGGACAGGAATTATTACGAACAGGCGAAATGGCGCGGCACGTGGGAACAGGACGGCGGCGCGCTGATGAATCAGTGCATTCATAACATAGATCTGCTCCGGTGGATGATGGGAGATGATGTAGAAGAAGTTATAGGGATGACGGATCAGCTGAACCACATGTACCTTGAAGCAGAGGATTTGGGAATTGCAATTATAAAGTTTAAAAGCGGGGCATACGGTATTATAGAGGGAACCACGGATATTTTTCCAAAGAATCTGGAGGAAACCCTCTATTTATTTGGGGAAAAAGGAACTGTGAAAGCAGGCGGCCAGAGCGTCAATAAGATCGAGGAATGGCGGTTTGCGGATTCACTGGAGAACTCGGAAGAAGTGATTGCGAACTTTGCGGAGAACCCGCCTAATGTTTATGGATACGGGCATACGCCGTTATATGCGGACATGATTGATGCGGTAGTAAATGATAGAGAGCCTTATGTAAACGGCGAAGCAGGAAAGAGAGCGCTGGAACTTGTGCTGGCGGTTTATAAATCGGCGGCAGAGGGGAAAACTGTGAAACTGCCGCTTAAGGAGTGCTCCACGATGGATTTCAAAGGAAGGTTTGGAAGATGAGGGGCATGAAAAATATAGGTGTGCTCACATACGATCAAAAGCATAGGAAAACCTATGACACGCTGTGCTTGTTAAAAGCGAAAGGTTATACTGACGTAACAGTCTTTGCACAGGCAATGACATATACAAAAAAGTTTGAGCCTTTGGTTTCTCATCGGCCGGAGATGATTTTTAATATACCGGATCCAAAAGAATTATGCCACAATTTGGGTTACGAATATATAGAAGGTCCATTCGAGAATACCATTAAAGAAAATGATGCCATCTATCTTTTGTGTGGGGCCGGATTATTGCCGGATCCATTAGTCAGAGCGCATAGAATTATAAATTCCCATCCCGGATACAGCCCTTACGCAAGAGGACTGGATGCGTATAAGTGGTCTGTTTATTATGATCTGCCTTTGGGCGTGACAACTCATTTTTTGGGAGATTACGTGGATGCTGGTGAAATCATAGAGCGGAGAGAGATATTTATAAAGCCATATGATACATTTCATTCTGTGGCACAGAGGATATATGAAAATGAGATAGATATGCTCGTCAGCGCTATTGAGATGGCGGACCAAAGACATGAGTTTATCATACCGGATAATTGTGTATTTAAGAGGATGCCAAAAGATAAAGAGGAGCATATAATGGAACTATTTAATCAAAGGAATAAGAAAACAGGAACGCAATTGCGGAGGCAATAGGGCAATATAATAAAGAAGGAGCAGAGTTGAAAAAACTAATTCTTATAACGAGTCAATTTCCATATTTCTTTGGTGAGCCATTTTTAATAAACGAGTTGCCATATATCTGTAAAAATTTTAAAGAAATATATATTTTTTCAATAAATGGGAGTTCTAATGTGAAGTTTACCCGGGACATCCCATCGAATGCAAAATGCTTTCCATTGGGCAATACGATTTCAAAAATAAAGTATATCCAATATATTTTGAAAGGAATGTTTTATAAAAATTCTGAGTTACGTATTCAACAGTATTCTCTTAAACGGCTAATTGCTTCCTTATATGTCCGGGGGCGTGCAAAAACAATTTCAACGCAAATATATAGATGTATTAAAGCGGAAGGGATTCAGTTAGATGATGTGGTAGTATATAGTTTTTGGTTTTCCTACCAGGCTGCAGCGGCATACCTTTTGTCAAAAGATTTAAAAAAACATGGTAGTAAGGTTATTACCATATCCCGTGCGCATGGCTACGATTTATATTGGGAAAGGGTTTTAACGGGGTATCATCCTTTTCAAGATGTATTATTAAAGGAAATCACATGTTTTCCGTGTTCGAATCACGGAAGGGATTATTTGACAGAAAAGTATCCCTGGGCAAAAGACAAAGTGATTACAGCACGTCTGGGAACAAGAGATTATGGGCTGAACCCGTATAAAGCCAGACGGACTCTTGTCACATGCTGCAATTTGGAAAAATTAAAGCGGATGAGTCTTTTTGCGGAGGCGTTCTGCATTGCTGCAAAAGAAGAAACCGATTTGAAGTGGATTTGTATTGGTGATGGGGCAGAGAGAGAAATTATAGAAAAAACAATTTCCTGCGCAAAATGCAAATCACATGTGGAGATCAAAGGCAGACTTTCCAATGAAGAGGTTTTGAAAATCTATCAGGATGAAGAGGTAATGTACTTTTGCAATATTAGCACTACAGAGGGAATCCCTGTTTCTATCATGGAAGCGATGTCATTTGGAATACCCATTATAGCAACAGATGTAGGCGGGACTTCAGAACTTGTAGATGAATCTAATGGAATTCTGATTTCTTCTGAATTGGATAAAATTAGTTTATCAAAAATAATTTTAAATATGATTAAAATGGATAGAAAATCGCATTTTGCCATGAGAAATATGTCTCGAAAAAAGTGGGAGGAGGATTCATCGGCTGATCGTAACTATTCCCTGTTTTGCAGCACAATAAATTGTTTATGAATTAGCCAGTATCTTGAATTTCATAGTATGTTACCAGCTCATGGAGGGAGATAAAAATGGCTATTAGTTTTTTTAATATAAAAAAATGGTTTAAGATGCTTACTGGAAACAGCGTGTATCATGTGAAACAAGATGAAGGGAAATATTATAGGAAAGATCAAATCAATGGATATTACAATAATTTAACTGAAAAGGTATCTAAATTTGGAGAAGAGGGTCTCTCTTTACCAAAGGTAGATGTTGGTACCGGAGAAGAGATTTATCTTCCTACCGCAGTTTTTCAATATGGCTTAGGGGCATATGACTTGTTTTTAGAATCAAAAGACGAAATCATGAGAGAGCGTATGATAGTATGCTCAAACTGGGCATTAGACAATCAGGAAAGCAATGGCGGATGGAGGGTCTTTGAATATGAAAATAAGGAGCAGCCATATTCCTCCATGACCCAGGGAGAAGGCGCCTCTTTATTATTAAGGGCCTATAAAGAAACCGGAGATGAAAAATATTTTACCGGAGCAAAAAAAGCAGTATATTTTATGATTATTCCTATTGAAGAGGGGGGGACAGCAAAATATCTGGATGATGATATATATCTATATGAGTACACGTATGCGCCGTTAATATTAAACGGATGGATTTTCTCATATTGGGGATTGAGGGATTATTGCATTGTATCATCCGATCAGGAGATTTTGAATATATGCAATAAAACACTGGAGACGATCATACGGAAATTACCGGAGTTCGATCTTGGATATTGGAGTAAATATGATGATGGAAAAATTATTTGCAGCCCGTTTTATCACAATCTGCATATTGCACAAATGAAAGTAATGTTTGATTTGACCCGGATTGAGATTTTTAATCATTATGCGGTTTTATGGGAAGGGTATAAGCATAACGGATGGAACCGGATAAAATCCCTTGTAGTTAAGTGTTTTCAGAAAATATTTGAATAAAATTGAATACCATGAGAATATTTATGGGAATTCATAACCTGCAAGAAGAAGGATTATAACAATAATGTGGATTATTAATTTTTTGATTTGTTTGGTATTATATTTGGCTATTCTGTATTTGTGGAGACGCAGATATTTTGACCAATGTCTGTCTTTGATATTATTCGGATATTTTTGTTGTCCGGTATTCAGATATGGTGCGTTTGAAGTGAATGGAAGCTATTTTATCACTTTCATATTGTTTGTTATATGCGCAGGCTATTTTGGAAGCGGCAAAATAGGGAGAAACAGAGATGCTTTTTTACTGTTTCAGGTAGGTTCAATAAGCCTCACGCTTCTGGCGGGTGTATTAAACGGAGTATTTAATCAGGCAGTGATAATTCCGTTAGCAGGGTTATTAAATCTTGCGCTTGGGACATTTGGGTGCATACTTCTGTTTCGACGGGTCGATAGTCCTTTTTGGGTTTTGAGGAAAGCTATCGTCAGAGCAAATATTTGCCATATGCTGTTTGGCGCGCTGCAGTTAACAAACGTTAATGCGGGATATACGATTACGAAACAGCTATATGCAACTGCCAGCAAGAGTGCCCCTTTAGACACGGTAATAAATGAATTGGGGGCGTTTTCCAGAATATATGGAGCTACATTCAGCCCGACATTACTAGGAGGATATATATTATTTGCTTTTTCTTTTATTTTTGCGTTTATATTGATGGAAAAGAAAATGGGAATAAACAATCTTTTATTACTGGCATCAACTGTTTTACTGGGATTTATGGCATTCAGTAAAACGGTTATCGTAGGTATTCCCCTGATAGGGTTTATTTTCCTGATGCGTTCCCTGATTTATGGAGGGAAAAAATATGGAAAACTGTTTCTTCAATTTATAAGTCTTTTGCTGGCAGCGTTTGGCGTGACTGTATTAGTAGCGGCCTGCTCCGGACATATGGGAGTGGTGAAATACTATTTCGGATTGCTTTTAAAGCCATTGCAAGTATTTCAGAGCAGATATGGAAGCAGCATTAATATGGGGGATCCAAATGCAACATCCGGTATGGCCGGGGCACTTGCTATTTTTTTGAAGCATCCTGTTATTGGGGTAGGGATGGTGCCGATCCTGGATGAGTTTTTATGGGATTCGCAATATCTGAGTTTGCTCCATGATGGAGGCAGTGTACTTTTTGTGATAACGTTGTCTTTTTATATATCAGCGTATACGAAACAGAAAAAGGCAAAGGGATTACCACAGATGATGATATTGACCGCTCTTATGTTTATCGCTTTGGCTACAAATGTACTTACTATAACAAATTATATTCCCTTTATTGCTTTCAGTGTGGGGGTTACAGGAAATCTGAAAGCGGTTAATATAAGTTGTAAAAGAAAGGGGGGTTTCCGTATCAGAGTGTAGTATTATGAAGAAAGTGAAAGAATTTATTACATCCCTGCTCCAGCCGGATGTATTTGCAACCTTTGTTAATTACATTGTAAAAATCTTTTTGAACCCGATAATTGTGCTTTTTGTTCCGGTATTCTTAAATGAAAACCAACAGGGGTACTGGTATACATTCGGAAGTATTGCCGCATTAACAACTTTTGCGGATTTAGGATTTACTTCCATTATGACTCAATTTGCGGCGCATGAATACGCATATTTGCAACTTGACAAATCAGATAAAAGATTTGTCGGATCAGCAGAGCATATCAAAAGAATGTCATCCCTGTTCAGATTCATTATTCGATGGATGAGGATAGTACTTGCAATTGCGCTTGTTACCATTATTATTGTCGGTTTTATAATGTTTTCGGGAGGCAATGACAATGTCAACTGGCTGATGCCCTGGATTCTCTATGCAATAAGCAGTGTATATGTTTTTTCTTCACAGGTAGCGTTATCCTTTTATGAGGGATGCGATCAATTTGCCATAACGCAAAGGACACATACACTTTCGGGCGTCTTTCACTGTGTGGCTACAATCGTGTTCCTGGCAGCAGGGATGGGGCTGTATGCTTTATCGCTTCCGCTGTTTATAAAGGGCAGTGTTGCATTTCTTTCCGTTAGAAAACATTTTGGAACTTCCGTCATGCAGTTATGGAAAGAGGAAGGCGGAGAAGAAATTGCCTGGAAGAAAGAGTTTGTGCCGCTCTTAGGCAGATATGCAGTCAGTTGGATTTCCGGCTACTTTGCTTCGCAGATATATAATCCGTTAGTATTTTCTTTGTTTGGATCCAGTGCGGCAGGTAAGGTTGGATATTCGTTATCCATTGTGCAGGCAATCTACTCCGTATCAAACGCATGGAGCCTGATCTCAATTCCCAAATATAACATGGCAGTGGAAAAAAGGGAGTGGCCTTATATGGATTCCCTTCTAAAGCGGAATCTGATTTATTCTTCCGTTGTTTATGCAATTGGTATATGTGCATTATATTTGACGCAAAGGATTCCTTTCCTGAATAAGCTGATCTGGTCCAGGCTCCTTTTCGGACAGGCAATGATGGCCCTGTGTGGTGCATATTTTATTTCCATGGTTTCATATGCAATGTCTACCTACCTGAGGGCACATAAGAAGGAGCCATTCTTGATACCGTCCGTTCTGTTGGGCGTAAGCAGTGCCCTGCTGACGTTTGTGCTTACTTACCATATGGGATTGGATTTTATTTTTTGGGGTTATTTTCTAAGTAATATACTGGTTCTTCCACTGTCAGTTCATATATGGAGAAAGTTCAGGGCCAGGTGGCATGCGGAAAGCTGACAATGTCTGCATACCACGCGATGTACTTTAAATATTGTACCGGATAATCTTTGTATAAACAGGGAGGTGTATATAAAATGAAAATTGTACTTCTTGCAGGAGGCCTGGGAACGCGGATTTCAGAAGAGTCTGTCTTTAAGCCGAAACCGATGATAGAGATTGGCGGTATGCCGCTAATCTGGCACATTATGAAAGAGTATGCTTATTACGGATATAATGAGTTCATTATTTGTGCCGGATATAAGCAATATGCTATTAAGGAGTGGTTTTCCGATTATTACCTGAACAATTCGGACGTGACATTTGATTATCGAAGCGGCGACAGGATAGTGGAAGTGAATGAAAAGCATATAGAGCCCTGGAAGGTTACCATTGTGGATACCGGGCTCAATACGATGACAGGCGGGCGCATCAAACGCATACAGAAGTATGTGGGGGATGAGCCGTTTTTTATGACCTATGGAGATGGCGTCTGTGACGTAGATATGAATAAATTATTGGAATTCCACAAAGGACATGGGAAGACAGCCACACTCACGGCCGTCATGCAGGAGCAGCAGAAGGGTGTCCTTAATATCGGGGGCAATAATGCAGTAAAATCATTCCGGGAGAAAAACGTAGTTGACCAGGCTCCGATTAACGCCGGATATATGGTGCTTAATCCGGAGATTTTTGATTACATTGCCGGCGACGATACCGTATTTGAAAGGGAACCGTTGGAACGGCTTGCAAGTGAGGGACAGCTGATGTCCTATCTGCACAGAGGATTCTGGCAGTGCATGGACAATATGAGGGAAAAAGTCACCTTAGAAGAGATGATAGCTAAGAAATCTGCTCCATGGATCAAATGGGACTATTGAGAGGGCATACAGTATGAGCAAGTTAATCAGTCTGTGCTTTCCGATCTACAACAGGATCGAAACATTTAAATATACTTTTTCAAGAACCATCGGCGAGGTCTGCAGGGTTAATTCCGATGAAATAGAGGTGGTGGTTTCCGTTAATCCGGAGGAAAAGACAATTGAGGAGACCAAAAGGTTCCTGACTGAAATGCAGGAGAAAACACAGATTGTAGTCAATATCAATGAGACTAATATAGGAATCGGGGGCAACGGAAGAAAGGTATTTGAGCTGGCGACGGGTAAATATATCTGGATGATTGGTGATGATGACTATATTCTGCAGGGATGCCTGGACAGAATTCTCAAGGCCGTCCATGAACATCCTGATATTGGATGGATTTACCTGGCATATGGAAGGCTCGATGGTTATCCGGAAGATGAGAAAGCGCAGATCGGGGAACTGACATCCTATCTGTTCCAGAAGAATGGATATATAGCGGATGGCAAAGCAGGCGTGATTGCCGTCCATAATCGTTTTGGCGGGAAAACGCTCTTTTCCTCTGCCAATCTCTTCCTGAAAAGTGCGTGGCAGGAGGTGGCGGATGAAAACAAAGATGATAATCCTCAGCTGGGGGCTACATTTTGTGCGGCTTCCAGGGGCGGCATATACCTGGATGATTCTATCAATGTTATGGCCGGCGGGCAGACTACATGGTCGGAGCAGGCAGATTATAGCAGCTTAATAAGTTATTTCCGTGACATGTCCTTTGCAATTAACCATGGTTTTACCGAAAGCGAGATCCATAGCATGATCCGTTACAGTATGCGCCACAGCTTGTTAATATTATGGTTCCGTGCCTATCGGTCGCTGTTTCAGGGAAGCGAGATTGGGAAACAGGCTCTGGGCTTCTTTTTCCGCATCATGCCCATGCAGACCGTAATCAGTACAATATTTCTTCCGGTAATTGGCTTTTACCTGCTTTTGAGAAACAAATATAGAAATCGGGTAAGAAGGAAAGTCTGTGCCCAATACAGAAATAAAGCAGGTGCAGACCCTGATATTGTATCCAGGCTGGCTTAGTAAAGAGATGAAATGATAATTTGAAAGGGAGTTTGAAGTGGTTAATATGCAGAAAAAAAGTATTCAGGAGCTGGAGGAAGCGTGTCTTTCCATTAGGAAGGACATACTGGAGCTTGCGACCAGGGAAGTAATGCACGTGGGAGGAGATTTATCCATTGCGGATGTGGTAACGGTTTTGTGGCAGTTCCAAATGAATTATGACCCGAAGGATCCTGCATGGGAGGGAAGGGATCGCTTTCTGCTATCCAAGGGACATGCCTCCGCGGTGGCAGCGTTCAACCAGGCAGCGATTGGCTGCTATGACCGGAAAGAAGTGCTTGAGACTTATGCGAAGGATGGGAGCAGGTTTTCCATGCACACATGCAGCCTGATTAACCCCTATGTGGAGATCTCTGCCGGAAGCCTGGGACATGGTATGCCGATTGCCTGTGGGATGGCTGCCGGTCTTAAACTCAAGGGGAACAAGACAAGCAGGGTATATGTGATTATGGGAGATGGTGAGCAGTCAGAGGGATCCATTTGGGAGGGTGCTTTGAATGCTTCCTTCCATAAACTGGGCAATCTTGTGGCTATCATCGACAATAATGGCCTTGGCGGGGATGCAGAGCTGACAAAGTCCACTACGCTGGGCAGGATAGCCGATAAGTATAAAGCTTTCGGCTGGCATGTAGAGGAATTTGACGGGAATGATGTTTCGCAGATTGTTGAACACCTGGACAGCCTTCCGGCGGCAGATTCGGATACACCGATACTGTTTGTATGCGACACTGTCAAGGGAAAGGGAGTCCCGTTCATGGAGAATGTGCCAAAGTGGCATTGCGGGGCGATTACCCGGGAACAGTATGCCGAACTGGAGAAGGGCCTTGACGAGCAATATAGAAAGAGGTGGAACATTACGGATGGAGAATAAGGTATTTTTGCGGAATGCAGTCGGAGAGTCCATGCTGAAGCTGGCGTCGGAAAATGATAAAATTGTGGCGGTGAGTGCTGATGTTATGGGCAGCTGCCGGATGGCTGATTTTGTTTCGAAATATCCTGAGAGATCATTTAATGTAGGCATTGCAGAACAGGAAATGGTTTCCTTTGCGGCAGGATTGGCAAAAGAGGGATTTACGGCGTATACCTTTACCTTCGGACCCTTTATGAGCATGCGCGCATGTGAGCAGATCCGGGACGATGTGGCATACAACAGACTGAATGTCCGGTTTATATCGACTTATTCCGGTGTCTCGGGGGGAGTAAGCGGTGTTACGCACTGGACAATGGAAGACTGTGCCATTATGCGGGGGATTCCGGAGATGACAATTCTGGAACCATGTGATTGCACACAGTTGTATCATATGCTCAAGGCAACGGTTGACCATAAGGGACCGGTCTATTTCAGAATCAGTATTGAACCGGTAACGGAGGTATACAATGGCGATTACCGATTTGAGCCGGGAAAGGCAAGACGAGTTGCAGACGGGGATGACGGTGCATTTATCTGTTCCGGAATCACCGTAAAGTATGCTCTTGAAGCGGCAAAAAGAATAGCAGGGGAATCCGGGAAGCACATCAGAGTTCTCGATATGCAGTCTGTAAAGCCTCTTGACGAAGAGGCGGTAGTGGATGCCGGCAGGACAGGAAATGTCATTGTAGCCCAGGATCATACCGTGATCGGCGGTCTTGGAGATGCTGTGGCGGCGGTTTTGGTAAAAAATAAGATTATGACTGATTTTGAGGTTAAGGGGATTCCAAATGAATTCGTTGTAATGGGGCACGCACCCTGGCTGTATCATAACTTCGGATACGATACGGAAGGTCTGTATGAGGCTATGATGAAAATGTTGCAGGGAGAGGTATGATGGAAGACAGGAGAAAAGAAGAAATACGGACATTTATATTCAGACAGATTAACAGTTTATATGGGTTAAATGAATCAGATATACATTTTATATCCAAATACTTTGGTCAGTCCGTAGAGAGGACACTATATTGTTTTTCTCAAAATAAAAACAGGAATTTTAAGGACAATGATATAGATCTGTTCCACACAGGGCAGATGATGATATTTCTGTATTACCTGTCCAATACGATATTCAGGGAAGAAACAAAAGAAGGGAAAAGTATAGGCGCGGAAGCGAGAAGGGCTTGCGGAAAAGTGTACTGTTTGAATAAACTGATTTCCCAATGCGATATCTATTATGAATTTACCATGCCGGATTACTTTATTGTGTACCATCCTCTTGGGAGCGTCATCAGCAGGTCAAAGATTGGCAACGGCTTTATGCTTATGCAGGGGAGTACCGTCGGAGAAAATAATGGCATTCATCCCCAATTAGGGAAAAATGTACTTATGTTTTCAAATGCCAAGATATTGGGTAACTGCCATGTGGGCAACAATGTGTTAATCTCGGCAAATTCCTATATAAAAGATATGGATATACCGGACTATTCCATTGTGTACGGACAGTATCCGAATGTCAAGGTGGTAAACAACAGAAGCAGGGTAGAAGAGAAAATTTCGGAGTTTTTTGAGATTGATAGCTGATTCGAGGTAATGGTGTAATGAATGGAAGATGTATTGTATGTGGGGAAAAACTGTATGCGGAGCCTTCCTATACTTGCCACAATATGCCGCAAAGAGTACAAAATCTGCCGACTGCCCGGGACTTACCGGCGGACAGCGGCGTTGATTTAGGCTTATTTCAGTGCAGCGGCTGCGGGTTACTGCAGCTGGACTGTGCACCTTTGGAATATTACAGGGATTCCATGCGTGCTGGAGAGAGAAGCGCGGGACTTACGAAACTTCGGCAGAGACAGTATAAACACTTCATAGAAACATATAACCTGCAAGGGAAAAAGATCATAGAGATTGGCGCCGGGAAAGGCGGCTTCCTCCGTACATTAAAGGACATGGAGGAATATGGCATTGCAGAATATGGCCTGGAAAATAATGAAGAGTATGTGAGAATCGCCAGAGAACAGGAGCAGGTAAATGTAATCAAAGGATTCTGCGACCATGAAGAGTATGAGATTGAGGGAGGTCCCTTTGACGCCTTTACCTGTTTTTCATATCCTGCAAGGCTCACAGATCCCAACACAATGCTTCGCGCTGTGTCCAACAATCTGAAAAGCGGAGGACTTGGGTATATTTCCTGTATCAGCCAGGAGCATATTTTAAAGAGCGACGGCCTGTATGAGATAACAAGAGATTTATATGCCTATTACAGTGTTTCGACAATTCGCTTCCTGGCACAGCGCAACGGTTTTGAAGTGCTGGAGGCCTTTGAGGATGATCCTTATGTAGATGCCATCGTGAGAAAAAGGTCTCCTCTTGACTTAAAAACGATCTGGGGAAATATCGATTCCATGAATCAGGAAGTATACGATTTTGCTGACCAGGAAATAAGGGACGGCAGAAAGATTGCCGTATGGTGTGCCGGACATTATGCGTTTACTGTAATTTCGGTTGCCGGAATCGGGGATAAAATTTCCTATATCGTAGATAATGCCCCGTTTAAACAAGGACATTACGCGCCTGCTTCCCATGTTCCAATCGTGGCACCAACATATTTTAAGGAGCATCCGGTGGACACTTTCCTGATTCTCGGAATGCTTTACGCAGAAGAAATTGTAAACGAAATAAAAGAAAAATGCTCAAGGGAAGTTAAAATTGCATTGATGAATGAAAATGGAGTTTTTTGGGCAGAGGAGTGAAGAGAATATGAAAAGGACGCGTTGTGTAGTTTGCGGAAGCCCGTTATATCAAGAAGCATTGTATATTCTGCAAAATTTTCCGGGGGGGGTACGCAAAGGCTGATAGATGCAGGGGATTTCGAAAAAGATACCCCCGTCAGTAAAGAGATATATCAGTGCAGCGGCTGTGGCCTTGTTCAATTTGCCGATGCTCCCGTAAGCTATTACAGAGACCAGACAAGAGCGGGAGAGAGAAGTAAGAGTTTAATAGAGCTCCGTAAAATTCAGTACAGGCATTTTATAGAGACGTATCATTTGACGGGAAAAAAGATAATTGAAATCGGTGCGGGGAAAGGTGGATTCCTTCGCACATTAAAGGATATGAGTGAATATGAAGTGCAGGAATATGGCCTGGAAAACAATGAAGCTTTTGTGCAGTACGCAAGGGAACAGGAACATGTCAATATGATTCAGGGATATTTGAGGGATGAGCATATGCGGATAGAAGGAGCGCCTTTTGATGCGTTCCTTTCTTTTGCTTATTTTCAAAGGCTGGATGAGCCCAACGTAGTGTTGCGCGGTGTTTTCAATAATCTCTCGGATGACGGAGTCGGATTTGTTCAGGTGCCTGCGTTGGAACACCTGCTGCGAGGCTGCGGCTTTTATGACATTGTGAATGACCATATCTCATATTTTGATCAGAATACGCTTCGGTTCTGGTTGGAGAGGAATGGATTTGAGATAGAAGAAATCGGAGAAACAGCTGCTGTATATAACTATGCCATAGTTCGTAAAAGAAAAAAGATATAGGCAATATCATAAGAGGGGAGATACCATGGCGAATATAATTGTTACCGGCGCAACAAGTATGATTGGTGCGGCAATCATTCAGGAGGCAATCAAAAGTAAGGAAGTCGGGGAAATTCTGGCTGTTGTCAGGCCAAATACCGAAAAGGCAGGAAGAATACCACATTCTGACAAAATTCAGATAATTGAGGCGGAATTTCATGATTATGAAAAGCTGTCGGAATATGTAAACAGCAGGGGAAAAGCAAATTCCTATGAGGTATTCTACCATCTGGCATGGAGCAGGACTCCCACTTATCAGGAAAGCTATTCCGATATGCTGCTGAAATGTGACAGCATAGCCGGGGTTCTCTCCGCTGTAAAAGCTGCAAAGGATATTGGCTGTAAAAAATTTGTTTATACCGGCGGACAGGCGGAGTATGGAATTATCAATGACGATTATATCCGTCCGGATACGCCCTGCGACCCGGTTCGCGCAGACGGCATCGCTCATCTTGCTGCGGGCAAAATGGCTAAAATTTTGTGCAGTCAGTTTGGCATCCCTTTTATCTGGGTGCGCATATTCAGCGTTTACGGGGCAAATGACCGGCCTGATTCCATGATTAGTGTGACGGTAAAAAAGATGATGAATCATGAGCCGTGTAAATTTACCAAGGCGGAGCAGATTTGGGACTATCTCAATGCAAAAGATCTGGGAGAGGCTATATTGCTGTCAGGACTGCGGGTAAAGGAAGATAAGGTTTACTGCGTTGGAAGCGGTGAGGCAAGACCGTTAAGAGAGTATATTGAAATCATCAGGGATGTTGTAAGTCCGGAAACGGATTTGAAATTTGGCGAGCTGCCTTATCCGGAGAATCCGGTCATGCGCCTGTGTCCGGACATTTCGGATATAGTCAGGGACACTGGCTGGAAACCGCACACGGCATTTGCGGATGGGATTAGGGAAATCTATGAACAGGAGCGAAGAAACTATGATGAAGCTTTGACATGCAGCGAAAGGAATTAAAAGATGCAGTTTATTTATGAAGAAGCCGCATTTGAGAAGGTCTGTAAAATAACATATCCATCTTTCGGCGACGCATCCCGGGGGGCTGATAAGTTATTTGAGATAAAGGATAGCAATATATTTTCCAGGTTGAACTTTCATCCTGCAGAATCTTTACTACTGCATTCCGGACGGGGCACGCTTCGGGGGATGCACTACCAATCCTGGGACTGCAACCGTCAGAACAGACTTCTTTACATCGTGGGCGGCAGGGTTTTTATAGCCGTCGTCGATCTGCGGGAACACAAAAGTACCTATGGGTGTTGGCGGGGGATTACGATGTCCGAAGCCGATCAGGCGTGCCTGTATGTGCCCGGCGATTTTGCAATAGGAACATTGGCGGAGCAGGACTCCCGTATATTGATGTTTTACGACAAAGCATATGAAGACGGTTTTGATTGCGGATTTCGGTTTGACGATCAGGATGTAGGAATCGTTTGGAGTATGCCTGAGCATGAAATTCTTGTAGCCGAGAAGGACTTGCTGCTGCCGGCTTTTCAGGAACGCAGTAAATAGCCGTGTCAACGAGGTAAAAGCAAAAAAAGAAACGGAGGGTGCAGACGGTGAAAAAAGGATATATCAATAACCGGGAATTTTACAGGGGAAAGAAGGTGTTTGTTACCGGACATACAGGATTTAAGGGCGCCTGGATGTGCGCTGTCCTAAGTCAGCTGGGGGCGGATGTTACGGGGTATGCTCTGAGGGCCGAACCGGGAAGCCTTTTTGAAAAGATAGACGGAGAGAATATGATATGGCATATCGAGGGAGATGTGCGGGATTTTGATTCTCTGAAGAAGGCTATAGAGGAAAGGAAACCGGAAATAGTCTTCCATCTGGCTGCGCTGGCACAGGTAAAAGACTGTTTTGATGATCCGGTGCGGGCATATTCATCGAATGTGATGGGGACGGTGAACCTGCTGGAGGCATTAAGAAGCTGTGAAACGGTAAAGAGTATCGTGGTGGTAACGACTGACAAGGTATATGAGAACAAAGGCGACGGCGCGGTATATCGTGAGACGGATCTGCTGGGAGGCGGGGATCCTTATGCTACAAGCAAGACGGCCATGGAGCTGGTGGTAAAGGCATACAGGGAGTCCTATTTCCAGAAGGAGGAGTGCAGATTGGGGATTGCCACTGTAAGGGCAAGCAATGTAATTGGCGGCGGGGACCATGTCCAGTCCAGGCTGATCCCCAGCATCCTGAATGCCGTGGCAGGACAGGGCAGGGTAGAGCTGAGAAATCCGAATCAGACCAGGCCATGGCAATCTGTGCTTGATGCCCTGAACGGGTATCTGGCTGTGGGCAGGCTGTTATATGATAAGCCGTCTGAATTTTCCGAATGCTGGAACATCGGACCGACCCTTGACGGGATCAGGACCGTTTCATGGGTTCTGGATAAAATAAAGAATTATTATGAAGGGCTGGAAGCATCCGAGGGCGGGCAGTTCGATGTGAAAGAGTCGGAAACCCTGGGACTTGATATTGCAAAATCGCTGGCAAGGCTGGATTGGGAACCGATTGTCTCTGCTGACAGAATGGTGGAACTTGTGGTTGATTTTTACAGAAGCCAGCGGAGCGGGGAGCCTGAGCGCAGTATCTGTGAAAGGCAGATTTCGGAATATTACCAAATATAAAAATTTATATTATAAAGGAGACTATTACTATGGCTAAGACAATTATGGTTACTGGAAATCTGGGGTACATCGGTTCCGTGATGGTTCCCTGGCTGACGGATGAGAAAGGCTACGATGTGGTAGGCTATGACATTGGTTACTATGAGGACTGCTACTTAAAGCCCGCGCCACAGAAGCTGGTGAAGCAGATCAAAAAGGATGTGCGTGACTGCACACCGGAGGATTTCGCCGGAATAGACTATGTGATTCATCTTGCAGGACTGTCCAATGATCCGCTGGGAGACTTTGACGAGTCTTTGACCTATGCGATTAACCATGAGGGCACGATGAAAATTGCAAGGTGCGCAAAAGAGGCCGGTGTGAAGAGGTTTGCATACGCATCGTCCCAAAGCGTTTATGGTATTTCCGATACCAGCAAGGCTGCGGATGAGGAGAGTCCCAAGAATCCCATTACGGCTTATGCCAAGACAAAATGGATGTGCGAGGGCGAGCTGAAGGAGCTGTGTGATGACAGCTTTATCGTGACAATTCTTCGTCCGGCAACTGCTTATGGCGCCAGCCCCAATCTTCGGTGCGATATTGTGTTTAACGGCTTTATGGGATATGCCTATACCAATAAGCTGATCGAGATCAAAAGTGACGGTACACCGGTCAGGCCCATGTCCCATATCAGAGACATCAGCAATGCCTTTCTGGCAGTGCTTGAGGCACCGGAGGAGCTTGTAAAGGGAGAAGTATTCAACATCGGTAAGGATGACAACAACTATACAGTCAGGGATCTGGCGGAAATGGCACAGAAGTGTGTACCCGGAAGTGATCTTACATTTACGGGGGAGCATACGGATCCCAGGAGCTATCGGGTATCGTCAGAAAAGATTCTTACCGTTCTGAAAGATTATTATCATCCTGAGTGGACGATTGAGAAAGCGGGTAAGGAGCTGCTGGAATTCTATGACAGTGTCCGTTTCGACAAGGAGACCTTTGAAGGCTGGAAGGTGACAAGGCTTAAGTGCCTGAAGAAACGGATTGAAGACGGAACCATTGACGGTGAGCTGAGGGTGACTGATAAGTAATATGGAACAAATATATGATGTGGTTATTATCGGTGCGGGAGCCGTGGGATGTACCATAGCAAGGGAGCTTTCACGATATTGTCTCAGCATCCTTGTATTGGAAAAAGAATGTGACGTGGCCTATGGCACCAGCGGGCGTATGTCGGGAGTGGTTCATGCAGGATTCAATAATAAGCCGGGAACCTTAATGGCAAAATTCTGTGTGGAAGGTAATCGACAGTTTGAATCGAGATGCAGGGAGCTTGACATTCCATATAAAAAAACCGGGAAAGTGCTGGTGGCATTCGATGATGATGACATGAACGCATTGGAAGGAATCAAGGCCCGGGGGGAAGAGAACGGATGTGAAGGATTAAGGATCATTGATGCGGAAGAAATTCACGGCATTGCGCCGGGAGTGGGCGGCATAGGAGGAATGCTTTCCCCCAATACGGCTATATTTGATCCTTTTACCTATTGTATCGCCCATGCGGAAAATGCCGTGGAAAATGGTGTGGAATTTGTATTTGACAGCGAAGCAACCGCAATGGAAAAGAAAGGCGGTATTTTCTGCGTAAATACGCGGAAGGGATTATTTTATGCACGCTTCCTGGTAAATTCCGCCGGCCTGTACAGCGATAAAATATCTGCCATGCTGGGGATTACGAAATATACCATTTTTCCGTGCAGGGGCGAGTATTTTATCCTGGATAAGGTCGCGGACAAGCTCCTGGATATTCCGGCATACCCTGTGCCCAAGCCGGGTATTGGCGGGCTGGGAGTGCATCTTACGCCTACAATTGAAGGAAACTTGATTATTGGGCCCAGTGCGGAATATCTGGAGGACCGGGAAGACTATGCTGCCACACCGGAAATCATGGATAAGCTTTTTGCGGAGGCTAAGGCATTACTGCCTGCGATAGAACGGACACATATTATAGGAAATTATTGTGGGATACGTCCCAAGCAGGCGCCTCCGGAAGAAGGCGGCTTCAGGGACTTTGTGATCCGGGAAGAGGAAGAATGCCCGGGCCTGATTAATTTAATCGGTATTGAATCCCCTGGCTTTACGGCAGCAGGGCCGATTGCGGGAATGGTACGGGATCTGCTGGGCCGGCACCTGAAGCTGGAAAAGAAGAATCACTTCAATCCCATTCGTAAGGGAAAGGTTCGTTTTCGCGAGCTTCCCCAGGAAGAGCAGGAGAAGCTGATTGCAGCGGATCCGGAATATGGTGAGATCATTTGCAGATGCCAGACGGTGACAAAAAGGGAAATCCGCGATGCCATTGAGAATATGCTTGGGGCCAGAAGCCTTTCTTCCATCAAATATCGTGCATGGTGCATGACAGGGCGGTGCAATGGCGGTTATTGCATGAGCAGGATCGTGGATATGCTGGTAAATGATTACCATATCCCCGCAGATGAAATCACTTACCGGGGGAGGGGAAGCGAAATGTTTTCCGGGGAGGTGAAATGATGCGCAGATGTGATGTACTGATCGTGGGAGGAGGTCCCGGCGGGCTGGCAGCGGCCTGCGCCGCGAAAAAGTCCGGCGCGGAAACCGTCATCCTGCTGGAGCGTGATTCTCAAGCCGGAGGCATCTTAAATCAATGTATTCATGACGGTTTTGGGCTGATCCGGTATCAGCAGGTCCTTACCGGACCGGAATACGCAGACCGTGCAATTAAGGAAGCGGAAGACATGGGGGTTGAGATCCTGACTTCCCGCCATGTGGTGAAAATGTCGGCAGACCGCAGGGTGACGTCATACTCTTCTGAAGGCATAGAGGAGTATGACGCAAAGGCCGTCATTCTGGCTACCGGCTGCCGCGAGCGGACCAGGGGGAACATTTCCATTCCCGGAAGCCGTCCGGCGGGAGTTTTTACTGCAGGTGTGGCTCAGAACCTGATGAATCTGCATAATATCATGATCGGCAGGCGAATTGTAATCCTGGGCTCCGGCGATATAGGCCTGATTATGGCAAGGCGGTTTACCCTGGAGGGTGCGAAGGTCCTGGCAATAGCGGAAATTATGCCGGAACCCACAGGTCTTGCCAGAAATGTCAGCCAATGCGTTTCTGAATTTGGAATCCCGCTCTATGTGCGGACGACGGTGTCTGATATTATAGGAAAGCGAAAGCTGGAAGCAGTGGAATTGTCCGATCTGGATGAAAGGGGAAAGATAGTGCCCGGCTCGGCCCGCAGAGTGGAATGTGATGCCTTAGTGCTTTCCGTCGGCCTGATACCCGAAAACGAAGTGGCGCAGACCGCAAATATCAGGCTCCTTTCCAATCATGCCGTGGATACGGACAAACATCTGCAAACCTGCATAGAGGGCGTTTTTTCTTGTGGAAACTGCCGGCGCGTGATGGATCTGGCAGATTATGTATCGGAACAGGGGGAGATGGCAGGGCGGAACGCAGTCCGCTTTCTAAAGGGAGACCCGATGGAGGTCTGGGACGAAGAAAAGAGTAATTGTATGAAAAAGGGGTTTCCGGAGAGGGATACGATTACCTGTACGGTATGCCCCAACGGATGTCAGATCAAGTGGGATGAGAACAGCCGGAGTTATCTGGGAAACGCATGCCCGCGGGGAATGGTTTTTGCGGAGCAGGAGCGGTCTGATCCGAAAAGGAATGTGACGACAACCGTGCCGGTGAAAGGCGAAAGGCAGTCCCTGCGGCCTGTCCGGACAAAGACGCCGGTCAGCAGGGATGAAGTACTGCAATTGGCGGAAAAGCTGAGGACTATATCGATTTTACCGTCCGTAAAGAGCGGAGAGACGGTATTCACATATCGGAGCAGGGCAGGAGAAGATATATCTGTGATAACAACGGCAGGGCAATGAGACAGTAATTTATCGGCGTACAGGCAGAGGCCTGAGGTGAGAAAGGAGAACGGAAGTGACAGTATCGGAATATATCTTTGACTTTTTGCAGAAAAAGGGTGTGAATACGGTTTATATGGTTTCCGGCAGCTCGGCTATGTGGCTGACAGATGCCCTTAAGAGAAATGAAAAGCTGAAGGCAGTGTGCTGTCAGCATGAGCAGGTCGCGGCTATGGCGGCGGATGCGGAGGGGAGAGTAAGCGGTATCCCGGGAGTTGCCCTTGTCACCATAGGCCCGGGAGCGACTAATGCCATAACCGGTGTAGCGGGAGCGTATACGGATTCTTCTCCCATGTTTGTGCTTTCCGGACAGGCAAATTCCAGAATTTTAAAATACCAGATGGAAACGGGAATACGAACAAAAGGTACCCAGAGCATTACCCTGGATCATGTGGCGGGGGGTGTGACAAAGTATTTTGCAGCCGTGCTTGACCCTGCAGATATACGGTATCATATGGAGAAGGCATATCATGAGGCAATGTGCGGAAGGAAAGGCCCTGTCTGGATCGATGTGCCTGTGGACATACAGAACAGACAGATTCCGGAGGATATGACAGGATATGAGCCGGAAGAGGCTGCAGAAGACACCGTGGATTGGAACAGGATAAAGGAGCTTGTGGAGGGAGCGGAGAAACCGCTGATATTTGCGGGATACGGCATATTGAGCGCAGGTGTGAGGGAGGAGCTTCTGGCGTTTGCCGGACGATTTTCCATTCCTGTAGTGACCTCCCGGGGCGGTATAGGCGTGATCCCGTCCACAAACCGGCTTTTTATCGGAAGGCCCGGAGCCTATGGGGACAGGGCAAGTCACTTCGCCGTACAGGAATGCGATCTGCTTTTGATCCTCGGAAGCAGATTGTCCCAGTCCACTACCGGCTATTATCCGGATCATCTTGCCCCGGGGGCTGTGAGGATCCTGGTGGATATAGATGAGAAAGAACTGTCAAAGGGTGATGTGCCTGTGGATCTTTCCATACACAGGGATTTGAAAGGGTTTCTGGAAGAACTGCTGCTGCTTTCGGCAGACTGGAAGAGCAGTGCCCATACAGAATGGATAGCCCATTGTCATGAAAACAGGGAAAAGTATCCGGTGGTGGATCCGTCCTATGAGAAGGAGGAAGGCATCAACAGTTATTATTTTACGAAGCTGCTTTCCGAAAATGCACCGGAAGCCGTTTCGGTAGTGGTGGATACGGGAAGTGTCTGCAATGTGGTGTCCCAATCCTGGCTGTTAAAGGAGAACCAGAAATATCTGATTTCCGGCGGGTTTTCTTCCATGGGATTCTGGGCGGCGGCAGTGGGCGCGGCGGCGCACGGAGAGGTCATTGCATTATCCGGAGACGGGGCGACACAGATGAATGTACAGGATTTTGCCACACTTGCGTATTACAAATTACCGGTGAAGTTATTCATCTATAATAATCACGGATATTTGCTGATCCGGCACAACCAGCATAATTATATGAATGACAGGTTTCTTGGCGTGGGTCCGGACAGTGGTGTCCCGTCCGTGGATTTTTGTGCAGTCGCCAAAGCTTACGGGCTGCCGGCTGTCAGGATTGAGGCCAAAGAGGGCATAGTATCAAAGGTCAGGGAAGTATTTGAAATGGAAGGGCCGGTAATCTGTGAGGTAATGACACAGGAGTTTGGCATTCTGGCGCCCCGTATTGCATCAAAGGTCATGCCGGACGGATCCTTAAAGGCAGCGGAATTTGATGATCTGTGGCCCTTTCTGAATGATAAAGACTAACGGAGCAGGGGCATAATAATACAGGACAAACAATATCTGCGCGGAGGAATTGTCATGCAATTCAGAGATTTACAAAGACAATATCAAAAATTAAAGCCTGACATTGACCAGGCAGTCGGCAGTGTACTTACGGCCGGTAATTTCATCTCCGGGAGCCAGGTAACGGAGTTAGAGAATCAATTGGCAGATTACGTGGGAGCCAGGCATTGTGTTACCTGTGCAAACGGAACGGATGCCTTGACCCTTGCCCTTATGGTATGGGACATTGGCCCGGGAGACGCCGTATTTGTACCGGACTTCACGTTCTTTGCTTCCGGTGAGACACCGGCTTATGAAGGTGCCGCTCCCATATTTGTTGACGTGGAAGAGGACAGCTTTAATCTGTCTCCCGCGTCTTTGGAGGAGGCGGTTATCCGGGTAAGGAAAGAAGGAAAGCTTACTCCGCGTGTGATCGTGGCAGTAGATCTTTTCGGGCAGCCTGCAGACTATCTGCATATTCGCCGTATCGCGGATAAGTACGGGCTTTTGATCCTGGAGGACGGGGCCCAGGGCTTTGGCGGGCGGATCGGGGAGAGAAAAGCCTGCAGCTTCGGGGACATCTCCACTACTTCCTTTTTTCCGGCAAAGCCGCTGGGGTGCTACGGAGACGGAGGAGCGATATTTACAGACAATGACGAATGGGCGGCGCTGCTCCGTTCCTATTGTGTCCATGGAAAGGGGTCGGACAAATATGACAATGTCCGTATCGGCAGGAACTCCCGTCTGGACACGCTGCAGGCGGCTGTTCTGCAAATCAAGCTGAAAGCCTTTCAGGAATATGAACTGACGGAGGTCAACCGGATTGCTGCCCGTTATACGGAAAGCCTGGGGGGAACGGTGAAAACGCCGACAGTCCGGGAGGGATTTTACTCCAGCTGGGCACAGTATTCCGTGCTTTTGAAAGAGGAAGCGCAAAGAGACGGATTGCAGGCATACCTGAAAGAAAAAGGGATTCCGTCGATGGTGTATTACCCGAAACCGATGAGCAGGCAGAGTGCGTTCAGTGGCAGGGACTGTGTAAAAGTGGATTTGCCCGTAACGGCGGATTTGTGCCGGAGGGTGCTGGCACTGCCGATTCATCCATATCTGACCAGCGAAGAGCAGGATCGGGTGATAGAAGAGCTGTTATCCTATTGCCGGATCCGGGAATGAGGACATTTCGGAAAATGTACTATGTAGATCTTGTTTCTAAGCAGGATTAAAAAGCGGATTTCAGGTGAAACATTAGGCGAATGCGTGTCCGGAGTCCGCTTGGAGGCGCAGCCTCCTATAAGAAAAGCCCGGCCTATGCTGAACAGGTGCATATGCCGGGCTTTTCTTTATTCTTTTACTATCTTTTACTCTATTACTTTTTTTACGCCGGGATGCCGTCTACTCCCAGTACGATCACTCCCAGTACCTCTTTTTTCCATGCTTTCAGTTCTTCCAGTTCCCGTTCAATCTGCGAATAGGAGCTTACTTCCTGCTTTTCCACCAGGATGACGTAATCCGCCCCGGTCACTGCCGAGACAGCGGTGGGATTCTGCAGGATATTCGGAACGCTGTCGGCTGAGAATCCATTTTCCCATTTCATGCCGGAAAGAAGAGCCTTGATGTCCTCTTCCGCTACACTTCCTGTGAAAGCGAGCTTTATGGTCTCCGGTTTTGTATTTTTCCCGTCACCTTTTTCTGCAGTGCGTGCCGTCAGCTCTGCACAGATACTTTGTGCCGCCAATGCGACGAGCTGTTCGGATTCGCTTTCCCTAACGGTCAATCCCCCCATCTTCGCAAAGCCCCGGTCAATCCAGCCCCAGGCACGCTTCTTTCTTGTCCGGGGAATCTGGGCAATCATACGGAGGCCAAAGCGCCCCTTCAGGTCCTGTGCCGCCTGTACCTTGTCCGACAGGATGGAACGGAAGGCAATAAATGCAGCAACAAGTACCGCGACTATGATAAAGCCCAGAATCATCTTCTTCAGAGAGTCCTTTGCAATTGCGGACTGTTCATATTCCTTCTCGGGCTTTGGAGAGAGCCTCCATTCTGTCAGGTCATCCAGCTTTTCTTTTGTATTGACACTTAAATCCGATACATATTGGCGGTTGCTTTTCTGCCAGGCATCCAGGTCAAGGTTTACGGTCTCGTAGATTGACTGGTTGAGGGAGTTGAGTTCGTGGTCCCCGATGGCTGTCAGGATTTCCTCCCGTTTGGAATAAATTCCTTCCAGGGCGTAATCCAGAACCTCCCTGCAGGACTGTTCGTCCACACCCCGAATGCGCAGCGTAACCATGCGGGTGTCATAACTTGAAGAGAAGGAAAAAATTTCCTGAAGATAACGCATCTCAATTTTCTCTGTCAGGCGATCAAGAATATCCTGATACATTTCGCCGTTCTGCATGTATGTGAGGTAAGACTGCAGAACACGGCCTGATAAATCAATATCCTGATAAGTACTTCCCGGCTGAATCTTATAATCCGTTGAAACATAGAGCTGTACGGACGCGTTAAATTCACGGAACGGATTAATCTGCATCAGGATGGAGGCATCGTTATAGGTTTCCTGCTGCGTCCGCATTTCCTCCAGGTTCTCAATCTCACGTTTCAGGCTTTCGCCTTCGGCTTCATATGCGGTAAGCTCACGGTTATAGTCCATTTTTGCACTTTCCAGCTTCTCCGGGGTAGATAATTGTATCTCTTTCAGCGCAAAATTACCTGCTCCGACCGCGATTGCGACTACAAGGGCAATGATAAAGCACTTCCGCCAGTCACGGAGAACTCGGTAAAATACTCTCTGCAGGCTGATTTCCTGCTCATAGGTCTGTTCGTTCATTCTTGATCTCCTCTCTGCTCTTTCCTTCTTGCTATCTATGATAAATCTACTGGCATTAAGAAATATGGTCAAAACGCCCCACTATGTATCTGAATATATCTGCCGATGTCGTTTTTGTCAAGCAATATTTTTACCCGAAGTACTTTTGGATAGTCAAGCCATGCCGATTAGTGTCAATATATATTCCGCCGGCTTATGTATGGCTTGTAACAGTTCGGTGTCCTGTCTGAACTGTTGCAATGACTTGGCTGAGCCGGAACCTTTTGTACAATGGAACTGTCAGAAGGTATGCAGAAGCACCGGACGGAAGGAAGGTGTACTGCGGATAATCATATTGCTAAGGAGGAAAACGGAATGAGGAAGAACGACGCCGTAATTGCGGCAAAGGAGGAAAACTTGATTTCACGCGTTACGCTGGGGCTGCCCTACGAGGAGTTCATGCAGGTGATGTCCGAAAGCGGCAGAAAATCAGGAAGGAATATGGGGGAAGATCCGCTGGGCATGGATTTGTCCGCGTTTAATGCGGATTCTGCGCAGATGATTCGCGAATGCAAGGGAACTGTCTACGGGTATGTGAGGGTATCTACCGACCATCAGGATTACGCCCGCCAGATCGAAGCCTTAAAAAGGCTGGGGGTAAAAGAAAACAATATTTTCAAGGATAAAAAATCAGGAAAGGATTTCAACAGGGACGAGTTCAGAAAGCTGATGCAGGTTATCGCGGCAGGGGACTGTATCGTTGTACTTGAGCTGGACCGTTTCGGCCGTAACATGACGGAGATCAAGAATCACTGGTACTGGATTACACAGCAAAGGAAAACCAACATTGTGGTGGTTGACCAGCCAATCCTGAATACGAAGCTGGAAACCTATGGTCTGGGAAATTTCATAGCAGAGCTGATTCTTGCGGTATTCTCATTAATGGCTGAAATTGAGAGAAATCTGATTAATAAGAGGATGGGTGACGGCCTGCGCCGGGTCAAGCTGGATGGGAAAAAGCTTGGCAGAAAGCAAAAGCCGATTCCGGGCCTGTTTTGGAAGCTGAGGGAGCCGTTCCTTAACAAGGAAAAGTCGCAGAACCAGGCGGCTAAAGAATTGGGTGTTGACCCGAAAACCTTCAGAAGCTGGATCGAGAAGACCCGGACAGTTTCGACGGCAGAGGAATGGGAGAGGCTGGCGGCGGAGTTGGAAATCAGCGAAAGGGCGGAGCGCATCAGGCTGGCGAGAATCGAGTACGGAGAAACAATATAGTTTATGATTGACAATCATCATAGGATCTGTTACAATAACTATACATATCTGGGAAACATTTCAAACCATTTCGGTTGACAATCCCTGTATGAAAATGGAACATTCCACTGAATATGGCGGATTGCAGGAATGGTATGACAGAGAAAGCGCTGTTCCCGTGTTTCATGAACCGGAGTCCCGGAAGCTTTGCATCCGTGGGACTCCGGAGAGTACCGGGGATTTGATTTCAGGGCTGTCATATGCGATCTTCTTTCCGCTGAAAACGAAAGGAGATCTGTATGAAGGAAAGCGCTGTAAAGAAGAAAAAAGGAAAGGATCAGGTAACGGGAAAACAGGCGGTAAATGTGCAGGCGGAGGAAACCGCGGCAGCGGGGACGCTGCCGGCGAAAGGCCGTAAGACGGAAAAGGCTGTGGCCGTAAGACGTAAGCTTGAGGATATGAATCTGCTGGATGATTTTCTGTTCGGTTCGGTGGTGACGTTTCCGGAGATCGGGGAAAGATTTGTAAAAACGCTCCTGAAGACGATCTTCGGCAGGGAATTTAAGCACCTGCTGGTCACGGCCCAGAAGGTGCTGTACGGTGCAGACACAAATCTGCACGGTACGCGCCTGGACGTGTATATCGAACCGGAGACAGGGGAGGATCCGGAAGGGCGGGCCGCCGTGTATGACATCGAACCTGATCGGAAGGATACCCCGGCGGATAAAAGGGTGCTGCCCCGCAGGGTGCGCTTTTACCATGGAAAAATTGCGGCAAGGAGCCTGAATTCCGGCGCAGATTATGAGGAGTTGAAAGATGTTGCCGTGATTATGATACTGCCCTTTGATCCGTTTGGTTTGAACCGTATGCTGTATACCGTAAAGAATCAATGTGTGGAAGTGCCGGAGATGGAGTATGAGGACGGGGCAAGTACGCTGTTTCTGTATACGAAGGGAACAGAAGGAATCCCCAGTGAGGCCCTGAAGCAATTGCTGCATTATATGGAAAATACAGTCTATGAGAATGCGGTAAATGAAGAACTGTTGGAAATTCACAGAATGGTGGAGATAGTAAAGAAAGATCCGGAGGTGGCAGGGATGCGGATACAATTGGTGGATGACGTTATCAGGCTGACAGAGGAGAACGCGGGTAAAACCGAGCAGATCGCGAAGCTGACGGAGGAGAGCGCGGGTAAAACCGAGCAGATCGCGAGGCTGACGGAGGAGAGCGCAGGCAAAACCGAGCAGATCGCGAAGCTGACGGAAGAGATCAGTAAACTGTATGAACAGCTTGCGCAACGAAGCCCCGAGACAGAATGGAGGGCACACAAAAAAGCAGATACGGACGTCATAAAATAATCTCGTTATCTGCGCTTATGCCCAATTTGTTGAAGATACAGAAGCAATTGTCTTTGGCGTCAATCCGGCAGTACTGCATGTGACCGGTACCGGCTGGCCGGGACAAAATGAACCGGCTTAATCGGCGGACGCTATTGCAGCCTTCGTTTTCTTCAGTTCGGACTCAAATATGTGTGACACTGCCATGGCGGTGTCCGCGTCACACGAGAAAAGGTCCTGGATACGTGAAGAAGCCTCTTCAAGGTTGCCGTTGTTAATCAGATATACTATCTCGTAGCATTCATTACTGTTTGATTGTCCAATTGCCTTGCGGATTTCTACTGGAGTCATTGATTATATCCTACCATTCTTTAGATTCATAAAATCAATCAAATTATAACCTTTATCTGCATAAAAACAAATAGTTTTTTAAATTTTTGTATTATAATTCTGAAAAATGTCAAAAATAGCAGTAATCAGGATAGTTTCTTTACCGTACCCTGGGGTATCTGGACTGAAAAGCAGGGATGCGGTTTCGGGCAGGTGCCGGAACGAAATTAAAAGTTGTAAAATCAGTGGTAAAATGGTATCATATAGGCACATGTGACAGAGGATGTGGTGAAAGAGAGGATAGCTTATGCTGAATGATCGGTCGATACTTATTACCGGGGGAACGGGCAGCTTTGGCAAGAGCTTTGCCAGGTATGTATTGGAGCATTATAATCCCAGGAAGGTAATTATTTACTCCCGTGATGAATTCAAGCAGTTTGTAATGCAGAATGAATTTGCGGAATACAAGGACAAGCTGAGGTTCTTTATCGGGGATGTGAGGGATCAGGCGCGCCTGGCCCGGGCTTTTGAGGGCGTGGATTATGTCATTCATGCGGCGGCCCTGAAACAGGTTCCGGCCTGTGAGTATAATCCTGCGGAAGCTATCAAAACTAATATAAACGGGGCGCAGAACGTGATTGACGCGGCGCTGGATACAGGCGTGAAAAAGGTGGTGGCGTTATCTACAGACAAGGCGGTAAATCCGGTGAATTTATACGGCGGAACGAAGCTCGTTTCGGACAAGCTGTTTATTGCGGCAAATGCGTATGCCGGAAATAAGGATATTTGCTTTGCCGTTGTACGTTACGGAAATGTGGCGGGAAGCAGAGGGTCCGTTATTCCCTTTTTTCACAATATTATGAAGAACGGCGGCTCTGAGCTGCCTATTACCGATTACCGTATGACACGGTTCTGGATCAGCCTGCATCAGGGGGTGGAGCTGGTTATTAAAGCGTTGGAGGAAGCCAGGGGTGGAGAGACCTTTATCGCAAAGCTTCCGTCTTTTAAGGTCACGGACCTGGCTCAGGCAATGCTTCCGGGCTGCAAAATGCCTGAGGTGGGAATCCGCGAAGGCGAGAAGCTGCATGAGATCATGATTACAGTTGAAGATTCGCTGACTACCTATGAATATGACAGGCATTATATCGTTTATCCGCAGATTACCTGGAATGAAAAGCAGAATTTTATACCTGCAGGGAAACGTGTGCCGGAAGGATTTTCGTACAGCTCAGGCAATAACACGGAGTGGCTGAGTGAATTGCAGATAAGGGAATTACTGGAAACAATTGAGCTTGAGAAGTGACAGGGGATGTCGTTTGCTGGCAGAGAAGGCGAAGCGACAATGAAATATCGCGAAAAACTGCGTTATTCCGCATATTTGTGTTTAAAATGAAAATCGGATTTTCTTGACTTATTTGTCAATAATGGTATAATTAAGGCAATATAAGGAGGGCATAGGAATGGCACAGTTAAATCCCAGAGAATTAGACGTTTTAAATATTCTGTGGAGGTCCGAGGAGGCAATGACTTCTACCGATATTGTAAACGAGATGCGCGGTCTGACTCAGAGTACTGTTATCGCGGTTCTGAGAAAGCTCTTAAAGGACGGGCTTGTAGAGGTTGACGGCGTTACCCACAGCGGTAAAGTGTTGAGCAGGACTTACCGTCCTACAGCAGCTTCCAAGGAAATTATTATGGATAATTTCGCCGCAGATTACGCCAGCTTTAAGGATGTTATTGCTCAGTCTGATATATGTGCGGCAATTTTGCATGTTGAGGAGCATCCCGACAGGCTGAAGGCTGAAATCAAGAAGCTGAAGACTATTATCTCGGACTGCGAGAAGAAATTAAAAGCATAAGAGGAAAGTATTTTGAATTACTCGTTTTCTACTGTACTAATGACGATTTTGACAAGTAATCTTCTGATTGCGGTGCTGGTGTTATGCTTCCGTAATCGGAAGATTATGTTGTCGTTGGGCTACAAATTACTGATCTTGTTTCTGACGCTAACTGCCGTACGTTTTCTGATTCCTTTCGAATTTCCCTTTTCCAGAAATGTTTATTTTCCCGAATGGCTGTCGGTTATCGTGGTTCTTGTACGACATCCGTTTATTTCTATCGGCAAAATTCAGATTTCGGTTACCAGCCTGTTTGGGGTCGTATGGCTGGGTGGAACAATTTATTATATCTATCGCTTTTACAAGCGGAAGGAGAGTTACCGCCATTATGTGGTCAGATACGGGACGAACAGGAACCGGCAGGAGCCCTATCGGAGTATAATGGAGGAGATTGGCGGTAAAAAGAGAAATTCCCTGTGGGTTGTGACTGCTCCGTTTTTCGGTGCGCCCATGCAGTACGGAACTTTACGTCCTTATATTGTGCTCCCAAGCACGCTGGAGCTCTCGGAGGAAGAATTGTATTATGTCCTGCGCCATGAGACGGCGCACTTTTACCACCACGATGCCTTTATTAAGGATGCCATTGGCATCATACGTGCCGTTTACTGGTGGAATCCGCTGGGTGCTGTATTGGAGAAAAAGTCGGACATATTGCTTGAGATGCGCGTGGATGATAAACTGGTCCGTGGCGATGCCGCAACAAGGGAGGCTTACTGTAATGTCCTGAATTGTATCAGTGAGAAAATCCAGGTAGAAGAGGAAACTCCTGTGCCGGGCGCCGGTGCGGCTATTTCCATGGCGGCAATAAAGGGGGAAGACCTGAAATACCGACAAAAAATGATGGTTCAGGGGAAACAAAGGAAAGGGCTCTCCTTTTATCTCACTGCTGCCGTGGTCATTGCCGTATACATATTTTCGTATTGCTTTACGTTTGAAGCGTACTATGCGGGAGAAATAGATGCAATGGCGAATGTAAGTAGAGAGGGCTTTATTGCCATTCAGAAGGAAGACGGAACTTATGATGTCTACTTTGAGGATAGTGATAATGCTTATTTCTTGGAAAATATAGATAGTTTAGAGCATTACATAAATATAACTATCAGAGCAGACTGATTAGAATAAAAACAGGAGACAATTTGCTGGGGTTGTCTCCTGTTGGCGATAACGAGTTTAAATTTGCATATGCTAACTGTATATACTATTCCTTTAAATCACAGACATAAATCCACTCTCCGATCCAGGTAGCGGTGGAAAAATTATAAAGCCGCTTATATAATTTCCCGTTTTCTTTTTTTACTACCCATGAAATTGCATCCTTCATCGGCATAATTTCCGGTTCCTGGGAGACTGCCGCCTGTGTGGTGAGAGCCGTCGCCGGGCTGCACAGAATGGCAAAAGCCATGCAGATTACACTGCCGATGGCTACTAACCTGTTTTTTCTTTTACTCATAGAATCCTCCATTCCGAGAACATTTTACGTACATTCTGCCAGCAGGCTTTTCCGCAAAAGTCTCTTTATCAATATTGTATAGTATGGCATCATTATATCAGATAACTGGAATAAGTAAATAGAGCAAAGGTATGTCGTAAAAAATAATAAACCATAATTGACAGGAATAACATGATCTGATACAATGACTATACCTATCCGGGAAACATTTCAAACCATTTCGGTTGGCGATCCCTGTATGAAGACGGAATGAGAAATATGTCAACAGAATAGCTAAAGAGGGCAGTTAAAGGAATACAGTGATTGCGGAGCTGAAATAGGTGCCGGATGACGGAAATTATAAAAACAGATTGGGGATTGCGGAAGCCGGCGGCATACGAAGCAGTATACAGAAAAAATTAAGAAGAAAACAGGTATATTTTTCCTTGTAACAAGGGAGGATTCCTGTTAAACTATAGTACAAAGTGTAAGCAGGAGGATCCAGTATGGAGGAATTGGCAGTATTCGGCGGGACTCCGGTAAGAGAGAAACCGATTTATTATGGAAGACAGTGCATTGAACAGGACGACATAGATGCGGTAACCGAGGTGCTGAAGAGCGATCTGATTACCTGCGGGCCCAAGGTAGAGGCAATGGAGGCAGAGCTCTGCAGGGTAACCGGGGCAAGGTATGCGGTGGTGGTGGCAAACGGCACGGCAGCCCTTCACCTGGCGGCCCTGGCGGCGGGCTTTGGAGCGGGCGACGAGGTGATCGTCAGCTCCGTTACCTTTGCGGCATCTGCCAACTGTGTGCTGTACTGCGGTGCAACACCGGTATTTGCAGACATCCGGCCGGATACCTATAATATTGATCCGGAGGCCGTGGAGAAGCTGATTACCCCCAGGACCAAGGGAATTGTGGCGGTTGATTTCACAGGGCAGGCGGTGGAGCATGATGCGCTCCGGGAAATCTGTGAGAAGCACGGCCTGATACTGATTGAAGATGCGGCCCATGCCATCGGGACGAAATATAAGGGCAGGCCTGTAGGCAGTATTGCTGATATGACTTGTTTCAGCTTTCACCCGGTCAAGACGGTTACTGCGGGAGAGGGCGGCGCGATCACTACCAATGACGAGCAGCTTTATCGCCGCCTGATGAGGGTGCGCACCCACGGCATCACCAGGAACCGGGAGGAAATGGTTCATCCCACGGATGCGCTGTGGTATAATGAACAGGTGGAGCTGGGGTATAATTACCGGATGACAGATTTTCAGGCGGCGCTGCTGCTCAGCCAGCTGTGCAAGCTGCCGAAGTTTTCGGCGCGCAGGAAGGAGATCGTGGCCAGATACGATCAGGCCTTTGGGGAGATGCCGGAGATTACAGTACAGCGTGAAATTCCGGAATCGGAGACTACGAGACATCTTTATATCCTGAGATTAAAGCCGGATATGCTGAATTGCGACAGGAAACAGTTTTTCGATGCGCTCTATGCGGAAAATGTATGTCCGCAGGTACATTATCTGCCGGTTTACTGGCATTCCTATTATGAGAAGCTGGGGTATAAGAAGGGGCTTTGCCCCAATGCGGAGCAGTATTATGAGGAAGTGATGAGTATCCCGCTCTATTATTCCCTGACCGACGAGGATGTGGAAGATGTGATCCGTGCAGTGAAGAAGGTGACTGCGCATTACAGAAGATAGTACCCTCTTCTGTTTGTAAGCGGGCGGTATCGGTGAGGTGAAATGAAATGGATAAAATTGCTGTTTTGATTCCCTGTTATAATGAAGAGCAGACGATAGCCAAGGTAGTGGCCGATGTACGGAGTGCGCTGCCGGATGCGGTGGTATATGTCTATGACAATAATTCCACGGACAGGACGGCGGAGCTGGCAGAAGCGGCGGGAGCGGTGGTCAGGTATGAGTATAATCAGGGCAAGGGCAATGTAATCCGCAGAATGTTCCGGGAGATTGAAGCGGAATGCTACCTGATGGCAGACGGTGACGACACCTATCCCATGGACTGTGCCAGGGAGATGACGGCCAGGGTGCTTGAGCACAATGCGGATATGGTGGTGGGTGACAGGCTTTCCTCTACTTATTTTGCCGAGAATAAGCGGCCCTTTCACAATTTTGGAAACAGCCTGATGCGTTTTGGCATTAACAGGCTGTTTCACACGGATATTAAGGATATTATGACGGGATACAGGGCCTTCAGTTATGAGTTTGTAAAGACCTTTCCTGTTTTTTCCAAGGGTTTTGAAATTGAAACGGAGATGACCATTCATGCGGTAAATTACCATATGCAGATAGAAAATGTGGTGGTGGAGTACCGGGACAGGCCGGAGGGCAGCGTCTCCAAGCTGAATACTTACAGCGACGGGATGAAGGTCATACGCAAAATGGTGCAGTTATACAAGAATTACAAGCCGCTTCGTTTCTTTGGGGCCATTTGTCTGCTGCTGGTACTGGTGGCACTGATTCTGATGATTCCCGTTTTCAGGGAATATTTTATCACAGGGCAGGTGCCCAGGTTTCCCACATTGATCGTCTGCGGCTTCCTGACGCTGGCGGGGATACAGTCTTTTTTTGCAGGGATGATTCTGGATGTGATGGCGGCCAAGGACCGCAGGGATTTTGAATACAGGCTGAACAGGATCAGCGTGCAGAAGCGAAGCCTGTTCGGAAGTGACGGCAGCCATGGGGACTGATTTTCTGAATTTCACATCAAAAACGCAATAGTACGGCGTTTTTCATCCTGATTTGAGTGCCCGCTGAGGCGGACAGACGGGAGTTAGTATGAAGGAATATAAGGATGCCGCCGCCGGGATTTCTCTGCGGCTTATGGCATATGAGGATACGGATTTGATTGTAGCCTGGCGCAACAGCGACGAGGTACGGAGGAATTTCATTTACCGGCAGCCCTTCACCAGGGAAGGCCATGAGAATTGGATTCGGACCATGGTGGAGACGGGCAGGGCAGTCCAGATGATGATCTGTGACCCTGCCATGGACAGGCCGTTAGGCTCCGTTTATATCAGAGATATTGACAGGCAGCATAATAAGGCGGAATACGGTATTTTTATCGGAGAGGCATCTGCAAGGGGCAGGGGCATCGGTACCGCGGCGGCGAAGCTCATGCTGAGGTATTGCTTTGAGGAAGAGGGGCTGCACAGGATTTATCTGCGGGTATTTTCCGATAATCTCCGGGCAATCCGCAGCTATGAAAAGGCCGGATTTATACGGGAGGGCCTGCTGCGGGACGATGTCTGCATAGACGGAGAATACAGGGATATTGTATGGATGGCCGTCGTGAAGGAAAGGAAGACTTACGGAGAGGTATAAAGATGAAAAGGGTCAGTTTTGTGATTCCCTGCTATCGCTCGGAGCACACGCTGCCGGGTGTGGTGGCGGAAATTGAAAAGAAAATGGACAGCCTGGGAAAGTATGAGTATGATATTATTCTGGTAAATGACTGTTCGCCGGACGATACGCTGGGAACGATCAGGAAATTGTGCAGGGAGCACTCCAATATCAAGGGGATTTCCTTTTCCAGGAATTTCGGCCAGCATTCCGCTTTGATGGCGGGCCTGCGGCATTCCGACGGTGATTATGTGGTTTGTCTGGACGATGACGGGCAGACGCCGGCAGATGAGGCGGATAAGCTTCTGGACAAGCTGGAAGAAGGATATGATGCGGTTTATGCCCGATACGAGCACAAGCGGCATTCCGCGTTCCGTAATCTGGGCAGCAAGGTAAACGAGCTTATGGCCAGAACCATGCTGGGCAAGCCCGCCAGGCTTTATGTATCCAGCTATTTTGCGGTACGGCGGTTTGTGGTGGAGGATATGGTGCGCTATGAAAATTCTTACCCTTACGTCATCGGCCTGGTGCTTCGTGTCACAAAGAATATTACAAATGTGGTGGTAAACCACAGGGAGCGGGAGGAGGGAACCTCCGGATACACGTTTAAGAAGCTGGTGGGGCTCTGGTTCAACGGTTTTACCGCTTTCTCCGTCAAGCCTCTGCGAATTGCCACCGCCATCGGGGCCGTCAGTGCCATGGGAGGTTTCGTGTACGGTGTATATACGATTATCAAAAGGCTGGTAAATCCGGACGTTCCGGTGGGATTCAGCTCTACCATGGCGATGATTGTGTTTTTCGGCGGGATGCTGATGCTGATGCTGGGCCTGATCGGTGAGTATATCGGACGTATTTACATCAGTCTGAACAATTCACCCCAATATGTGATTCGGGAGAAGATAAATTTTGATGATGAAGAGATTTAAGCCCTGGTGGCAGCAGGATAAAAGGTATATGACAATGACCCAGGCGGTGCTGCTGGCGCTGGTTCCGCTGTTGTGCTGCTTTGTGCGGTGTGCCCTGGACGGGGAGACGATCAGCAGTGTCTGGCTGCCGGGCAGTTCCTGGAATGATGAGCTGTTCTATTATAAGCAGGTGGAGGGGATTCTAAGCCATGGTTACCCGCAAGGGTATTTCGGCTTTAACGAGAGCCAGGCCCTGAAGCTGTCCTTTGCGGCCTGGAGTCCGGTTCTGGTATTTCCCTGGGTGCTCTGGGGAATGGTGTTCGGGTGGAATCTGTGGTCTCCCATTATCTGTAATATCGCTCTGACCTCGCTGGTCTTTTTCCTGTTTGTCTGGCTGGCAAAGCCTGCGTGGAAGCAGCTGGGGGTTTTGGCATTGCTGTTTTCGCTGTATACTCCGTTTACCAGGTATATGCTTTCCGGTATGGCGGAAGTTATCTGCTTTGACATGGTCATTCTGTTCTATGGTGTGGCGGTCAGCTATCTGAATCGTAAAACGGCTTCCAGGCTGGTGCTGCTGTTTCTGCTGGGAGTGCTTTTG
>CAJTKW010000003.1:0-6616 GCA_910577035.1 uncultured Acetatifactor sp.
AGAAGATAAGTTCTAAGGTGTTAACGTAACTAATAACAAATGTTGATGAGAACATCGGGCAGCTTCAACTTGGGCTGTCCGGTTCCATAGGGTAATTGATAACGTAATGATAAAAACTGAATATGGATATGGTTATGAGGTATTTGAATTTCAGTCATAAGCTTTATCAAGAAATAATTGAACCAGAAGAAGCATTGAACTTTTATACATAAATATAGAAGTTATGGAGAAGTAAATATTTGTAAAGTAACTTGTTGATTAGTCGAGGTAAGGGCATGGTTACTTAATCGTGTCCTGCTTATAATTGTGTGATGAACTTTAAAAAGTGAATATTATGGTACGTTAAACTTTCAGTATCTTTATTATATTGTACAATTTTAAGACGAAACGGAGGAATCAGTTATGAGTACAGAGAACAGAGTACAGCTTCCTTGGTGGCAGAAATACACGCTTAGTCTTACTGAATCAGCAGAATATTTCGGAATTGGATATAAGAAACTGGCAAAATTTGTAGATGAACACAAGGATGAGAAGTTTATCTTATGGAACGGTACAAGAGCGCAGATTAAGCGTGTCATGTTTGAACAATATGTTAATGAGCATATGGATGCTATTTAATATTCGGATAGATGAAAATAGAAGAATGAATAATGGATTTTGAGCCTAATGTGTGGTATTATGAGAAGTATCATACAGATGGCTCTTGTTATATGAAAGGAGCGAGAGAACATTGTCAGACGTTATTAGACGGGATAGTAAAGGTCGAAAACTATGGACAGGAGAGAGCCAGGAAAAAGACGGGAGATATAAATACAGATACCTTGATGCTTCTGGTGAAAGAAAATCCGTATACAGTTGGAAGCTGACTGAATCAGATGCAGTACCAAAAGGCAAGCGTAAGGATATTTCCCTGAGAGAAAAAGAGAAACAGATTCAAAAGGCTTTGGATGATTATATCATGCCGAATGGCGGGAATACTACCGTACTTGAATTAGTAGAGAAATATGTTTCACAGCAGCATGGTGCAAAGCATAATACAAAAGCCAATTATAATTTTGTAATCAACATCATAAAGAAAGAGGATTTCGGCAAGAAACGGATTGATACTGTCAGAATATCAGATGCGAAAGAATGGCTGATTAAACTGCAAGATAAGGATAAAAGGGGATATAGTTCCATCCATTCCATAAGGGGAGTAGTCAGACCGGCATTTCAAATGGCGGTAGAGGATGATTTGATCCGCAAGAATCCGTTTGAGTTCCAACTTGCTACAGTAGTAGTAAATGATTCGGTTACGAGAGAAGCAATCACCAGAGAACAGGAAAGGGCATTTTTGAACTTTGTAAAAGCTGATAAGCACTTTTCCAAATACTATGAAGGTATCTTTATCTTATTTAAAACAGGACTTCGTATCTCTGAATTTTGTGGATTGACGAAAGAAGATATTGATTTTGTGAATAATAAAATCAGGATTGATCATCAGCTACAGAGGAAAAGGGATATGGAGTATGTCATAGAAACGCCTAAGACAGAAAAGGGTGTGAGATATGTTCCTATGTCCGATGAAGTGAGGGAATGCTTTAAACGTATCTTGGAAAACCGTAAAAAGCCTAAAGTTGAACCAATGATTGACGGTAAATGCGGATTTCTGTATCTGGACAAGAATAATATGCCGATGGTTGCTTTACATTGGGAGAAATACTTTCAACATATCCGTGAGAAGTATAACAAGATTTACAAGAAAGAACTTCCAGTGATTACCCCTCATGTAGCAAGGCATACATTTTGTAGCAATATGGCAAAGTCGGGTGTTAATCCTAAGAAATTGCAGTACATTATGGGACATTCGGATATCGGTGTAACGCTCAATACATATACCCATTTGCAGTTTGAAGATTTGGGTGAAGAGATGGAAAAGGTATGTGAGGGATAGCGTGGTCTACGAATATTGAATTTAGACCAATTTATAGACCAAACGATTGACAATCTATGCCGAGTTATACCCAATTATACCGAAATAAGTAAAAATGTCTCTGCCACAAGCAAAACATAAACATTACTGAAACCCTTGAAAATACAGCAAAATCAAGCATTTACGGAGGTTTTAGCAACATGATAAAAATACTCTTTATTTGCCACGGCAACATCTGCCGTTCCCCCATGGCAGAATTCATTTTAAAGGACATGGTGCATAAGCAGCATCGGGCAGACAACTTCCGGATTTCTTCCGCTGCCACCAGCACGGAGGAAATCTGGAATGGGATCGGGAATCCTGTCTATCCGCCTGCCAGGGCCAAGCTGGCGGAGCATGGCATCAACTGTGACGGGAAGAGGGCGGTGCAGCTGACAAGGGCCGACTATGCCAAATACGATTTCCTCATTGGCATGGACAGTGCCAATATCCGCAATATGGGGCGGATTCTGGGTGGTGACCCGGAGGGAAAGGTATTTAAACTGCTTTCTTTTGCCGGAATGGAGCAGGACATTTCCGATCCCTGGTATTCCGGGGACTTTGACAGGGCTTACAGGGATATTGAGCTGGGCTGCAGGTTCCTGCTGGAGTATCTTGCCCCAAAGTAAGGCCGCGCAGTCTGCTGTCGGGAATAGGCGGAAGCAAAAGGATCCAAGTCAAATGTTAAAAAAGATTTACAAAATTGTATTTTTCTTAAAAGTATAGATATGCTTTGGATAGGAGGAGCCTTATACCACATCTTGTGGTTTTGGGATAGAAAGCGTCTTGCAGAATGCCTGCGGGGCGCTTTTTTGCGCGGTTTCGCCATAAAATAATGCTTGTCAAATTTTTAATAATAGTTTAAAATCTACTTAAAAGTGGGATGAAGATGGCATGAAAACCCACAAAGTGGGATAGGATGCCATAAAAATACAACAGACTCATCTTTTCGGACTGGTGGTGATTGCTTTTGTTCATGGGCAGGTACAATCATACAATCGACCCCAAGGGCAGATTGAGCATTCCCTCAAAGTATCGCGAAACCCTGGGAGATGAGTTCGTGGTATCCAAGGGAATGGACGGCTGCTTATTTGTGTATGCGGTTGATGACTGGAAGGTCTTCGAGGAAAAGCTGGCGTCACTGCCATTGATTAACGTGGAGGCCAGGCAGTTTGCAAGGTATTTTCTCTCGGGTGCACAGTACGTGACGGTGGACAAGCAGGGGCGCATCCTGATGCCCCAGGATCTGAGGGAGTTTGCAGGGCTGGAAAAGGATGTGGTGCTTGCCGGAATGGGCGGACGCATTGAGATCTGGAGTCTGGAGAAGTGGAACGAGAACAGCGGGCAGGTGGACATCAACAAGATTTCGGAAGGAATGATCAACCTGGGGCTGACAATTTAGGAGCCTTATATGGATTTTAATCATTATTCCGTGTTGCTGGCGGAGACCATCGAACAACTTCATGTGAAGCCGGACGGTATCTATGTGGACGGTACGCTGGGAGGCGGAGGGCATGCCTTTGAGGTGTGCAGCAGGCTTACCACGGGTCATTTCTATGGGATTGACCAGGACGACGCGGCAATCCGGGCCGCACGGTCGCGGCTGGCCCCCTTTGCGGACAAGGTGACGATTTTCCGGAATAATTACTGCAATATGCAGGCGGCTCTTGCCGGCGAGGGGGTAGAGAAGGTGGACGGGATCCTGCTGGACCTGGGGGTTTCCTCTTATCAGCTGGATACGGAGGAACGGGGGTTTTCCTATCGCTATGACGCACCGCTGGATATGCGGATGGACAGGAGGCAGGCTCTGACGGCAGGAGAAATTGTTAATAAGTATTCCGAGAGCGACCTGTACCGCATTATCAGGGATTACGGGGAAGAAAAATTCGCAAAGAATATTGCAAAGCACATTGTGAAGGCCAGGGCGGATAAGCCTGTGGAGACTACATATGAACTGAATGAAATCATCAGGGCGTCGATACCGGCAAAGATGAGGCAGAACGGGCACCCTTCCAGACAGACTTTTCAGGCCATTCGTATTGAGTGCAACAGGGAACTGGAGGTGCTTAAGGATTCTCTGGATGATTTTATTCAAATGCTGAATCCGGGCGGAAGGTTATGCGTTATTACCTTTCATTCCCTGGAGGACCGCATTGTAAAGAACCTGTTCAGGAAGAATGAGACCCCCTGTATATGTCCTCCGGATTTCCCGGTCTGTGTATGCGGCAAGGTTTCCCTGGGAAGAGTAGTGACGAAAAAGGCGATTGTACCGTCAGAGCAGGAGCTTCTGGAGAATAACCGTTCCAAGAGCGCCAGGCTGCGGGTATTTGAGAGGACCGGCCTTCCGTCCTGAAACCTGAGGAAGCGCTGGTTAAATCATCCCTTCCTCAGAGCCTCCGGCGGAAGCGCACGGATTTGCAGGTTTTTTGCTGCTTCGGAACGCATAATCCCAAAGCCGACAAGTTGGCTTGCGGGAAACGTTTTCATCAACGTTTCCCTAAAAGCGGGGAAACAGCAAAATACGGAAAGCAGAAAGAAAAGAAACCGGGGAAAGCCTAAACCAGGAAAACAAAAAGAAGAGGACGACAAAAGCAGACAAGCCGAAGGCAGACAAGTCAAAAGCAGACAAGCCGAGGGCAGACAAGACAAAAGCCGAGGGCAGACAAGTCAAAAGCAGACAAGCCGAGGGCAGACATGTTAAAAGCAGACAAGCCGAAGGCAGATAAGTCAAAAGAAGGCAAGCCTAGGGCAGAAAAGCCGAAAGCAGAAAAGACAAAAGCAGACAGGGCAAAGTACAACAGGCATGACACAATATTTTGAGCAGGACAGAAAGCAGGACAACATTATGGTTCGGAGCAGAAGGAATGAAAGACATACTGCATATGATGACAGACAAGCTGCATATGAGAGACGGATCAACGCAAGGTACGCAGGAAACGGCAGCATTTACGTTTACGGGGATACTGCGCGGGAGCTGGAGCCGGAGAGGCAGTGGGAGGTGGAGCCAAGAAAGCATGTACAGCCTGCTGTCCGCAAAAATCGCGAGAGAGCGCACCATATGAGTGCGGGTTATGTGCTTTTCCTGGCGGCCGCGTTATGTACTGCCGCGTTTGTACTGGTAAACTATATCCAGATGCAGGCGGATCTTACCAATCTCACCAGGAGCACTGCCGTTAAAGCCAGCGAGCTGAATTCCCTGAGGGACGCAAACAATGAGAAATACAACAGAATCATCAACAGTATTGACCTGGAGGAGATCAAGCGGATTGCAATCGGGGAACTGGGCATGACTTATGCACAGGAGGGCCAGATCATACTATATGATAACGAAGGTGACGATTATATGCGTCAGGTGCAGGGAACGAAATGACGTAACAGAGGTGTATGGTGAGTGAAGTAAAAAACAACAGGTTTTCCATAAAAATGCAAAAGAAGCTGGTAGTGCTGTTTATTGCGGTACTGCTGGCTTTTGCCGCCTTAAGTGCAAGGCTGATCCTTTTGACCAGTGAGAAAGGGACGCAGTACCAGAAGCAGGTTCTGATACAGCAGCAGTATGATTCCAAGACGCTGCCTTACCGGCGGGGGGATATTCTGGATTCCAAGGGGACGAAGCTTGCCACCTGCGAAAAGGTATATAACCTGGTCATAGATGCCAAGGTCATGAATACGACCATCAGCGGGAAGACGCCGTATCTGGAGCCTGCCCTGACGGCTCTGGGGGAACATTTTGATTTAAACATGACGGAAATCAGAGACTATGTGGCCACCCATAAGAATTCAGCCTGGTATGTACCTTTAAAGCAGCTGACTTATGACGAGATCAGCGGTTTCCTGGCGGCCCAGGAGGAAAATTCCAATATCAAGGGGGTCTGGTTTGAGGAGGAGTACAAAAGAATCTATCCCTATGGCTCCCTGGCATCGGATGCCATCGGCTTTTCCAACAGGGATAATCAGGGAAGCTACGGCCTGGAGGAGTACTACAACGATGTGCTGAACGGTGTTAACGGCAGGGAATACGGTTACCTGAATGATGACCTGGCCCTGGAGCGCACTGTGAAGGCAGCCCTGGACGGCAACAGTATCCATACAACCATCGACACAAATGTGCAGCTGATTGTGGAAAAGTATATAAAACGCTTTATGGAGGAGCACAAGGACGAATTCCATCCGGGAAACGGCGCAGAAAATGTAGGCTGTGTCATCCAGCGGGTGGATACGGGAGAGATCCTTGCGATGGCCAGCTATCCCAATTATGACCTGAATAATGTGCGGGATCCCCAGGCACTGATCGGCTCCATGATGGTGGAGCAGGTGGATCTTGGCAACGGCTATTATGAGATTAAAAAGAACGGGACGGTGATTGACCAGGCCGTCCTGGACGCCATGGATGAAGAGCAGATCTATTTGAACCTGAATAATCTCTGGAAGAATTACTGCATTACCGGCACCTATGAGCCCGGATCCGTAGCCAAGCCCTTTACGGTGGCTGCCGCCCTGGAAAAGGGGGCAATTACCCCGAATTCCACTTTTGAGTGTTCCGGTTTTCTGGAGGTTGGCGGTCATAAGATTAAGTGCCACAGCGGGGTACGGGGCACTCATACGCTGGAGCTGGCGGTGGCAACCTCCTGCAACGTGTCCATGATGCGCATTGCCCAGGCGCTGGGG
>CAJTKW010000003.1:6626-17805 GCA_910577035.1 uncultured Acetatifactor sp.
CGGATGACTTCTGTGAATTTCAGAGCATCTTTAATTTCGGTCTGAAGACCAATGTAGACCTGGCGGGGGAAGCCCGAACAGCCAGCCTGATTTATCCTGTGGACAAAATGGGGCCTACGGATCTGGCTACCAACAGCTTCGGACAGAATTTTAACGTGACCATGGTACAGATGATTACGGCTTTCAGTTCGCTGATAAACGGAGGGTATTACTATGAGCCCCACATGGTCAGCAAGATTACCAATGCTGCCGGCGCCACGGTGGAAAACATTGAGCCCAGGGTGCTGAAGCAGACGGTATCGGAATCCACCTCCGCCTACATCAGACAGTACTGCCGGGCGGTGGTGGAGAGCGGAACCGGCAAGACTGCCAGGCCTGCAGGTTACATGATCGGCGGTAAGACAGGGACGGCCGAGACCATCGATCAGAATACCCATAAGCGTTCCGAGACGGAGCATGTGGTATCCTTCCTGGGGTTTGCTCCGGTAGACGATCCCAAGATTGCCATTTATGTGGTAGTGGACAGGCCCAATGTGGCGAAGCAGGACAACGCCCGGCTGGCCACAGTCCTTGTGCGCAGTATTCTCACAGAAGTGCTTCCGTATTTGAACATCTTTATGACGGAGGAGCTGAGCGAAGCAGAGAAACAGGAGCTGGCGGCATTAAATCTGGAGATTACCACCCAGTATACCGGCAGTGCAGGCACGGGCCAGGAGGGGGAAGGCACCGGCTCGTCCGACCCCGGGGTGAATGCAGGCACCCAGGCATGGCAGTCCTTTCCTGTGGATCCGGAAAGCGGCTACAGGGTAGATCCTGTCACGGGATATAGATATGACGCCCAGGAGGGGTTCCTGGTGGACTCCGTGATGGGGCAGGACATGCCGGTACATCCTGACATCAATTAAAATTTATTTGCGGCAGGAATGCTGCGCAGAACCGTAATATATCATTCACAAGACATAACCTCGCAGAAATAAGAATAAAGTATATCAATATCTTTTTTATGAGGCGTTCTATGCTGACGGATAACAACAAGATCTTTCACAGGAAAAAGATCCTGGTGATCTTTTTCCTCTGTGCGGGGATTCTGGTTCTCCTTTTCGGCAGGCTGATTTATCTGTGTGTGTGGCGGTCGGAGCATTATTCGAAACTGGCCACGGAGCTTCACGAGAGGGAAAGGAGCATTAAGGCGGCCAGGGGAAGGATATTGGATCAAAACGGGGCCGTGCTGGCAGACAATAAAACGGTCTGCACGGTATCCGTGGTACATAATCAGATCGAGGAGCCGGAGAAGGTAATCGAGATTCTGTGTAAAGAGCTGGAGCTTTCCGAGGAATACGTGAAGCAGCGGGTGGAAAAGTATTCTTCTATGGAGCGTATCCGGAGCAATGTGGACAAAGAAGTGGGAGACAGGATCCGGGAATATGACCTGGCCGGTGTAAAGGTGGATGAGGATTACAAGCGGTATTATCCCTACGGGGACCTGGCCAGCAAGGTTCTTGGCTTTACCGGCGGCGATAATCAGGGCATTATCGGCCTGGAGGTAATCTATGAGGAGTATCTTCAGGGAAAGCCGGGCACCATTCTCACCATAACGGATGCCAAAGGTATTGAAGTAGAGGCCGCCGGGGAGCGGAGGATAGAGCCGGTGAACGGCAGCGACCTCTGTATCAGCATGGATATGAATATTCAGTCCTATGCCACCCAGCTGGCGGTCCAGGCGAGAGCCGCCAAGCAGGCAGACAGTGTCTCCATACTGGTGATGAACCCTCAAAACGGGGAGCTGTACGCTATGGTAAACGTGCCGGAGTTCGATTTAAATGATCCCTACAGACTGCCGGAGGGAACGGACGAGGCGTCGCTGACGGCGCAGCAGAAACAGGATCTTCTGAATACCAAATGGCGAAACGGCTGCATCAATGACACCTATGAGCCGGGATCCACCTTCAAGATCATCACCGCTGCCGCAGGGCTGGAGGAAAAGGTGATTACCACGGCCAGCACCTTCAGCTGTCCGGGATTCATTGTGGTGGATGACAGGAAAATCCGCTGTCATAAGACTGCGGGCCACGGCAGCCAGGATTTTACCCACTGTATGATGAATTCCTGCAATCCGGCGCTGATTACCGTGGGGCTTCGGCTGGGGATAGACAAATATTACCAGTATTTTGAGGGGTTTGGCTTAAAGACAAAGACGGGGATCGACCTGCCGGGCGAGGCGGGAACCATTATGCACCGGAAGGAGGATATGGGAAACGTGGAGCTGGCCACGGTAGCCTTCGGCCAGTCCTTTCAGATCACGCCCATACAGCTGATTACCACGGTTTCTTCCATTATCAACGGCGGAAACCGGATTACGCCGCATTTTGGGGTAAAGACTCTGGACGGAAGCGGAAATGTACTGGAAACCTTTTCCTATCCTGTGAAACAGAACGTGGTATCGGAGGAGACCAGTGCCACCATGCGGGAAATCCTGGAGATGGTGGTGGCGGAGGGATCCGGGAAAAACGGCGGGATTGCGGGATTCCGCATCGGGGGCAAGACGGCTACCAGCCAGACCCTGCCAAGAGGCAGCGGCAGATATATTGCTTCCTTTATCGGGTTTGCACCGGCGGATGACCCTCAGGTCATTGCGCTTGCCATCATAAATAACCCGCAGGGAACCTATTACGGCGGCCAGGTGGCGGCTCCCGTGATACGTCAGCTTTTTGAAAATATTCTTCCGTATTTGGGGATAATGGAGTATAATCAATGATAAGTATGGTCAGCATTTGGGCGGTTATCATATCCTTTTGTATCAGTGCACTTTTAGGGCCGGTGATTATTCCCTGGCTGAAAAGGCTGAAGATCGGGCAGACGGTGAGGGAGGACGGACCGGCAGGGCATCTGAAAAAGAACGGGACCCCTACCATGGGAGGCCTGCTGATTCTTCTGTCGGTGTCGATGGTGACCCTGCTTTTTGCCAGGGAATACCCCAGGACCGCGCCCATTCTCTTCCTGACGGCAGGGTTTGGACTGATCGGTTTTCTGGACGATTACATAAAGGTGGTCTGCAGGCGTTCCATGGGGCTTTCCCCGGCACAGAAGCTGACGGGGCAGCTGGTGGTTACCGGAGTCTTCGCCTTTTACCTGCTTCGGTTCACGGATGTGAGCCTGGCCATGAGGGTGCCTTTTCTGCCGGGATATTTCCTGGACTTTGGCATATGGAATATTCCCATATTGTTCTTCGTGGTGCTGGGAACCGTGAACGGGGTCAATTTTACGGATGGCCTTGACGGGCTGGCGGGAAGTGTTACGGTGATTGTAGCCGTGTTTTTTACCGTGGTGGCCATCGGCACAGGAAGCGGGATCGAGCCCGTAACCTGCGCGGTGACGGGAGCGCTGCTGGGCTTCCTGCTCTTTAACGTACACCCGGCGGAGGTTTTCATGGGGGATACGGGCTCACTGGCCCTGGGAGGCTTTGTGGCGGCCTGCGGGTATATGCTGCAGATGCCGCTGTTTATTGCCATCGTCGGCGTCATTTATCTGGCGGAGGTAGTTACCGTCATTTTACAGGTGGGGTATTTTAAACTCACCGGCGGCAAACGGCTTTTTAAAATGGCTCCGCTGCATCATCATTTTGAACTATGCGGATGGTCTGAAACCAGGATCTCGGCTCTTTTTACCATTGTGACGGCGCTGATGTGCCTTTTGGCGCTGATCGGGCTGAGAACCTGAGAAGTATAAATTCGGAAAAGGAAAACGTAAGCTATGGAAAAATATCTTGTGGTCGGATCCGGCATCAGCGGAGTGGGGTCGGTGAAGCTTTTGGAATATCTGGGAGAGGATGTGATCCTCTATGACGGCAGTGAAACGCTGACCGTGGAGGAGGTGCGGGAGCGGCTTCCCGGGACCAGCAGGGCCGAGTGTATTGTGGGAAGCCTGCCGGAGGAAGTGAGAGCGACGGTTCAGAACGTTGTTTTAAGTCCCGGGGTGCCTGCGGATCTTCCCCTGGTTCAGGATCTCAGGAACCGGGGGGCAAGGATTATGGGCGAGATCGAGCTGGGTTACCGGGAGGAAAAGGGCCGGGTGGCGGCAATCACGGGCACCAACGGCAAGACCACCACTACCACCCTCGTGGGCGAGATCATGAAAGAGGCCCTGGGAGAGGAGAAGGTCTTTGTGGTGGGGAATATCGGGAAGGCATATACCGCCGAATGTCTGAAGACCAAAGCGGACACGGTGACGGTGGGAGAGATCAGCTCCTTCCAGCTGGAAACGATCTGTGACTTCCATCCTGCGGTCTCCGCCATTTTAAATATCACCCCGGATCATTTGAACCGTCACCATACCATGGAGGCTTATGTGGCGGCGAAGGAGAACGTCGCGTTAAATCAGACCGGGCAGGATGTCTGTGTGCTGAATTATGATAATGAATACACCCGGGATTTCGGAGACCGGTGTCCTGCCAGAGTGGTCTGGTTCTCTTCCACGGGAAAGCCGGAGGAGGGCTATTGGCTGCGGGGGGACAAAATCGTGAGGAGCCGGGACGGAGAGGAACGGGAAATCCTGGACATTCACAGGGATATGAACCTGGTGGGACTCTGCAATGTGGAAAATGTGATGGCTGCACTGGCCATTGCCGATGAGATGGGAGTGCCGGAGGAAACCGCGCTGAAGGTCGTCAGGAGGTTTCATGCGGTGGAGCACCGGATCGAATTTGTAGCTTCCCGGGGGGGAGTGGACTATTACAATGATTCCAAGGGGACGAATCCCGACGCGGCGATCCAGGGGATCCGGGCCATGAGTAAGCCTACGGTGCTGATCGGGGGAGGATACGATAAGCAGAATGAATATGATGAATGGATCGAAAGCTTTGACGGCAGGGTAAAGTGGCTGGTGCTCATCGGGCAGACCAGGGAGAAGATCGCGGAATGCGCAAGAAAGCACGGATTCCAGCGGATACGGTTTGCGGACAGTTATCAGGAATGCCTGGAGCTTTGTACACAGCTTGCCGAAGCGGGGGATGCGGTGCTGCTGTCGCCGGCCTGCGCCAGCTGGGGGATGTTCCCCAACTACGAGGTCAGGGGAGAGCTTTTCAAGGAATACGTCAGGGGACTGGCATAAGCGGCTAAAGGAGCATCTATGGCAACACAGCGAATTTCCAAACGGAGAAAAAAAGAGGAATCCGAATATTTTTTTGATTACAGCCTTTTGTTTATCGTGCTTTTCCTGCTGGGATTCGGGCTGGTGATGATCTATTCCGCCAGCTCTTACGAGGCGTCCCAGGATTTTCAGGATGCGGCGTACTATCTGAAGAAGCAGCTTGTGGCGGTGATTATCGGGCTGGTGCTGATGATCCTCGTGGCCAACATTCCCTATCATTTCTGGGAGAGGTTTGCACTCCTGGGATATATTGTGTCCATGGCCCTGGTGCCCCTGGTGCTGACGCCTCTGGGAGTGGAATCCCACGGTGCAAGGCGCTGGATCAAGATTCCGGGACTGGGACTGAACCTGCAGCCCGCGGAGGTGGCAAAGCTGTGTATGATTTTGTTCCTGGCAGTGCTGGTGTGTAAGATGGGGAAAAGCGTCCGTACTTTCAAGGGTTTTGTCATTATGATACTGGTGCCCATGCCTGTGGTACTGGAGGTCTACCTGATCACCAGGAACTTAAGCTCCGCAATCATTATCCTGGGTATCTCGGTGCTGATGGTATTTGTGGCAAGTCCGGATTATAAGAAATTTATCATCATGGGCGTGGGAGGCGTGGCCCTGGTGGCCGCAGCGGTCTTTGTGATTGTATCCGCCTATTCCTCCGGCTCGGAGCTGGCCTTTCGAAGCGAGCGCATCGTGGCCTGGCTGGATCCGGAGAGCCAGGCCCAGGGCAAGGGCTTCCAGACCATCCAGGCCCTGTACGCCATCGGCAGCGGCGGGATCTGGGGGAAAGGGCTGGGGCAGAGCATGCAGAAGCTCAGTTTCCTGCCGGAGGCCCAGAATGATATGATTTTCTCCATTATCTGCGAGGAGCTGGGATTGTTTGGGGCCGTTGCCATTATTCTGATGTTCATCATGCTTTTATGGAGGATGATGGTGATTGCCAACAATGCCACGGATCTGTTCGGAGCCATGCTGGTAGTGGGTGTCATGGGCCACATTGCCATCCAGTCCATTTTAAATATTGCCGTTGTGACCAACACGATCCCCAATACAGGCATATCGCTTCCTTTTATCAGCTACGGGGGATCTTCGGTGATGTTCCTGCTGATAGAAATCGGGCTGGTCCTAAGCGTGGCCCGGCGGATTCAGCTCAAAGAGTTGTAGGGAACTAATACAGGCCCTGCCTCATAGGATATAGTAATCTTATTTGAGGCTTGGGAAATATGGATTCTATTCACATATGGGGCGGTGTGGCCCTGCAGGGAGAAGTATGTATCCAGGGTTCCAAAAACGCGACGCTTCCGATTCTGGCAGCGACGCTGCTTACAGGTGAATGTTCTTATATCGGGAATTGTCCCAGAATATCGGACGTGTATGCAATGACCAGCCTGCTGCAGAGCCTGGGATGTATTGTGAGCTGGCAGGAGAACGGGATATTGGTGGACTCGTCCAGGGTGAAGAGGGGGGATATGTGTTCTGAGGCAGTGAGAGGGATGCGTTCGTCCCTGTGCCTTTTGGGGGCCATGCTGGGAAGGTGCGGCGAAGTGGTCATGGAGCATCCGGGGGGATGCGTGATCGGTTCCCGTCCCATTGATCTGCACATTTCGGCGCTGGAGCAGATGGGTGTGGAGTTTCAGGAGGAGGCAGGCCTGCTGAAGGCCTTTGCCCCCCGGCTTCATGGTGCACGGATCCGGCTGCCCAAGCCCAGTGTGGGTGCCACGGAGAATATTATTCTTGCCGGGGTGATGGCGGAAGGGGATACGGTTCTGGAAGGGGCTGCCAGAGAACCGGAGGTTACGGCATTGTGCCGGTATCTTCAGGGCTGCGGGGCATGTATTGAAGGAATCGGGACAGAATGTCTGGGTATCAGAGGCGGACGGAAGCTGTACGGGACGGACTTCCGGGTGCCTGCAGACCGTATTGTGGCCGGAACCTATCTCCTTGCCTGCATAGGGACAGGCGGGAGCATATTTCTGGAAAATGCGCCCCGGGAAGAGATGAAGGCGGTGACCGACCTGGCCCGCCGTATGGGAGGGAAGCTTTGCATTTCCGAAAAAGGCATTTATGTGCAGGGGCCGGACAGACCAAGGGCGGTGGAATGTATCAGAACCGAGCCGTATCCCGGGTTCCCCACAGACCTGCAGTCTGTGGCGCTGGCAGTGGAGACTGTGGGTGACGGGGATACGGTGATTGAGGAAAGAATTTTCGAGAACCGTTTCAGAGTGGTGGAAGAGCTGCGCAGAATGGGGGCGTGTATCGAGCAGACAGATGAGGCCAGGGTATTGGTCAGAGGGGTGCCGGTTCTGCACGGGGCCTGTACGGAAGCGAAGGAGCTGCGGGGCGGGGCCGCACTGGTGGCCGCCGGACTGATGGCGCGGGGAAAGTCCTGTGTTTCAGGATGCCTGTATATATACCGCGGGTATGAAAATATCTGCAGGGACTTCAGGGAATTGGGAGCGAGGATTATAAGTGTTTAGAAGGAAAAAAGCAATTGTCATCATATTGGTGCTCGCGGTCCTGGCTGCGGTGGCAGCAGGGGCGGGATATTATATTATGACCACATACACGGTGCGGCAGGTATATGTGGAGGGAAACGTGCATTACACCGAGGAGGAAATCAAGGAGATCGTCATGGACGGTCCCCTTGGCAATAATTCCCTGTATCTCTCCTTGAAATACCGGAATAAGGGCGTGGAAGACGTGCCCTTTGTGGACGTGATGGATGTGAAGGTGCCGGCGCCGGATACGATTAAGATCATTGTCTACGAAAAGGCCCTGACAGGATATGTGAAGTTCATGGACACCTTTATGTATTTTGATAAGGACGGTTATGTGGTGGAAAGCTCAGGCATGCGGACCGCAGGCGTGCCTGAGATCATAGGGCTGGAATTCGATTACATGATAGTGGGACAGGAGCTTCCGGTGGAGGATCGGAACGTGTTCAACAGTATTCTGAGCATCACAAGGCTTCTGAATAAGTATGAGCTGAGGGCGGACAAGCTTTACTTTAAGGAAGGCGGTGAAATTACGGTCAGCTTCGGCAATGTGAAGGTAGCCCTGGGAAATGATGTGAATACCCTCGACGACAAGATCATGCTGCTTCCGGAGCTGCTGCCGAAGCTGGCGGACCAGAGCGGCACACTTCAGATGCAGACCTATGGGGAGAGCGGTGGACGGTACGTATTTAAGCCGGAATGAGTATGGAGAAATCCCGTCGGCATGATTTTTGCCGTCAAGAAACTTTTTCAGAAAATGGTTGCTAAATTGATGAAATAATTATATGATAGTCTATATGAGTTAAAATGATGTGAATATGTTTAGAAGGAGGAGATACCTTTGCTTGAGATTAAGACGAATGACGCTGAATCTGCGGCCAAGATAATTGTTGTCGGTGTCGGTGGCGCAGGTAATAACGCTGTGAATAGAATGATTGACGAACAGATAGACGGGGTGGACTTTATCGGTGTCAATACCGATAAGCAGGCTTTGCAGCTTTGCAAGGCGCCGAAGCTTTTACAGATCGGGGAAAAGCTTACCAAGGGACTTGGGGCCGGGGCCAAGCCGGAGATCGGCGAGAAGGCTGCAGAGGAGAGTGCAGAGGAGATTTCCACGGCGCTTAAGGGTGCGGATATGGTATTCGTCACCTGCGGTATGGGCGGCGGTACCGGAACCGGTGCGGCTCCCGTGGTGGCCAGGCTGGCAAAGGAGATGGGAATCCTTACCGTTGGCGTGGTGACCAAGCCCTTTCGTTTTGAGGCCAAGGCAAGGATGGTCAACGCGTTAAGCGGGATCGAACATATCAAGGAGCATGTGGACACGCTGATTGTCATTCCCAATGATAAGCTTCTGGAAATTGTGGACAGGCGTACCACCATGCCGGATGCCCTTAAGAAGGCGGATGAGGTGCTGCAGCAGGCAGTGCAGGGAATTACGGACCTGATCAACGTGCCTGCCGTCATCAACCTTGATTTCGCGGATGTGCAGACGGTTATGAAGGACAAGGGGATCGCCCATATTGGGATCGGTGACGGCAAGGGGGACGACAAGGCGCTGGAAGCGGTCAAGATGGCAGTGGAAAGCCCGTTGCTGGAGACCACCATTACCGGCGCAAGCCACGTGATTATCAATGTTTCCGGAGACATCACCCTGGCTGATGCCAACGATGCGGCAAGCTATGTACAGAATCTGGCAGGGGAGGATGTCAATATTATCTTCGGTGCAATGTATGATGCCGCCAAGTCCGACAGCTGTACCATTACGGTGATTGCAACGGGCCTGGAGGATATGTCGGCAAGTTCGGCCCTGCAGCCCAGGCTGGGGGCAGGAACGGCTTACAGACAGCCTACCGCCCACCTGATGCCGAATTCTCTCAAGAGCATGAACATTCAGCCCGGAGCGGGAGTACCGGGCACCCAGCAGCCCGGAGGACAGCCTGTACCGAGACCGGTGCCGGGCATCCAGAAGCCGGTTGACATCAGAAGCTCCGTGGAGGAGAAGAGCCTGAAAATACCGGACTTCCTGCAGAGAAAATAGGATACGGAAAGATAGGAAGCCGCGCAGCGAAAAGCTGCGCGGCAGTTGTTTTTGGATACCGTTTTGGCGGATCACGTATTTTTAAATAGTTTTACCTACATAGAAGCTTTCCCCAGGGCCCAGGTAGGATTCCGGAAGGGCCTGGTCCTGCCTGTGCAGAACGATTCTTTCCAGCGTGAGGTTCGGGCTGATAGGATAATATTTCAGCGAGTTTATGCCGGGCCTGCAAGTAACCGTACATCTGTATTGCTTGATATTGCTGCGGGCCTCCTCGCTCCACTGTCTGCAGGTGGGATAGAAGGCGGCAGGCTCTTTCACGGTTTCAAAGACGAATTCTTCTTCGCCGTTAAGACTGACCGCGGCCTGCATTGTCGGTTTTGCCGTGGTCGGTGTCGAGGGTGCAAAGCTGAGCTCGAGCTCATAATCCCCGCCGGTCCTGGCCTCAAAAAGATATTCAAGGGAAGGCTTGTCAGTCTTTCCCCTGAAATCGGCAGTGGAGGGATATACCTTCATGGCGCTGCCTGATCTGCCGTAGGGCTTGAGAAGCCGGAACCCGGCATGCGCTGCATCCTGCTTTGCATGATAATGCTCGGCTTCCATGGCAATATAACCGTCATACTCAATAAATGTCATGGGCTCATAGCCCTGAAAGCTTTTGTTTTCGGCATTTACGGTTATTTCGGTCCGGGACCCGCTTCCCGAGACGATGATGCAGGCGCTGTCTTTTCCTGCAAGCAGGCTCCGGTCAATAGAAACCGTGATTCTGTCGGTGAGGGCGGTTTTGCCTTCCGTTTGGGAAAAGCTCAGCCACGGCTTATCACAGCGGATGGTATACTCGATTTCCTCCCTGCTGCCGCAGGCAATGTCCAGCACAAACGACGGAATATCGGGACGCAGGAAATCGTTAAAGGTAAGCCTGCTATCCAGCCATTCCCTGCCGATACTGTATTTTGTATCATCCGTTTTGCTGACAATAATTCTTGGTTTGTTTGCCGGCTCGGTATAGATCCGTAACGGATACCTGCAGTCTCCCTCATGCCAATGGAGGAAGCCAAAATGCTCGGAAAGACCGAAGCCGTTAAATTTTCCGTCCGCCACCTCGTGGAATCGTGCGGTTAAAGCACGGTCGAAGGCAATGCCGTCCTTTACCCTGTCCGCCAAAAGGTTGGCCTCGTTGCGGTTCTGTTCTGCATAAAATCTGTTCTTTGCGGCCAGGCACCACGTTTTCATAAGGTTTGCCGTGCCCACGCAGGGATAATATACAAGCTCCCAGAAGCCTGCCAGCTGCTCTTTTGCACAGCGGTCTTTGACTTTGTCACACCTATCCATAATGGCATTACAGTCTGCTGTCAGGGCATCAGTTTCTCCGAAGTGAACAGGATGATATACCCTGTCGTTCATAACCTCCTGCTTTCTGCGTTCGCAGATCTGGATGTACCGATTGATTACCCAGGCGACATCCCTAATATCATCCCTGCCCATCATGCCCCCAAACTGCCTGTGCAGCCAC
>CAJTKW010000003.1:17815-41778 GCA_910577035.1 uncultured Acetatifactor sp.
GCGTCTATATAGGTTTCGGTATGATTGGGGTTTGAGGTGCCGTACCTGTCAAAGTCGTAGGCCAGATCGAGAAAATAGGATATGGCAAGCTCCTGGGTGGCGATGTCCCCCACGTTCACAACCCAGATTTCCCTTACCCCGAAATCATAGGCCATGGACATCTGCTCCCACATTCTTGATAAAAGGGAATTTCCTACCCATTCATAGGAATAGGGGCCGCCGTGCATGTCAATGTGATAATACATTCCGTAGCCGCCGTTGTGCTGCAGCATTTTTTCGGTGGGCAGAGACCGGGTATAGCCGCAGTTTGCGTCGCCCAGGACGACACAGACGCCGTCCAGCTCAGGATCATTGTAAAAGCCCTCGTGGTCGTCATCGCCGTAATAAAATTTCTCAACCTCATTATGCAGGACAATTTGCCTGGGCACGGAAGACAGATCGGGATTCACAGTACGCCGGATCAGCTCATTCTGCGTATGCAGAACATCCCGCAGCAGGGCAATGTTGTCTTCCAGGGAAGCATTTTGCAGGATGGCCGTATCGTTTTCCCCTCTCATGCCAAGAGTTATGACATTTTCAAAGGGGGCGTTTCTTCGCAGTCCATCCTCCCAGAATCTTGTGATACCTTCACGGTTTGAGAGGAAATCCCACGCATCCCCGTAGGGGGAAGAGCTGCCGCGCATTTTCCCGTATTCCGCCCCTGCACGCATACAGGGTTCATGGTGGGACGTACTCATGACAATCCCCATTTCATCGGCAAGCTCCGCACTGGCAAGGCCCGGGCCGTCCAGGCTGAAGCAGCTTGCCCACATTGCAGGCCAGAAATAGTTCCCCTTAAGCCTGAGGATCAACTCGAAAATCTCTTCATAACATTTGGCATTGATGCCGCCAAAATGAAGCCGGGCCCAGCTGCCGAAAGCCGGCCACTCATCATTTATGAAAATACCGCGGTATTTTACCGAAGGCTCACGGGACGTTATTTCGGCAGGGAGGTCCAGGGTGATACTGCTGCGTTTTTCAGGTTCGCATCCGCTCCATTTTCTTAAGGGTGAAACACCGCACATTTCGCTGAACCTGTAAAGCCCGTATATGGTTCCGCGTTTGTCGCTTCCGGCGATGACGAGGGCTTTTCCAATGCGCTTATGGGGCAGGGAAATCAGGCACATTTTATAGACCTCACGTTTGCCTCCGATATCGGCAAGCGACAGAATGCCGCTTTTTTCGAGAGACGTTAAGAGTCCGCCTGGCTGCATTGTACCGAAGATAACGGCGTCAGCCTGGCATTCCTGCATTGTGCCGAAGATAACGGCGTCAGCCTGGCATTCTTCCGGGGAATGGATACTGCCTATGCCCCCGGTGCTGCCGAAAACGGCACGCAGATCTTCGGCAACCGAGGCGGCAGCCCTGACGGTGCCCTTGAATTCGTCCTCGGCACAGAAAAATGTAAGAGAAGAAGTAACGGTAAATTTCATTTTTAGTTCACCTTTCCGATTTGTTTTCAACAGGTAAAGGATTACCTGCTGTCTGTATTGATTATAAACGCAATCATCAGAAAAAACATTGCGTGACAAAACACTTTTAATGCGCCAATGTCCTTTTCTTGTTTTCATCTGACAGGTAGTATATAATTTCAGGGAACACAAAAAATTTGATTGCGCCTTTGGGCAGGAGGATACTCAAACCATGAAAAATCTCTATGACCCTGTCACACAACCCTATATATTTTTCAGAAATACCGCAAAGGTCGAAAAATCCCTGCCGTTTACCTGCTATCACCGCCATAATGCCTTTGAAATTTATCTTTTCCTAAGCGGCAGCAGGAAGGTATGCGTTGAAAATGCGGCCTATCTCTGCAGGCCTGGGGATTTGTTTATTATTTGTCCGGAGACATTTCATGCGGGGATTTGTGAGGAGGCCTGCGAATATGATCGCATTATCATGAATATACGACCTGAGTTCATTGAGGAAATATGTAAAAAGGGTGCACAAGTCGGCGCCTGCTTTGACTTTGACAGGAAAACTCCCATCAGGCGCACGCATTTGAGCTGTCAAGAAAGGGAAACGGTGATGGAGCTTTTTGAAAAATATGCCCAGGCGCAGAAAGACAGTGAGTATGGGGGGGCGCTTCTTGGCGACACCTATATGCTGCAGTTTCTGATATTTGTCAACCGCTGGTTTGGGCGGGATGACGACTTTGGGGAAGAGGAAAATATTATGCCGCAGCTGATCAGAGATGTTATGAAGTATATGAACGATAATATTACGGAAGATATTACCATGGATAAGCTTGCCGACAGGTTCCATTTCCATGGCAGATATATCAGCAGGCAGTTCAGGGACTATACAGGGCTTACGATCAGGACATACATACTGGACAAGAGGATTGCGCTGGCAAAAAAGCTTCTTGGCGGGGACTGCAACGTATCCGAGGCGTGCTGGCGTTCGGGATTCAACGATTATGCGAATTTCCTGCGCAGCTTTAAAAAGTACGCGGGAATTTCGCCGGGAAAATACAAAAGAGAGCATCACGGGCAGAGGGGGAAAGACTGATTGGCAGGGGGCAGTATGCCCCCCTTTTTGTCGAATAAAATTGCTCTTTTCTGACGGGCTTTTGACAAATTCCATACAGGCATCCCTTTATAATGATTATGAAAAGGATGATGCCGATGGGTTATGATTTATATGTAGACAGTCTGTTCCTGGTCAACTTTGTTATGAACCTCTATATATTGATGCTGGTGGACCGGAGTACCCTGCAGGCGGCGAAGCCGGCAAGACTGCTGCTTGCGGCCGCTTTTGGCGCGGGATGCTACCTGTTACTGTTTGTACTCAGGCTTCCCGTCCCTTTAAAATTGTTTTCAGGGGCAGCGGGTGCAGTGGGGATGCTGCCTGTGGCATTTCAGGTAAAGGGCTTGAGAAATCTTCTGAAGCTCATGGAAAAGATGCTGGTTTATTCCTTTTGCATGGGAGGGGCCCTGATTTTTCTGTTCCGCAGTTTTCCTTTCAAAGAAGGGATATTAACCGGAATATTCGGCATCCTTTTAGCGGGTGGGATTTTGTTTTTATTTCTGGGGCGTATTTCCGGGAATGCAAAGCCGGTGAGCGGTATCTGCTCCGTCACGCTGGTACGGGGGGAAAAGCAGGTTACGGTACCGGCGCTGATTGATTCGGGAAACAGTCTGACGGAGCCCATCAGCGGGAAACCGGTGAGCGTGGTGGATGAAGAAGCATTCCGGAAGCTGTGGGAAGAGGACTGGCAGATGTACCGGGTGATCCCTTACCACAGCATTGGAAAAAGAAAGGGAATTCTGGAGGGGTATCTTCTGCCGGAACTGCAGGTGGAACTTGAGGGAGTGCGAAAGATTTTTCGGGAGGTCTGTATTGCGGTGAGCCCGGAAGGGATCTCGGCGGCGGATGTGCCGGAGGCGGAATCCATAAAAATGATTATGAATCCCCGGCTTTTGACGGAAGCAAAAAGGGGAAGGCCCGGGAAAGGGCAGAATGAGAGGAATTATGATTTTAAAAGTGGCAATACCGGGAAGAATGAAATTTAAAATGATACGCAGAGAAAATCCGCTCTTTGGCAGGAAGAATGAGATCCATTACATAGGCGGTGCGGAGGTGCTTCCCCCGCCCCTGGAGGTGGAGCAGGAGAGCAGGGTGATAAACGACCTGGGGACAGAGGAGGATGCCGAAGCTAAGGCAACCCTGATAGAACATAATCTGCGCCTGGTGGTTTATATTGCGAAGAAGTTTGACAATACCGGAGTGGGGGTGGAGGACTTGATTTCCATCGGTACCATAGGGTTGATAAAGTCTATCAATACCTTCAACCCGGAACGGAATATCAAGCTGGCCACCTATGCTTCCAGATGTATTGAAAATGAGATACTGATGTATCTGCGCCGCAACAGCAGAGTCAGGCAGGAGGTGTCCCTGGATGAACCGTTGAATGTGGATTGGGACGGAAATGAGCTGCTGCTGTCGGATATTCTGGGCACGGATGAGGATGTGATTTACCGGGACCTGGAAAGCGAGGTGGAGCGTAAGCTGCTGCTGGGTGCCATCAGCAAGCTGTCGGAGAGGGAGAAGATGATTATCAATCTCAGATTCGGCCTGGGAAACAGGGAGGGGCAGGAGATGACACAGAAGGAGGTGGCCTCCCTGCTGGGGATCTCCCAGTCGTACATATCCAGATTGGAGAAAAAAATCATGCGCCAGCTGAAAAAGGAGATGAGCATGCACATTTAACGGATAAAATACCCGGAAAAGGGCAGTATGAAAATATATGTCCTTTTACAGGGAGGTTTGGGATGGCGGCTGGTAGTATGGATGAGATGCCGGGGAAACGGAGTACAGGCAGGGTCTGCCTGGCGGCAGCGGTGTCCGTGGCGCTGACGGTCTTTGTGTGGTGCAGGACGGGAATTCATTTCGAGACCAATGACGACGTATATATCACGGCGATTCTTTCAGGGGTAATTACGGGGCAGCCGGATGCCCATGTGATCCATGTGAATTACCTGCTGGCCCTGCCGCTGGCATTGCTGTACCGTATTACCGTGAACGTACCGTGGTACGGAGGAATGCTGGTGTTTTTTATGACGCTGTGCTGGGGAGCAATGCTGGACAGCGCTTATACCCGATGCAGCAGAAAGCTTTATTATGCTCCGGTGACAGCGGCGCTGGCAGGGCTTTTTGCTGCCTTTTATTATTGTATGGGGCTGGTGGAATTTACTTCTACAGCAGCTTTTCTGGCAGTGGGAGGTTATGTCTGCCTGCTGCTGCGGCGGAATGTGCGGACAGGCCTGATCTGGTTTTTCGTGCTGGAGCTGCTGGCGTTCCTGCTGCGGTGGGAAGCCATGCTGATGGTACAGCCCCCCGGCCTGGCGGCAGCGGCCGCGGCCATGCCGGAGAGACTGCGGCAGAAAGAAGGGTGGCGGGAGCTGTTAAAGACGGCGGCACTGCTGGTACTGATACTGTGTATAGGCGGAATGGGAAACCTGGCAGGCTATCACGGGAAAGCGTGGGACAGATACAGGCAGTTCAATGACACCAGGGTCCTCTTATTCGACTATTACGGGACGCCGGACTATGAGGAGGTCCGGCCCATTTTGGAGGAGTACGGTGTCAGCAGGGAAAAGTATGAAGCCTATCGCTCCTATATGATTCTGGACTGGAAAATGGACGGATCCCTGGACGAGAGAATGATGGATTATATGGAGGAGCACCAGGAGCGGCCTGCGGGGAAGGAACATCTGCTTCGGGAAATATACAGGGTTTCCGTAAAGGATGCGCCATGGCGGATACAGTATGTGACGGGGGCAGCCTGGGGCGTTTTTGTATTGTGGATGCTTTTAAACAGACAGTGGGGCCGCTGCCTGGGAGGGGTGCTTATCCTGGGGGCCCGGACGGCGGTATGGGCTTATCTGGTATGGCGGGGCAGGCTGCCTCTGCGGGTGACGCTGCCGCTGTCAGCCTGTGAAATTATTTTTCTGATTACGCTGGTATGGCGGAATTTCGGTGAGGTGGAGGCGGAAGGATACAAGAAGGCCCTCCTGCTCTCCGTATGCGGCGTATCGGTTTTGCTGTGTGTGCGCGCCGGATCCGGACAGATTCGGCATGTGGAGAAGACCGTCGCCAGTCAGCAGATTCTTATGAAAGGGCTTGGGGAAATCCGGGAGTACTGTGACAGCAGGCCCGGAAACCGATATTTGCTGGATGCCCACAGCATGACTTACTATACGGGCAGTGTCTTTGAGACCGATGTCTATCAGCCCACAAATGCGGTATACGGAGGCGGATGGTTTTCCAATACTCCCGGAACCCAGAAACGACTTGAAGAATACCTGGGAAAGGCTCCCGGATTCTATTTCCTGGTGATTGCGGAGGGGGGACAGGCGAATTCCGGCGGTATGGCGTATCTGGTACAGGAGATGGGGCAGGAGCCGCGGCTTGCGGACCAGTGGACGGCCTCCCACGGCGGGACCTATGATGTCTATTACTTTGAGGGGGCGTTCCCCTTTTCCTGAATTTAAGGATAAAATGGCTTGAAAGGGACAGAATGATGGTATATACTTAAGAAACAGGAATTTTATGGTACAGGGGTAAGATGTGATAAGCAGAGATGAAATCCTATCCATGGAATATTTAAAGAAGACAGAATATACGGGCTGCCATCAGGGAATGCGCTTTCGCCTGGAAGGCGTGGCGGACGAGGCGGAGGGAAAGAAGCTCCGCTGTACGATATGGCCGGAGCCGTTTAATTTTATTACCACGTCAGAGGAATTAAAGGAAAGTGCGGAGTTTTCCTTTGACGAAGACGGTGTCACGGACGCGGTGGCATGGATGAATGACAGGCTGTTCGAGGAAAAGGATAAATGGGAGCACGCAGGCGAGCGTTGGGACAGCTATTGATGAAGGAGCTTTCATGTTAAAGTTTATATATGCGGATATGTCGCAGGCTTTGAGATACCTGCCTTATGGCCTGGCGGTGGGGATTCCCGCTGCCGTGATTGCCGTATGGCTGTTAAACCTCAGAAGCAAAAAGAAGCAGAAACCGCCGGTGAAGTGGATGCCGGCCACGGCGTTTTGCGTCTACATTACCGTGATGCTGGCGATTACCTTTCTGTCAAGAGAGAGCGGGAGCAGGTCGGATGTGCTGGATCTGAGGCTGTTTTCCACCTGGGGCATCAATGACAGGAACAATGCGTTTGTCATAGAGAATGTTTTGCTGTTCATTCCCTATGGCTTTCTTTACTGTTGGAATTTTAGCCGGAAAAGGAAGCTTTTCCGGTGTACGCTCCTGGGAGCGGCGACCAGCCTTGGAATCGAGACAATGCAGCTGCTGACGGGCAGGGGCTATTTCCAGATTGACGACATCGTAACCAATACGCTGGGGGCCCTGATCGGCGGGCTGCTCTTTGCGGTGGTGAGCAGTCTTGTAAGGCGGCTGGGAGCCTGTAATACAAAGGAAGAAACGTGATTATACGGGGAGGCTGGGATGGCGGCTTGTAGTTTCGGCGAGATGCCAAAGAAACAGATGATATGCAGAGTCGTTCTGGCGGCGTCAGTGTCCGTGGTACTGATGGTGTTCGTATGGTATAGAACGGGAATCTGTTTCGAAACCAATGACGATGTAACCATTGCCTCCATCCTTTCGGGGGTGATCACGGGGGAACCGGAGCCCCATGTGGTTTACGTCAATTATCTGTTATCCCTGCCTTTATCCCTGCTGTACCGCATGACCGTGCATGTGCCGTGGTACGGAGGAATGCTGGTGCTTTTGATGACGCTGTGTCTGGGGGCGATGCTGGACAGCGCCTTTACCCGGTGCAGCAGGGGACTGCATTATGTTCCGGTGACGGCGGGGGTGGCAGGTTTTACGGCTGCCTATTATTATTGTATGGAAATGATGCAGTATACTTCCGTGGCGGCGTTTCTGGCAGTGGGGGGCTATGTCTGCTTCCTGCTGCGGCGGAGCAGGAGGACGGCCCTGGTCTGGTTCTTTGTGCTGGAGCTGCTGGCATTCCTGCTGCGAAGCGAGGCCATGCTGATGATACAGCCGCTGGGCCTGGCGGCGGCTGCGGCATCCATGCCGGAAAAGCAGCAGCGGCCGCCATGGTGGAAGGAGGCTCTGACAGCGGCGGCGCTGCTGGCACTGGTGCTGTGCACAGGGGGGATGGGAAGCCTGGCAGGGTATCACGGAAAGGACTGGGACAGATATAAGCAGTTTAATGATACCAGGAGCCTTTTATTTGATTATTATCATGCGCTGGATTATGAGGAGATCCGTCCCCTTCTGGAAGAATACGGGGTCAGCAGGGAAAAGTATGAGGCTTACCGGGAGTATGTGATTCTGGACTGGAAGATGGACGGGGCCATGGAAGAGCAGATGAAGGACTACATGGAGGAGCACCAGGGAAAATTTCCGCAGATGGGGAAACTGCTGCAGGATGTGCTTCGGGCTTCCGGGGTGGATATTCCCTGGCGCATACGGTATGTGACATTATTGGCCTGGGGTGTCTATTGTCTGTGGATGCTTTTAAACGGCCGGTGGGTTCGCTGTATTTTGGGAGGGGCATTCATTCTGGGAGCCCGGACGGCCGTGTGGGCATATCTGGTGTGGCGGGGCCGTCTTCCCCTGCGGGTGACGCTGCCGCTGCTGGCCGCCGAGGTGATCTTTTTGCTGGCTTTGGTATGGCGCGATTACGAAGGCAGGGAGGCGGCAGGCTGGCGGCGGTTCCTTTTGCTTATAGGCTGCGGAGGCTGGGGACTGTCCTGTCTGATTGCCGCCCGGGAGCAGATCCGGTATGGGGAGTGGGCAGGCGGCAGCCAGCAGACCATGATGGAGGGGCTGCGGGAAATCCGGGAGTACTGCGACAGCCGGCCCGGAAACCGGTATATATTGGATGCCGGCAGCATGGTTTACTTTACGGGGAGCGTTTTTGAGACCGGAGTATATCGTCCCGTCAACGCGGTATACAGCGGCGGATGGTTTTCCACTACTCCCGGGGCTCAGAAGCGGCTGGAGGAATATCTGGGCACGGCCCCGGGATTTTATTTTCTCATTCTTGACGACGGCGGGCAGGAGAATTCCGGAGGATTCCGGTATCTGGTGCAGGAGATGGGGCAGGAGCCGACGTTGGCAGATCAGTGGACGGCTTCCCACGGAGGGAGTTATTATGTCTATTACTTTGAGGGGGCATTTCCCTTTTCCTGACTGCCGGGGCATGACGGGAAGCATGAAGAGACAGGGAGTGGAGTATGTTGGTCAGAATGGCAATCGTAGAGGATGAGGCTAAGCTGCATGATTATTACGGGAAGATGGTGGAAGCGTGGGGAAAGGCCGGGAATATCCGGACTGCGATCACATATGTTGAAAGCGCGGAGGAATATTTGTTTAAATATGAAGGGCAGAATATATTCGATATCATATTTCTGGATGTCTGCATGAAAGATATGAACGGTATGGAGCTGGCCCATGAAATCAGGAAATCTGACCGCAATGTACAGATTGTGTTTCTCACCGGGAAGCCCGAGTTTGTATATGAGGGATATGAAATCGGCGCAGTCAGATACCTGATTAAGCCTGTGCAGGAGGGTGAGCTGATAAAAGCCCTGGACGCATGTATGGAGAAGCTTGGGAGCAGCAGGGAGGATTATCTTACCATGAAGTACCAGGGAGAGAATCTGCGGCTGTCCAGAAGCGGGATCCTGTTTATACAGGTGGAGGGGCATTATCTGAAGATGCAGACGGTGGACAGGGTTTATGAATGGAAAGCCAGTCTGAAGGAGATGCAGGAGAAGCTGGATCCTGCCAGGTTTGTGCAGGCGAACCGGTCGGTGCTGGTGAATCTTGAATTTGTCAGTAAGATTACCCGGGAGGAATGTATTCTCGAGAACGGGGAGGTAATACCGGTCAGCCGCGGTGCATACGGGCCGTTAAATGAGGCATTTATGAAATACTTTTTCAAATAATGCCGGAAAGGAACAGACCGGAGTCGGGAGGCGTTGGATGTTTCGTTTTGGAGACAGAAAATATCTGGATTATCAGGTAAAGGTGATGTCCAGGCAGGTTGAGGAAGTGAATGAGATCTATATGATTATGCGGGGCTGGCGTCATGACTACCATAATCATCTCCAGAAGCTTAAGGCGCATCTTGCCATGGGGCAGATTGAGGAGGCGGAACGGTATCTGAATGAGCTGGAGGGAGACCTGGATGACATCAGGCTGCAATATACCACGGGCAACGTCAGCCTGGATGCAATCCTCAACAGCAAGCTGAGTATTGCCGAAAAGGAGAAGATCCGTGTCATCTGCAAGGCGGAGGCTGCGGAAAATCTGGCGATTGGGGATATGGACCTGTGTGTTATCATAGGAAACCTGATTGATAATGCGGTGGAGTCCTGCCGGAAAATGCCGGCAGATGCAGAGAGGTTTCTGCGGATCTATCTATGTATCAGGAAGCGGCAGCTGTACATTGCCGCTACCAATTCCACCGGTGAAGTAATCCGCAGGCTTGACGCGGAGTATATTTCAAATAAGCGGGGCGACCATGGGCACGGCCTGAAACGGATTGACCTGGTGGTGGATAAGTATAACGGCTATATCAGGCGGGCCAATGAGCCCGGCGTGTTTTCCACAGAGATTATGCTGCCGCTGTGACGGCCCCGGAGGGCCGGAATAGCGGGAGGTGCAGATCGTGTACGAAAAGGAACAGTTCGTGCACGATTTTTTTCGTCCGGACAAAATATGGTAAAATAAATCGGAAGAACGATTTGCTGAGTCGGGCTTCCATCATGGTTTGTGCCATCCGGAAGGGTATAAACCGCAATCGTGCACGAAAATAAACAATTCGTGCACGATTTTTGTTATTATCCGGGAGCGTGGTAAGATAAGGGGGAAAGGGAGGAGAATAAGAATGATGAAAGATACTTACAGAAAAAATGCAGGCAGGGTTATACTCAGCCTGGTTCCCCTGGTAATCTTTGGGGTTATGTCCCCTCTGCGGGCCTGTGTGATACAGGTTCTGGTAGATTCCGACAATATCGGGGAGCTGTTGGAAAAATGTCCGATTGTGGTTGCCTTCAGTCTGGGGGTATTACTTTTTGAGTGGCTGAGCAGGAGCCGTCAGACAATCGTTGCGGGGGACATGGAAATGGATCTGCGGAATCGGCTGATCCACAGGCTGTTTTCTATTTCCGAAGACCAGTTTGAGAAAAAGAGCCTGGACTACTATCTGTCAAAATTTGCGGCCGGCATCAGAATGATACTGGAGGACGGAGTCAATAATCTGTATGACATGATCCTGCAGGCCGTGTACGTGATTACGGCGGTGATTTACCTGCTGTGCACAGAGCCCTTACTCCTGCCGGTGGTAGCTGTGGCCGGTGCAGGGCAGTTTGCAGCTTCGTGTATACTGAAAAGGAAGGCATGCTTCACGGAAGAGCGATATACCAGGGCACTGGAGGACTATCTGCACGGAGTCAGAAGCGTCCTGGGCGGGCGTAAGGTGCTCAGGGCCTTTGACGCGGTGAAGCAGGTCCTGGTGCGACAGGAAAATTTAAATGACTATATCTGCCGGGAAAAGGAATCAGCTTCCCGGACGCTGTACGGGCTGAAGGCACTGGCTTCTTTTGTCGGCAATGGGGCGTTGCTGATCGTTCTGTGGAGCAGCATGTTCTTTGCGGTGACGGGCAGGATTACAATGGGTGAATTGGCGGCCGTTATCTATAGTATGAGTTTTGTTTTCAAGCCCTGTAGGAAGATTGCCGACGGGATCCTTCGGTTAAAAGCATTGGAGAAGGAAACGGCGGAGATGGAAAGCCTGTTGACCGGGGAAAGCAATGAGCAGGCAAATCCTGTGAGTTATCCGCAGACGTACATGTTCAAAGACACCGTTTTCAACAATGTGGCCTTATATCAGAATTACTCAAGAGACCAGGTCATTGAAGCGTTGCGGGAAGCCGGCGTTTATGATACCATTCGGAAGCTTCCAATGGGAGTAGACCAGGAAATATCGGAAGGTGGGAAGAACTTCTCGGAGGCCGAGCTGCAGGGAATCGCCCTGGCAAGGCTGCTCCTGAGAAAGAAGGGGGCTTTGGCAAAATGAGGAAAAAGGAAGGGAAAGAGCAGGAGACTGGCATGAACAGGAAAGAAAAGAAGTATTCGCTGTTTGGCAACGTGCGGTACATGTATAAAACCTTGTATGAAGTAAAGCCCGCCATGAGGCTGGGGGTGTATGGAACGGTATTTTTCAATCTGGCAGGGCAGATGCTGGGGACGATCACCCTTGCGGCAGTCGTTGCCAGTATCACGGAAAAGGGGAGGATGGGCCATTATCTGATGGTAATGGCCGTCGTGCTGGGGGTGTTCTTGCTCTGCCGGTTTGGGACAGAGTATATAAAGACGTGGAGCGAATATTATTATCAGACCGCCCAGAACAGGGAGTTCCTGATGAGGCTCGTGAAGAAAAGCCTGCATGCGGATTATGATAATGTGGAGTCTCCCGCGCAGCAGCGTCTTCTGACCCGGGCCACCCATGCCGTCAACATGTACAGGGATGGCGTAAACCTGATGTACATCAATTACCCGTTGATCGTCTCCACGATTCTGGGGATTCTCCTGTATTCCCTGACCATCTCCTTTTTTGACTGGCGGATTATGGCGATCATAGTGGTCATGTCCATTGTAAGCTCTTTGCTGGAGGCGCGGTCCCGTAAATTCAGGGCAAAAAGCATGGATGAGCAGTTCAGGATATGGGGCAGGTTCTTTTACCTCAAACAGCAGACAATCTCCGTGGAGAACGGCAAGGATATTCGTATCTACAATATGGCTGACTGGTTCCGTGCCGGGTTTGACAGGCTGGAAGCCAGAAACAGGGCTTTGGGGGGGAAGCAGTGCCGGCGCAAGTATGCCGTAAGTGTATCCGATTCCCTCTTTGCTGCGGCAAGGGACCTTCTGGCATATGGCATTCTGGTCACCGGGGTACTGGACGGTACCTTCAGCATAGCGGAATTTACGCTGGGATTGGGTGTGGTCGCCGGCCTTGCCCATTGGTTTGGCATGCTGCGCTATCATATCAGTTATCTGCTGGAAGGGAACCAGATGATATGCGAATATCGTAAAATGCTGGATTATCCCGATAAATTCCTGCGGGAGGAAGGGGTAAGCATTCCCTCCCAGTGGTACAGACAGTTTCCCGAGATTACATTCAGAAACGTGTCTTTCCGATATGAGGCGGAAGGCGAGGATATTTTGAAAAACGTATCCTTCTCCATACGGCCGGGAGAGAAGATTGCGCTTGTGGGGCATAACGGGGCAGGGAAGACCACCCTGGTAAAGCTGCTGTGCGGGTTCTACCATCCCACGGAGGGGGAGATCCTGATTGGCGGCCATTCCATTGAAACACTGAATCTGGATCAGTATCACGAGCTGCTGGCGGTTATTTTCCAGGATATTAATACGCTGCCGGTTTCCATTGCCAGCAGTATATCCGGGCGTGTGGAGGCGGAGACGGATATGGAAAGAGTCCGTGAATGCCTGCACCATGCCGGATTGTGGAAGGAAGTGCAGGCCCTTGAGCGGAAGGAACTGACGAGTCTGACCCAAAGCTTTGATCCTGACGGAATCCAGCTTTCAGGAGGCATGATGCAGAAGCTTATGCTTGCCAGGTGCTTGTATAAGGATGCCCCCATGCTTGTGCTCGACGAACCCACGGCCGCATTGGATCCCATTGCGGAAAACAATATGTATGAAGAATATAAAACGGCTACCCGGGGAAAATCAGCGCTGTTTATCTCCCACAGGCTTGCCAGCACGAAGTTCTGTGATAAGATCCTGTATCTGGAGAACGGCAGGATTGTGGAAACCGGGACGCATGACGAGCTTCTGAAAAAGAAGGGGAAATATGCGGAGGTTTTTGCGGTACAGAGTCAGTATTACAAAGAAGGAGAGGCCGAAAACCATGAAGAAGAATAACACGGATGCGCAGAAGAGCAAGCTTCCTTTTTGGAAAAGTTATCGACAGAATATGAGCACGATATACCATCTTTGTCCTTCGTGCTTTCCGGCCAGTATTCTGTATACACTCATAGAGCGGACCATGCCCTTTCTGAATATGATCCTGGGGGCGGAAATCGTGGATATGCTGATGAACCGGGAGGATAAGAAAAAGATTCTTGCCATTGCGGCGGTGATGGTGGCAGGCCGGATGCTGATGGAGCTGATCCGCAGTGCGATGATGTGGCTTTTGCAGATTCACTGGCAGCTTGTGGCCCATCGCAAGAACAGGGATATAGGATCCAAGGCCATGAATCTCGATTATGACATTTTGGAAAGGAACAGCACCCTGGAACTCATTGCCCAGGCGGATGCCAATACGGATAAGATGGGGGGGATGGGAGATTATTTAATAAGATCCCTGGATTTGATTGGCGTCATCTGTTCCTGCGTCGGAGCGGTGGCTGCCATGGCCGGCCTGTTTGTCGCAGCGCCTTATCATGGGGAAGGGGTGGTGTATGGCTTTTTCGCCTCGCCGGTCAGCTATTTCCTGCTTCTCGGGCTGCTGGTACTCAGCATCTACGTGGGGAGTAAATGTGAGGCCAGGCAGGGGAAGATTCGGTACAATAGTGATCAGATAGAGGTAAGGAACGGGAGGATTTACTGGTTTTTTTATTACCTGATAAATAATTATTCCATGGGTAAGGATATTCGAATCTTTAAAATGTCCGATATGATCCGGAGGAAAGGCATGGAAGCCCGGAAGAATATTGAGAGTGCGCAGAAGCAGGCGATCAGAGACTGCATGAAGGTGGGGGCATGGGCACTGCTTGTACAGAGTCTGTTTACCGTGGCAGTGTATGTATATGTGGGAATCAAGGCCATTTACGGTATGATAACCATAGGGCAGGTGACAAAATACATCGGTGCCATCACCCTTCTGCAGTCGCAGATCAGTGCGTTGTTTTCGCTGCTTATCAATATTAATACACAGAATCTGTATCTGGAGAGCTATCACGAGCTGATGGCGGTCAAAAACGAGAAGTATGACGGGACGCTTCCTGTGGAAAAGCGCCTCGATAACGAGTATGAGCTGGAGTTCCGGAATGTGAGCTTCCATTATCCCAACAATGACAGGATGGTCTTAAGGAATGTGTCCTTTCGCCTGAAGACAGGCCGCAAACTGGCGATTGTAGGCGCCAACGGGGCGGGCAAGACTACCTTCATCAAGCTTCTGTGCAGGCTTTATGATCCTACGGAGGGAGAGATCCTTTTAAATGGCATTGACATCCGCAAATATGACTATGAGGAATATATCAGGCTCTTTTCCATTGTGTTCCAGGATTATAAGATATTCTCCTTCTCGGTAGCGGAAAACGTGGCGGCAGGCCCTGAATTTGACAGGGACAGGGTAATAAAGAGCCTTCAGGATGCGGGTATCTATGAAAGAGTCAGGAGCATGCAGAGCGGGATTGATTCCAGGCTCTTAAAGGATCAGCAGGACGGTGACGAAGATGGAATTGAAATATCGGGAGGCGAAAAGCAGAAGATAGCGCTGGCAAGGGCATTGTACCGGAATGCCCCCATGGTGATTCTGGATGAGCCCACAAGTGCCCTGGACCCCATTGCCGAGCAGGATATTTATACGCGCTTCAATGAAATGGTGGCGGATAAGACCGCGGTATTTATCTCCCACCGTATGAGCAGCTGCCGCTTTTGCGATGAGATTGCCGTGTTTGATGAGGGCAGGATTGTCCAGAACGGAACCCATGATGCGCTGGTGGCGGAGGAAGGGGTTTACCGCAGGATGTGGGAGGCCCAGGCACAGTATTATGTTTGAAGCTATATATAAGACGATGAAAGCAGACCTGAAAAACGGGTCTGAAGATGTTCGTATCCTATTTTCGGCTACCTATATAGGGAATGGAAATATTGCGGGATACGGTGTCAGGAATCATTTTATCAGCAATGAAAGGAGCATATTATGGAGTACGGAACAGTCAGGTGACGGATAGAAGAGATTTTACAGGAAAGGAAGATAAAAAAGTTAGATTTGCAAAGGACCGGATATTTCAGGGACGAATTTTAATCGTTATTGCCGCGGTCAGTTTCAACGAAATAGAACAGTATTTTTGTATTAGGATACCTGGGCACCTGCCGTAACAGCAGGTGCCTTTTTTGCGTTTTTCAGGCAGTCTTATGGATAGAGGCCCCTTAAGGGGCCTCTATCCATAATGCTGACACATGTAAAAACAACCACATGCAAAACAGATAAACACAATCGATTGCCTAAGAATTCATTTTGTACAAAATAGACAAAAACAAAAAGATGATTTTGTGAATGCAACCGATTGCATATTGTGGAATTGGTGATATAATAAAAAACAAAAATCAGATCGGAAAGTTGAGGGATGCAGATGGGAAGGGACCGGGGCTTGAGAGTGGCGGCATTGTTGCTGACGGGAATGTTGACAGTGTTTGCCGCAGCCTGCGGCAGCGGACAGAGGGCAGGAACGGCAGGCGGGGAACCCTCGGTGAGAGTGCCCCAGGATATTGAGAAAGAGCAGGATGGGGAGAGCAGGGCATCCGGAAATGAGGTGACAGCGGAAGAACTTCTGCAGGCCGATTTCCTGCTGTACAACGTGGACTGCGCATCGGCAGAGCCAGCAGGTTTTGCGGAAGGTCAGATCTGCGGCCTGTACCAGTCCGTCAGCGATCAGCCTTTTGGGACGGATGCGGGATCGGGGAAGACATGGGGATACCGGCAGGAGGATTATATGGTGCGGGAAGAGGATCGTCTGGGAGAAGGTTTTCTGGCCGGCAAGTGGACCATAAAGGAGGAGGAGTATCCCCCGGGCGGGGCGGAGATGGGATTTGCCTATGATTTCCAGCTTCCGGCAGGTGAGTACCAGGTGACGGTGGGGTTTTATAATCCTTTTGGTCCCAGAAAGATTGATGTGGACTGTGAAGGCAGGAGAATGGTGGAGGGGGAGAAGCTGCTGCGTTACCGGCTCACGGAAAAGCAGTTTGATGTCCGGGTGGAGGATGGGGAGCTGAACCTAAAGGTATATAACGAAGAGGGCAAGCGGGCCATGGATATACCGATTTTAAGCTATATCCGGATTGCAATAGTTCCGGAGTATACAGGAGAGCTGCTGGAATTGGCGCTGGAAAAATACACGGCGGCGGAAGGCGGTGAAATGTATACCAAAGCTTCTTATGAAAGATATGAGCAGGCCGTAAGGGCCGCGGAAGCATTGAGGATACAGGCATCGGCAAAAGAAGCGGATTACAAAGAGAAATTCATGGAGTTAAAGGAGGGCTATACCTTGTTGGAAAAAAAATGCAGATATGATTCCTTCCGCCCGGGAGAGCAGTGGCGGGATACGGATAACGAGCTGATTCAGGCCCATGGCGGCCAGGTGCAGCAAATGAGATTTCTGGATGACGAGACCGGTGAGACGGCTGCCCGATGGGTCTGGGTGGGAGAGGACAAGACGGCGGGAGCCAGGGGCGGTATCCGGGCCTACAGCTCCGAAGATTTGTATAACTGGCAGTATGAGGGGATTATCATGCGCAATGTTTCTTCCCGGGAACAGCTGGAAACGGAAGATTACTTTAAGGAGCTTTATGAAGGATATACAGAAGAGCAGCTGGACAATGTGTTTCGCTGCCTGGATGCGAACAGTGCCATTATCGAACGGCCCAAGCTGATTTATAACGAGCAGACAAAGCAGTATGTGCTGTGGTTTCACGCGGACGGTCCCACGGAAGAGAGCGACAGCAGCTATGCGGCAGCCAGCGCAGGAGTTGCAGTCAGCGACTCTCCCTTTGGTCCCTATCGCTTCATTGACCGATACCGGCTGAATGTCTGCCCCGAGGATCAGGAGGATATGTATCCTTCCAGCAGAGGGATGGCCCGGGACATGAATCTTTTTGTGGACGAAGACAAGACGGCGTATATCATTTATTCCAGCGAAGAGAATCTGACCCTTTACATATCGAAATTAAACGACGAATACACTTATCTGGCCACGCCGCCGGAGAAGGCGGTTTACGGCGAAGATTTTATCCGCCTCTATCCGGGGGCGCAAAGAGAGGCACCGGCGGTCTTTGTAAGGAACGGAGACTATTACCTGCTGTCCTCCGGCTGTACGGGATGGGCACCCAATCAGGCCAGATATTATAAAAGTAATTCCATGCTGGGGGAATGGGAGAACATGGGGGATCCCTGTATCGGGGATGATAAGGTGACCACCTTTGACTCCCAGAGTACCTGTGTCTTTGAAGCTCCGTCAGGGGAGCTGATTTATATGGGGGACCGCTGGAACAGTGATAATCTGAGCGACTCCCGTTATATCTGGCTGCCGGTGGAATTTTCGGAGGACGGGAGGATGGAATTGCGGTGGGTTAATGAGTGGAAATACTAAGTTTGCGCTCCCGCAGTGCGGAATCATGGGATGAGTGAGAAGAGAAAGGCGTGGTCACGAATATGAAAAGAAACAGCATAAAATTTATTTCGCTGACGGCGGCAGCGGCGTTGGTTCTTGGAAGTATGCCGGGAAGCGTGATGCGGACCAGGGCTGCGGGGAGTAATCCGGCTGCCGGAAATGAAGCTGCATCGGAAAATGATCTGTCTTCCTATTATGTGGAGGTGTATGACACCGTCAAATATCAGGATTATTTGGGGACACATCAGGGCGCGGCACATCCCGACAGGGAGATCACCATGGCCGGGGGAGACTTTTCGGAGGCCGGAGCAGGATTTGAAAAAGTCCGGGAATATGAGGGAAGGCAGAACGTGGCGCTGACGGCTCAGGAAGGGAGTATTACCTGGGAGGTGGATGTTCCGGAGGCGGGTTTTTATCAGATTCTGACGGAATATTATCCCATGGAGGGCAAGAATAACGCCATTGAACGGGAAATTTACATAAACGGCGAGTTGCCCTTTGACGGGGCCCAATATCTGGAGTTTTCCAGAAACTGGAAAAATCAGGCACCGGTTGACAGAGATGTCCGGGGCAACGACATCCGGCCGACGCAGGTGGAAGCCCCTGAATGGATGAGCGCCTGGTGCGGGGACAGCAGTGGATATGAGCGGGAGCCATACAGCTTTTATTTTAACAAAGGGAAAAATATCGTTACGTTCACATCCGTGAAGGAGCCCATGGCGATTGCTTCCTTAACATTGACGCAGGCTCCCGGACGGCCCTCCTATGCAGCATATCTGGAAGAGGCAAGAGCAAGGGGAGCGCTGGAGGCGCCGGCCGGAAAGGTAATCAAGGTCCAGGGAGAAGATGCGGTTTATAAGTCGGAATCCACCCTGTACCCGGTGAATGACAGGACCTCACCGAAGACCGAGCCCTATGACGCGGCAAAAATCCGTATGAATTCCATCGGCGGAAACAACTGGAATCAGGTGGGGCAGTGGATTACCTGGGAAGTGGAAGTGCCCACAGACGGATTGTATGAGATTGCCGTCAAATATAAGCAGAGCATCAAGCAGGGGGTGACGGTGGTCAGAGCCCTGGAGATTGACGGGGCTGCGCCCTTTGAAGAGGCCAGGGAGCTTCGCTTTTACTATGAAAACGACTGGCAGATTGCAAAGCTTGGCAGTAAAGAAGAGCCCTGGCTGTTTTATCTTACGGAAGGAGTGCACACGCTTACCATGCGGGTAGAGCTGGGCAGCGTGATGGCAGGGATTCTGGATAATGCGGATGACTGCATCTTTGAGCTGAATCGGGCGTACAGACAGCTGCTGATGGTGATCGGATCTTCGCCGGATATGATGCGGGATTACCAGCTGGAGAAGAAAACACCGGAGGCGCTTAAGATTTTAGCCGAACAGTATGAAGCCATATCCGATCTGGCAGAGCGGGTGGAGGCTTACGCCGGCGGTTCCAAGGGGAGCCAGTCTGCTGCTCTGGACAGTTTGATCGTACAGCTGGAAATCATGAACAGAAAACCGGAGACCATTCCCAAATATTGGTCCGCCTTTAAGGACAATATTATCTCCCTGGGCTCCTGGTCCTTAAGCATGAAGGAGCAGCCCCTGCAGATCGACTATCTGTTGGTGCAGAAGCCCGGTACTGCGCTGCCTAAAGCAAAGGCCAATATCCTGGAGAAGGCAGGACATGAATTAAAGGCTTTTTTTGCCAGCTTTACGGAAGACTATGAGAGCATCGGTGACGTGTATGAGGGAGATCCGCTGACCATCTGGCTGTTGGCGGATGCGGCCTCCGTTTCCAGCGCCTCCGGCAGCGGCAGGGATCAGGCCACGGTGTTAAAGAATTTAATTGACAATTACTTTGTGCAGCAGAGCGGAATTCCGGCCAACGTAAAGCTGGTGAACAGAGATAATCTGCTGTCGGCTACTCTGGCAGGAGAGGGACCGGATGTGGCCCTGGGCGTGGCCAGTAAGGAGCCTGTGAATTACGCCCTCCGCCATGCGGCTGCGGACCTGACGCAGTTTGATGATTTTAATCAGGTGACAGGGCGTTTCATGGACGGGGCGCTGGATATGTTCCGTTTTGACGGCGGGGTTTATGGGCTGCCCCAGACCACATCCTTCCAGATGCTTTTTTGCCGGGCGGATATTTTAGAGGAACTGGGGCTGGAGGTTCCCACTACCTGGGATGAGTTTTATGAATGCCTGACTGTGATTCAGAAGAACAATATGAACGTGGGCACCGTGCCGGATTACACCTCTTATGGTATGTTTCTTTATCAGTACGGCGGTTCTTATTATAAAGCGGACGGCACTGCCAGCGGCCTGGATACGGAGGCGGCGGTGGGAGCATTCTCTCAGTGGTCCGGCAACTATGCGGATTACAGGATGCCGGTGACCTATGACTTTGCCAACCGTTTCCGGACGGGTGAGATGCCGCTGGCGATTGCGGATTATACTTCATACAGCTATCTTTCGGTATTTGCCCCGGAGATTAAGGGATTATGGGGCTTTACCCTGGTGCCGGGCCATGAGGACGAGGCGGGCAATGTGAATCACTCCGTAATTGCGGGGCAGACGGCCTCCATTATATTGGATACCTCCGAACACAAGCCGGAGGCCTGGGAGTTTTTAAAGTGGTGGACCAGTGAGGAAATCCAGACCAGCTACTGCATTGAGGTGGAAAATATCCTGGGCGTGGCGGGGCGTGTGGCTACGGCTAATATGGACGCTCTGGAGAATCTGCCCTGGTCCGGAAGAGATCTGCGGCAGTTAAAGGCCCAGCTGGAATGGGTGCAGGTGGTGCCGGAGATACCCGGCGGGTATTTTACGGAGCGTCATGTAAAGAATGCCTTTTATGCAGTCTACAATAACAAGGAGGATCCCCGGGAGACCCTGGAGGATTATGTGAAAACCATCAATAACGAGATAACCAATAAACGGATCGAATTTGGTCTGGATGAGTAGGGAGATGGATGAATATGGAAAAGAAACTATCCGCGTGTTTATGGTCGGACATTAAGCATCGTTTTGCGATGACCGGAAAGCAGATGAAAAGAGCAAAAATCTCGTATTTATTTGTAGCCCCTTTCTGCCTGCTGTTCATCCTGTTTTATCTGGTGCCGGTGGCCACGTCCATTGGGTTAAGCTTTACTTATTATAATGTACTGGAGGCGCCCAGATTCATTGGCTGGCAGAATTATATCAACCTGTTTTTTGCGGATGATGTATTTCCCACGGCGGTGAAGAATACCTTTCTGTTTGCCGTGGTGACCGGTCCTATCGGGTACTTTGCGGCGCTGATCATCGCCTGGATGATTAATGAGATTAAAAACCGATTCTTAAGGGCTTTAATGACACTGGTGTTTTATGCTCCCACCATTTCCGGGCAGGCGTATTTTATCTGGAAATTTATTTTTTCCAGCGACAGCTACGGCATGGCCAACGGCTGGCTGCAGAAGCTGGGAATCATCTACAAGCCAATCCTCTGGTTTGAGGATGCCCGGTACATACAGCCGATTTTGATTATCGTGGTGCTGTGGATGAGCATGGGAACCGGTTTCCTGTCCTTTATCGCCGGTCTGCAGAATGTGAACCAGAGCCTCTATGAGGCGGGCTACGTGGACGGCATCAAAAACCGCTTTCAGGAGCTGTGGTATATTACCCTGCCCTCCATGAAGCCTCAGCTTATGTTTGGCGCGGTGATGACCATCACCAATTCCTTTGCCATCCATGACCAGCTGGCGGCACTGGCGGGATTCCCCAGTGTGGACTATGCGGCTCACACGGTGGTATCTCATCTGGTGGACTACGGAACGATCCGTTTTGAGATGGGATATGCTTCCGCCATTGCCACGCTGCTGTTCATGGTGATGATCCTGTGTAACAAGCTGGTACAGAAGCTGCTTAGAAAGGTGGGAAACTGACATGGCAAAAAAGAAGAGAAAGGGCGTCAAACCCAGCCATTCCAGAACGGGTAATTTTTTGAATATGTTTTTATTAATCGCTCTGGGGCTGTTTATGGTGGTGCCGCTGGTGCTTTCCGTCAGCAACTCCTTAAAGCCGCTGGAAGAATTGTTTGTGTTTCCGCCCAGGCTGTTTGTGCGCAATCCGACCCTGAAAAACTTCCATGATGTATTTGTGCTGATGTCGGAGTCCTGGGTACCTTTTTCCAGATACATTTTCAATACGGTGTTGATTACCGTTGCCGGTACGCTGGGGCATCTGATTATTGCAAGCCTTTGTGCCTATGCGTTGGCAAAGCATAAATTTCCCGGGCGGAATCTGATTTTCGGTACGGTGGTAACGGCCCTGATGTTTGCGGGACAGGTAACGGCTATTCCCAATTACCTGATTATGAGCAGAATCGGCTGGCTGGATTCCTATCTGGCTCTGATTATTCCGGCCGTTGCAAAGCCTATGGGACTGTTTTTAATGAAGCAGTTCATGGAACAGATTCCGGACAGCCTGCTGGAGGCGGCCAGGATCGACGGCTCCAGCGAGTTTTCTACATTTATCCGCATCGCAATGCCTCAGGTAAAGCCCGCCTGGTTGACACTGATTATCTTTTCCTTTCAGGATCTGTGGAACATGCAGGGAGGAAATTTCATCTACAGTGAGAACTTAAAGACCCTGCCCTATGCCCTGTCCCAGATTGCGGCGGGGGGTATCTCCAGAGCAGGAGCCACGGCGGCGGTGACGGTGATCATGATGGTGGTGCCGATTACGATTTTCATCATCAATCAGAGCAGTATCGTGGAAACCATGGCATCCTCCGGTATCAAGGAATAGGGGGAGGTAAATGATGGAAAAGATGAAAAAGAAGGAATTCAATATTTGCAAGCGGATTCTTGGACTTATGCTTGCGGCCGGCACACTGGTATTTTCAGGCAGTACGGTTCGGGCGGCGGTCATGCCCTATGATACCTACTGCTACGACTGGTGGGCAGAGGATGTGCTTCAACCCCATGCCTATTTGTATGCGGAATCCTTTGCGGGCAGCCGCTTGGGAACGGAGCTGAAAACGCCCCAGGATCTGTTTTTTAAGGACGGCCTTCTCTACATAGCGGATACGGGGAATAACCGTATCCTTGTGATCACGGAAGCGGGGGAATTTGTGGAAGAAATCACGGAGGGGCTTTCCGGGCCCCAGGGAGTCTTCGTTACCGAGGAAAATCATGTTTATGTGGCGGATTCCGGAAACGGAAGAATCGTGGAATTTGACGAAGACCGGAAGCCGGTCCGGGAGGTGGGGAGGCCGGAAACGGATTTGATGGATGCCTCACAAAATTATATGCCTGTGAAGGTGGTGGTGGACGGCTCCGGCAGGATTTACGTAATTGCCTACGGCATTAACATGGGGCTGGTGGAATTCAATGAGGCCGGAGAGTTTCAGGGCTTTATGGGGGCCACCCAGGTAACGGTATCGCCTTTTGAATATATCTGGAAGAATTATTTTTCCACGGATGCCCAGAAGCAGAGGATGGAGACCATTATTCCCACGGAGTACAGCAATATCTTTGTGGATCAGAGCAATTTTGTTTATGCCACCATCAGTAATCTGTCCGATGAGGATCATTTGAACGGAGCGGATTCCATCAGGCGCCTGAATCCCACAGGTACAGACGTGCTTCGCCGGCTGGGCAATTACAGCATTATCGGAGATTTATACTCTGCCTCGGACGAGGCCGACTGGTCTTCCTTTACGGATGTGGCGGCTACGGAATATGGCTGCTACTTCATTCTGGACAATGCGGGCGGCAAGGTATTCTGCTATGACTATGACGGAAATTCCCTGTTTATCTTCGGCGGAATGGGGAGCAGAAGCGGACTGGCCAGGAATCCTTCTTCCCTTGCAGTAAACGAGGATCAGTCCCGCCTTTACATCCTGGATGCTCAGCTTGGCAGTGTGCTGGTCTTTGATATTACCGAGTACGGCTCCAATCTGCTGGGAGCCATGAAGGCTCATTTTAAGGGAAATACGGAGGAATCCGACCGGCTGTGGCGGGAGGTGCT